>MFRB01000037.1:770-17791 GCA_001783255.1 Candidatus Magasanikbacteria bacterium RIFOXYD12_FULL_33_17
TATTCTTTTTTAGTTTTTCAACTATCTGTTCTGTGTAACCCATAAATATTAATATTATTTTTATTTATATAAGTTTATGTTCTAATTTTTTTAATTGAGTTTTGATACTACCATCTAACACAGTGTTACCTTCTTGTACGACGACTCCGCCAATCAAACTTTCATCAACAAAGGATTCTACTTCTACATTTTTTCCAAAAGAAGTCACTATTTCCTTCATCTGAGCATCAGACAATTTTTTAGCTGATTTTATTTTCAAAAATCTTATACCTTCTTGTTCTTTTGAATACTTAACAAATGCTTTCAGTATGGAATCTGTTTTTAACAAAATTCTTTCTTTTTTCAAAAATTGAAAAAATTCTGAAACTGCCTTGTCCAAGTCAGACTTATCAATATCTTTTGTCAAAGAATAAAGTATTTTGGCGTATTGTATAGGTAACAATTTTTTCATATATTATTTTACAGATTCCAACATTTTTTTGATAAATGATGCATCTTTTTTCTCATCAATTTTTTCATCCAATATTTTTTCTACAGCACTGATTACTAGATGTACTGTTTCTTTGTGAATTTCTTCTTTCATTTCTTGTTTTTGTATTTCAAGATTTTTCTTAGCTTGAGCTACCAATTCTTTGATATCTTCTTTAGTTTTGTCTTTCATCTTTTCATTTTCAATTTTTATCATTTCATTAGCTTGTTCAATAATACCATTTGCTTCTTTTTTAGCTTCTATTATGATAGTATTAGCTTTTTTTCCAGCGTCTTCAATTTCAATTTTAGATTTTTCAAAATTTTCTAGACCTTTTTTGATACTTTCCTGTCTTTCTTCAATAATATTTAGTATTTTTTTAAAAAACAATTTTTTAAGCAACCAGAAAACTAATATAAAATTGATAAAACTAAATAAAGCCATTCTCCAATCAAAACCAACTTTGCCCAATGTTTCTAATAAATATTCCATATATATAATTATTAATATTTTTGTGATTATTCATGAATCTCCAATCACTCATGAATACGCACAAAAGCGTATTCATTTTTTATTCCTTAAACAATAAAGAAACAAACGAAAGCATAGATAGCAGTTGATTCAGCCATAGCTACGCCGATAATCATTTTACTAAAGATACTTCCTTCCATTTTAGGATTGCGTCCAATAGCTTCTAGAGCTTTACCAATCAAATATCCTTCACCAATAGCAGAACCAAACATTGATGTGGTAGCTAAACCCTTTGCAATAAGACGTGCTACTTCTATGTCCATATTTTTATAATTAAAAATAAATAAATTAATTAATTTTTAAACCTTATCAACTTCCAAAACTTTTGGAGTTACCTCTAACTTGTTATTTTCTCTTTCATCATCAGCGTCATCTGATCCATCAAACATACTACTATAATAAGCAGCTGTAAGAGAACCAAATACCATTGCTTGAAGTACTCCTGTCAAAAGATTCATAGCAAGCCAAGGAGTCGGTGCCAAAACAGCTAAAGCACCAAACAAAACAACTGTCAACATATCACCTGCATACATATTTCCAAACAAACGTAATGACAATGAAATTACTTTTGCAAATTCAGATATTATATCCAACAAACCAATCAAAAAATCAATCATTGCAGTAGCTCCAGCCCCAACACCTTGTTTAAAACCCAGAAATATTTCTTTGAATTTAAAGTACTTACCTAAATGAGAAAGTAATCCTAAATGTCTTATACTAACTATTTGAGTCAAAATTACCATAGCCAAAGCTACTGTGAATGTTGTATTAAAATCATTTGTAGGTGTTCTAAACAAAGGCAAACTATCAAAACTCATAGAACTAAAACCCGGTATTAATGTTATTAAATTTGAAATTCCAAAAAATAAAAACAAAGTACCAATCAAAGGTAAAATACTCATGGCTCTTTTTTTGTTATTTGTAATAGTAGAAATCAATCCAACAAAACTTTCAACTAATATTTCTATAATAATTTGAAATTTACTAGGTACAGTCATTCTTTTTCTTTTTGAGACATAAAGAGACAACCAAAGCAAAAGTAAGGTCACCAAAGTAGCCGTAATCATAGCATTTGTAACCGGAAAATTACCTATACTAAATATAGTTTCAGGTTGAATAGTAGGGCTTTCACTTTGTACTTGCAAAAACATAGAAATTTTTATAAATTATTATCTTGACTGTTTTTTTTTGACTTTTCTTCTAATTCTTCTTTCTCATCTAGAGCTTTCAATTTTTTTGTTATTTTGCCATATTCAAAAACTGTAATAAACCATGACAAAACAAAAGTAAGAAGCAAAGTAATGACAGTAGCTTTTGGTCTCATCGAAAAACGCTCATCCAAATATTTACCTACAAAGAAACCAATTCCAGCAGGAATACCAAAAATAAAGATAATTCTAATCATGAGCATCCAAATCCTAAAATGTAAATTGTTTCTTTCTTTAGAGATATCTGTCATATAGTTCTTTAAAAAATTAGACGCCAATATTATACATTATATAGCTAATCTAGTCAATTATCTTGGAAAAATATAGTGCATAAACTAGCACAAAAACTTCCTATAAAAATTGATTCGCAAGCAGTTTATCACAGACAAGTCCTCTGTCAATCTGTAAACCCTTGACAAATTGGAATTTGTTGTTCTAACTTAAACAAGTATTATTATTCTTAAATAACAAAGAATCTCAAAATTACCGAGATTCTTTTTTATTTATAAAATTATTAATTACTAATTATTAGTTATTAATTATTAGTTATTAATCAACTCTCATCTTATCAAACAACTTCAAACTATTTTCCCAAACAATGTTCTGAACTTCCTTAACACTCAAATCTTTTATAATAGCTACTTGTTTGAGGACTTCTTCTACCATCCACGGCTCACAACGCTTGCCACGATACTTTTGTGGAGCAAGATACGGAGCATCTGTTTCTATCAAAAATCTATCCAAAGGAACATTTTTTACCACTTCCCACAAATCTTTTTGAATTTTTGGTTCTGTCTTTTTGCTAGGAAAAGTGATAATACCAGTGAAGCCTAGATGCAAACCAAATTCTAAATATTTTTGGGCAACTTCCCAATCTCCACTAAAACAATGTACTACTCCACGTATTGGCTTTGCCAAAGTTTCTAATACTTCAATCAGCTCTTTGTGAGCATCACGAACATGAATAACTAATGGTAAATTATATTTTTGCGCAAAATGATATTGCGCCAAAAATATTTCTTTTTGTTTTTTCAAAACTTCTTCAACTGTTTTGTCTTTTGGGACATGGTACAATTCAAAACCACATTCCCCTACTGCAATTACTTTGTCTGACTTAGCAAGTTCAGCAAAATATTCTTCATCAAAACTTTCTTCACGAGAAACAAAAGATGATTCTTCTTCATCGACATAAGTTGGAAATAAATGTATAGGATGAATACCAATGGAAGCAAAAATATGAGAATTACTTTCAGCCAATTCAACTGCTTTTTTACTAGTCTCTTTTTGAGTGCCAATAGCATGAAGCCAAATATTTTTTTCAGCACAAACTTTTAGGACATTATCACGTTCTGCATCGAAACCTTTGAATTGTATGTGACAGTGGGAGTCAAACAACATACTATTAACTGGATACGAAATACGAAAATTTACGAAAGTACGAACTACGGAACTTTCGTATGTTCGTACTTTTCGTATTTCGTATCCCTATTAACGAATTAAATTCTCAGCGTAATCTACAGTAGAATGAAGCAATTGCAAAGCTTTTGGTAAAAGTGGCAAGAATATAGAAGCAATATCACTCAAAATTGGAGCGATTATTGAATTTGCCAAACTTGTCATTATTTTTTCAGAAAGCGGAATTCTTTCAATAAAATATACAAACAAGCCAAGACTTAGAATACCTTCAATAATACCCAAACCTAAACCAAACAAACGATTGAAAGTTTTGACAAAAGGAATGATAGAAACTATCTTAAAAATTCTATCAATAAACCAAAACAAAACACCAACCAAACTAGTAATAATAAAAAAAGCCAAAACAAACATCAAAACTTTACTAGTATTTGCCCCCCAACCGGTTACAGAGATAAGCCAATTAGCCAAATCCTGATAATATCTACCGGCCAAATAAACACCCAAAAAGGTACCAATGAGTGATCCAAACGCACGGACAAATCCAGACCAAAAACCATAAATACCAAAACTACCTATAATTATAAGAAAAATGATGTCAGTGACATTCATACATATATAATAAAAATTATGCTTCTATTTTACTATAAAAAAAATAAAAAGTAAATAAAAAAGCCCAATATTGGGCAATTATTTTTGTGGTTTGTGAGGAGAACGGTGGGACTCACGTTTGTCTGTCGACTACGGGTATTGACGCGAAGGAGGCGCGTCAGCACCGCACGTAGAGCAAACTACCAGTTCGTCTAGAGAGTAAGCTCCCCAGACTATGGCCGCGAGCACTCCACCGTTCCCCTCAACCACAAACTACGATATTTTAGTTAATTTGTCAATAGTTAGTTATAAAAGCAGTTCAATCTATTTCTCTAGTCTTACAAACAAAATATCTGCTTTTTTGATTTCTTTTCCTTCTTGTAATAAACCCCATTTTTTTTCCTCAGCAAAATTGTCTGAAACTTCCAAATTCAACTGAGACAAAATCTTTTCAGCAGTTCCTGGAATAATTGGTACCAATGATAAAGCCAAATGTCGTAGACCTTCTACCAACTGATACAACAAAACAGAGATATCTTCACCAGTCTTCACTTTTTCCCAAGGTTTTTCTTCAGAAATTTTCAAATCTATTTTTGAAACCAAGGAATTGATATTTTTTACAACTTCCTCAAAATCAAATTTAGCAAAAGCACTTTCATAATCTAACCAAAATTTTTCTGTTTCAAAAATATCTACTGCAACAGCTGGTACTTTATTTTCTTGATATTTTTCAATCATAGTCAAAATACGAGAAGTAAGATTGCCAATACCGTTTACCAAGTGGGCTGTATAAAAATTTTCAAAACGTTCTTCTGACCAATCACCATCACCATAAGCAGACAAACCACCAAGTAAGAAATAACGTACAGCATCTACTCCATATTTTTCAACAACTTCAAAAGGCGCAATAACATTACCGATACTCTTACTCATCTTTTGTCCTTCAGACATTATATGTCCACCAATAAAAACTTGTTTAGAATTTGGCAAATTGGCTGACATAAGCATCGCTTGCCACATAGCTGATTGCTGACGCAAATTATCCTTACCGGCTAACTGAACTCCTGGCCAAAAATCATTGAAATTCTTTTTATCCTCTGGCCAACCAAGAGTCGAAATATAATTGACAAGTGCATCAAACCAAACATACATCACTTGCGTTTCATCTCCTGGTACTTCTACACCCCAAGGCATTTTTTCTTTTAGTCTAGAAATAGAAAAATCTTGCAAACCACGCTCTACAAAAGCTTTTATTTCATTTTGTCTATGTTCTGGAATAACAAAATCTTTTTGTTCGTACAACTTCAACAATTTTTCTTGATATGCAGAAAATTTGAAAAAATAATTTTCTTCATCAATAAGTTCAATTTCATAAGTTGGATGAATTGGACATTTATCATCAACAAGTTCTGAATCTGTTTTTTCAAGTTCACAACCAACACAATATTTAACCTTGTAAGTTTTTTTATAAATATCTCCATTTGCATCACAACGTTTCCAAAACTCTTGAGCAGCTTTTTTGTGATGTTCGTCTGTGGTGCGAATAAAATTTGTAAAACTCAAATTTAGCAATTCTTTTAGATCTTTAAATTTTTTAGCGTAGCCATCAACATATTCTTGAGTTGAAATTCCTTGTTCTAGAGCTTTTCTATGAATTTTTAGACCGTGTTCATCTGTGCCAGTATTGAAAATCACTTCTTCACCTCTTAGACTCGCTAACCTAGCCAAAGCATCAGCTCTCACAATTTCCAAGGCAAAACCAATATGAGGCTCTGAATTTACATATGGTAAAGTTGTTGTAACGTAATATTTATTCATAAACGCGGATTTATTCGGATTTATACGCAGATTTACGCGGATATTATATCCTCGCTTCATCATATATTCTCCGTTTGATTTCTAATTTTTCTGGACCAAAATTTATTAATAGCCCTAATTTATAATTTGTTGCTTTTAGATAATGCCAAAATGTTTTTTCATCACCTTTGGTAACAAATTCTTTTGATTTTAATTCGATTAATATTTTATTATCAATAATTATATCTGGAATATAAATTCCTACTTTTTGATTTTTGTAATATATTGGAAATCTTTTTTGACTTTCTACTTTAAAACCCAATTCTTCAAGTTCAATCTTTAAAGCATTTTCCACAACACTCTCTTTGAAGGCTCCACCAAATTCTTTCCAAATTTTGAAACAAGCGCCTCTTATTTTATAAGTTTCTTGTTCATAAATAAGCCCCTCCATATTTTTTCTGTGTTTATCTGCGTTATCTTCCGCGTCTTTCCGCGCTTATAATGATAACAAACTCTCCTTTATCCTTCACCTGCATATCAGCCAAACCACCAACAGTTCCACGATAAATAGTTTCAAATTTTTTAGTCAGTTCCCGACAAATACAAATTTTTGTTTCAGGTGCCAAAAACTCTTGCATACTAGCAATAGCTTTCAAAATTCTGTGATTAGATTCATAAAAACAAGTTGTCTGTTCAATATTTGCTAAATTTTTGAAATACGATTGTCTACCATTTTTTTGAGGAGGAAAGCCAAGAAAAACAAATTTGTCAGTAGGAAATCCAGAAATAGAGAGCGCAGTTACGACAGCAGAAACACCCGGGATAGGGACTACCATTGTCTCATTGCCCCAATGTCCCATTGTGACTTCCTGGATAAGTTGATTGCCAGGATCAGAAATTCCAGGCGTACCTGCGTCTGTCACCAATGCAAGATTTTTTCCTTCATCCAATAATTTTTTTATTTCAGCAACTTTTCTGTCATCGCTATGTTGGTGATAACTAATCGTCTTGGTAGTGATTTCATAATGATTAAGAAGTTTCTGAGTAACTCGAGTATCTTCACACAAAATAAAATCAACAATTTTCAAAGTTTCCAAAGCGCGCAAAGTAATATCTCCCAAGTTTCCAATTGGAGTTGCAACAATATATAATTTTCCTTTTTCTTCTGACACAAGTATAAATCTTAAATAAATAATGAACTTTTTATTTTAACAAAAATCTTTGTCTTTGAATTCTTTCTGGTAACAACTCCTTCAAAATTTTCAAATATTCGGGTCTCCAATATATAGTAATATCATAAATAAATTTTGCATCTCTACAAGCAGCTTCATATAACACTAACAGAACATCACTTGTTATATATTTTTTATCCCATTAAATAACAGCATTATATGATAACTTAGGATCACGAGCAACACTTTTAGCTAATTCTAAAACGACAGCTTCTGTCAAATAATCATCAGGCCAATAAGATTCCTCACTATATACCGCCTCATAAGCTAATGTTGTATCTTGAGCTATGCCTTTAGCTAATTCCAATAATACCTCATCACTCATGTATTTAGATCTCCAGAATTTAACAGCAGCGCGAGCAAGTAATGTTGATTCTTGTGCCATTTTTTGTACATCTGCTATATTCAAATCTTCAGGTCTTATTACACCATCAATAACATTTTGACAAAAAATCCCATTTTTATCTACTACAAAATCAGATGCAAACTCTTTTTCCTCTCCTCCAAATTCTCCTCTACTAGATTTTATATCACCCATATTTTTTAGTAGTTAATCCTTAGTTCTTATATAATAACAAATCTAGCCAAAAAATCAAACTATTGACAAAAAAACGAATTTAAAGTAGATTGACTAATCAATTTTGACTAAACAAAGTCAAATTTTGTCTACCAAAGATGCGGTCAAACTATTTAACATTATCTTTGGCAGACCAAAAATCTGCGAACAAAAAAGACGTGAGGCAAGCTGGAAGTACCAGATGTCTACCGTCACCTGCACCTTAAGGAAGGTGTATGGAAGAAAGTCATATGGTCAACACCTGCATCACTGCAGGTATGATCATTGGCACCATAGCGGGTGCCGTCTTCGGCCTAACGGCCGGAGGAAATCCCGGCGCAGGCATCTTCTGCGCCCTGGCCGGCTCCGGAGTGGGAGCCGCCCTTGGACTGGTCGCTATACCAGTCCTAAAAGTCATAATCTCGTTCTTCAGATACATCTTCTGACGGACGAGACAAGCAAACCGTGGGCGAAAGGAACTAACACTTCCCTAGCCCACGGTCCAGAATCTTGAAATACAAGATTTTTTTTGTTTTTTATGCTATAATAAGTCAGCATAATAAGCAAATCCAGCTAGTTAGCAGACTCAGCCAGATTATCTCAATTGTATCTCTATTTTATCTAAATCAAAATATATTCTATGAAAAAAATAATAACTTATTTTTGTGCATTTTTTCTTTTAATGCCACAAATCTCTCTATCAGCTGAATTCAACCCTAATTTTATTATTACTGATGAAGCTTTGCAAAACAAAGATACCATGACCGTATCTGATATTCAGATTTTTTTGGAAGAAAAAAATAGTGCTTTAGCAGATTTCATTACTGAATACCAAGATGGATCAAGACAAAAAGCTTCTACCATCATCTATAATTCAGCCCAAAAATACAGTATAAATCCCAAATATTTACTTGTAAAACTACAAAAAGAACAAAGTCTAATTACCGAAAAAAATCCTAGCCAAAAACAATTAGATTGGGCTACAGGCTACGCTGTATGCGATAGTTGTAGCAAAGATGATCCAGATATTCAAGAATACAAAGGTTTTGCCAAACAAGTAGACAAAGCTGCGGATGTAATGCGTGGTTATTATGAAAAAGTGAGTTCTCAAGCTTGGATAAAGAGAGCCGGACAAACTTATAATATAGACGAACAAGATATTACACCAGCCACCAATGCTACAGCGTTTCTTTATACCTATACGCCACATTTGCATGGCAACCAAAATTTTTGGACAATCTGGCAATCTTGGTTTGAACAAAGCTACCCAGATGGTACCTTAGCCAAAACATCTACTGATACTACCGTATATTTGATTCAAAATGGCAAAAAAAGAAAAATATCTAATATGACTTCTTTGATTACCCGCTTTGATCCAAAACTTATAATTACCATAACTAAATCAGAACTAGACAAATTAGAAGAAGGAATAGAAATCAAATTACCAAACTATGCTATTGTTAGTTCCCCTTCTGGTTATTACTTGCTTGATTATGATTACAAAAGAAAATTTGATAGTTATGATGTTGTCAGAGCTATAGGTTACAATCCTGCCGAAATTATGGAAGTCACAGATACTGAATTATCTGAATATTTACCTGGCAAAAATATTAGTGCCGATGTAAAAGATTTAACAGGTCGTCTAGTGCAATTGAAAGGAACAAACAATTTTTATTATATAAAAGATGACACTTATGCTCCAATACTTGATAAAAAAATAATACAATTGAACTTCCCAAATTTAACTATAGATAAAGTAGACAATAGCGCTTTCAACAACTTAAACAAAACAGAACCAATATTACCTAAAAATGGTACTATCATTGGTGTAGAAGGTGAAGCTACTATCTATGTTATGGAAAATGGTAAAAAAAGACATATCAACAATGAAGAGACTTTCTTACAATATGGCTATAATTGGAAAAATGTTGTCTGGATAAGTTTTTCAGCAGCTCTAATCATTCCAGAAGGTCAGCCCTTGCAATTAATCGAACAACTTGATAATTTAGATGTAGTCACAACTTCGGACATCTCAAGTCTTTAAATTATAATTTATGCCCATAGTATTTGCAGCTATCACACCTCACCCACCTATTATTATAGATGGCATAGGAAAAAACAAAAAAGAACTAGTAAACAAAACAATAACAGCTTTTGAAAAACTTGAACAAAATCTGTATACTAGTAAACCAGATGTTATTGTTATAATTTCTCCACATGGTGATATTTTTGAAAATACTTTTGCAGTAAACCTGTCTGAAAATTTTGTTTCTCATTATGAAAAATTTGGTGATTTTGCTACCCAAGAATCATGGACAGGTGAAATAATGTTGGGACATATTATCAAAGAAAAATCTTACGAAAAAAATTTACCAGTACAACTAATCACCGAAGCAAAACTAGATCATGGTTCATCAATACCACTTTCAAAATTAACAAAACACTTCCAAAATATAAAAATATTACCAATTGGCAATACTCAACTAGATCCAAAAACACAATTAGAATTTGGACAACTTTTATACGAAATATTTTCAGAATCAGAAAAACGAATAGCTATTATCGCCTCAGCTGATTTGTCACATGCCTTAAATAGTGATTCTCCAGCAGGCTTTCACAAAGATGGTGCAGAATTTGATAAAAAAATTATTGAATTACTCGAATCTCATAATACAGCTGGTATCGTCCACTTAGATCCAGAACTTGTAAAGAATGCTTCTCAGTGTGGCTACAACTCAATAATTACAATACTGGGATGTCTAAGAAACATCAACTATTCTTTCAAAAATATTTGCTATGAAACTAGTGTAGGTATTGGCTATCTAACTGGAGAATTTGTCTTTTAAAAACCAAATATTTTAATTTTGTGATTGTCAAAGTCATTCCACTTACAAGACTACCTAGGGCTTTTTCTTTTTTTGATTATACCATACCTGAAAATTTGGAAAAATCACTAAAAACAGGTCAATTGGTAGAAATACCTTTCCGCTCCAAAAATATCTTTGGTATTGTTTATGATATTGAAAAAAATGATAATGAAAAATTAAAAGAACTAAAAAGTATCGTAAATGAAATAGCTATTTTTAGTAAAAAACAATTGGAGATGTATTTACTTTTGTCTGAAATTTATCTAATATCTCCTTCGGTATTACTAAAAATGAGTTTGTTGCCACTACAAAAAAGAAAATTGCAAAAGATAGCACTGCAAACTGTTACGGAAAAAGCTAAAAAAGAAAATACCCAAAGTTATTATTTTTATAATTCAAAAGAAGAACATAAAAAAATATATAAAAATATAGAAAATAATACTTTGCTAATAGTACCCGAAGTTAGACAAATTGAAGAAATAAAAAAAATTCTCCCAAAAAAATTACAAGACAAAACAGTCGTCTGGTATTCTGAACTTAGTACCAAACAAAAATTTGAAAATTGGCTACAAATAAAAAATGGTGAAAAAACAATTATCATAGGTACACGCAATGCTCTATTTTTACCATTCAATAATTTGGACAAAATTATTATTGACTTTGAACATGACGAAAATTTAAAAAGTTGGGATAGTACACCTAAATTCCAAACCAAAGACATTGTAAAATTTTTACAAAAATTATATTCTTGCGATCTTAGTTTCGCTAGTTTTTCACCTAGTTTTGAAAAGTATTACGAAATAAATAAAGGACAAATTGAATACTCCAAAAAATTGACTAAAGATAAACTACTATTCAAAAATACAAAATCAAATTTACCAACAGTCATAAATATCTCAAACAAAAATTTTAGTCAAAATAAAAGTGTTTTTTCACTAGATTTGGAAGAAAGAATAAGAACAGCTACCAAAGATGTCTTCATTTATATAAATAGAAAAGGTTTTGCCACAACCACACAATGTCTAAATTGTGGTTATATAGCTCGTGATCCTCAGACAAATCTACCTCTTATTTACGACCAAAGCAAAAATATTCTCTATTCACCTTACAGCAAATTTAGTCAAAAGTTCTCCCCTACTTGTCCTGAATGCAAAAGTGAATTGATAAAAAACTATGGCTACGGCACAGAGTTAGTAGAACAAGAAGTAAAAAAAATAAGGAACACAGAAATTACTCATGATATTATTAAGCTAGACAAAGATAGTAATCAATTAGAAACAACATCTAATCAAGCTCGTATTATCATTGGTACAAATGCAGCTATCAAAGATATCAACTGGAAACAGACTGACTTGATCATTTTTCTCGATATTGATAGACAATTAGCGATACCTGAATATTTATCCCAAGAAAATATCTGGCACAATATTCAAGAAATAAATTATTATCGAAATGAACAAAGCAACTTTTATATTCAAACCAATAATCCAGAACATACTATTTTCAAATCACTAGGCGAAAAAGATAGAATATATAGGACAGAACTAAATACTCGACAAAAACTAGGTTTATTTCCTTACCAATATGTAGTAAAATATTACTGTGGAACTGATAGTGAAAACAAAAGCAAGAACCTATCAGAACAAACTGCCAAAAATGTTATGACAGCATTGACAAAACTAGCCAAAAATGCTACAATACTCGGCCCTTACGAAATGCAACCAAAATATTTTCGTAAGCAATATTGGTATGGTTTTGCTCTAAAAATTGCTGACAAAAATCCTTTGTCAGTAGCCAAACAAATCAATCAATATATTCCTGGCAACTTCAAAATAGATCCTAATCCGATTAGCTTGTTATCACCGTAACTCAGGGCTTTAGCCCTGACGAACGCTTATTCAGGACTGAAGTCCTGAGTTACAAAAATACTATGACTTTAGAAGTAGTCACAATCCCAAATGAAAACTTGAGAAAGAGATCACTAGAAGTAGATCTTGATTTTGTGCATGATGAAGAAAATCAAAAATTCTTTGAGGCTATGATAAAAACTATGTATGAAGATGATGGTATTGGTCTAGCTGCACCTCAAGTTGGCAAAAATATTCGTGTTTGTGTCATTGGCAAAGATGCTCTAAAACAAGATAAAAACAATACCTTAGCAATAGAAGATTTAGTTTTGATAAATCCAACTTGGCAGAAAATTAACAAAAAAACTCAAGTGGATTTGGAAGGTTGTCTTTCTGTACCAAAAACTTATGGCAAAGTAAAACGTTACAAAAATGTTTATGTTGAAGCTTTGGATAGACATGGCGAAAAAATGGAATTTGAAGCCAACAATTTCTTTGCTCGTGTTGTACAACATGAAGTAGACCATTTAAACGGTGTTTTGTTTATTGACAAAGCAAGTGGGATCTACGAAGTTGAATAGAAGAATTAAGTAATTTAGAAATTTTAAATTTTAAAACAATTTTTAATTTCTAAATTTCGAAATCAAATTACTATGACTAAAATAAAAATTATCTTCTTCGGTACTCACGAATTTGCCAAAACAATTCTACAAGGACTTATTGATAGTTCTCTTTTTGAAATCGAAAAAGTCATCACTCAACCAGATAAACCAGTTGGACGCAAACAAATTTTGCAAAAATCCCCTGTGAAAATATTAGCTGAAGAAAACAATCTACCGGTTGAACAACCAGAAAGTTTAAAAAACTATGAACTATTGGCTAATGGCTCCGAACTATTTATAGTAGCTCAATATGGTCTGCTCATTCCAGAAAGTATTTTGAATATCCCAAAATTTGGAACAATAAATACTCACACTTCCCTACTACCAAAATATCGTGGCGCTTCCCCTATTCAATCAGCAATTTTCAATGGTGAAAAAGAAACAGGTGTCACCATCATGATAATGGACAAAGGTATGGACTCTGGGCCTATTTTGAGCCAAAAGGCAGTTGAGATACTACCAGATGAAACTTATATAGAGTTAGATGCCAAAATGGCGCAAATCGCTTCACAATTGCTTCTAGATACTGTACCAAAGTATATTGCCGATGAAATAAAGCCACAAACTCAAAATGAAACTGAAATAACATTTTGTAAAAAATTAGATAGAGATGATGGCAAAATTGATTGGAAAAAATCTACAACAGAAATTTACAATCAATATCGTGCTTTCACACCTTGGCCAGGTGTCTGGACTACTTGGAATAACAAACGTTTAAAATTTTTGGCAATAAAACCAACTGACAAAAAAATAGAAGCTGGTCAAGTATGTATAGAAAATGATATAATATATGCCGGCACAGCTGATAGTTCAATAATAATATCAAAATTACAGTTGGAAGGAAAACCTGAAATGGATGCACAAGTATTTATAAATGGTTATGGTAAACAAATTGATAAAGTGGTTCTGTCATCCTGAGCCGACGAAGTACGGCGTGAGGATCTTTCCTACATTTTGCTGTTTTTATTTAATAAAACGTAAATTGATTCTAAAAAACATCTTTACAATCATCTGACTAAAAAATGAACCTTTCAATAACAAAATTACCACAAAAAAAGTTAGAACAATTGTTACTAGCCTTTTTTTTGATTGTAAGAATAAGCTCATTTTTTATCTATAATTATAACTTAGTTTTTATAAATAATATTATATCTTTTGTCTTAATATCAATCTTTGCTTATCTATCTTTTAAAAAACCAAATCTTGCCTGGATGTTACTCGTTACAGAATTATTATTGGATGGAGCTGGACACTTCTTTGAATTTTCCGGATTAATATTTAGAACTTGGTTACTTGGAATTTTTGCTTTTGCCTGGCTCTACAAAAAAATAAAAGAAAAAAAATTAGAAATAAATTTACCAAAAAATTTACTGATTTTACTTACTCTATCTATTATCTATATTATTTTTTCTACAATCTTAGGAATTTTCAATGGACACGGTATAAATCTTGTATTACAAGATACAATACTATATTTTTTCCTCTTCTTATTATTCCCTACTCTTGATTTTGATAATTTCAAAAAAGACCATTTTTTTAGTCTCATAAAAACTTTTGTATTTGGGACACTCATTTTTTCATTAATAACTTTTTTTATATATTCTAGTAAAATTGGTTTTATCCATGACAACTTTTATCGATGGTTTCGTGATATCGCTGGTGGAAAAGTTACAGATTTAGGAAATGATTTTTTTAGAATAGTATTATCAGAACAATTGTTTATAGTTCCTTTTATAATTATAATTGCTTCTTTTTTGATAAAAGACTTAAAAAATAAAAATCTTTGGTTTCTACAAGCTTCACTTCTTTTGATGCTTGCTATGAACATGTCTCGCATTTACTTTTTGGCATTAGCTTTTGGCTTATTGTTTTTAGCCATAAAAAATAATTTGAAACAATGGTTCAAAACTTCAGCAATGCTTTTTGTATTATTTTTGAGTATTTTTGTCTCACTCAATCTAGTTTCTAGTAAGTTTGATTCTGTTGGTTTGGAACTTTTGGGTTTGAAAGTACCTTCTATACAAAACCCAAGTGATGATATTAGTGGAGCCATTCGACTCGCAATGTTACCAGATATAAAAGAAAAGATAGCCACACATCCCTATTTTGGCTCTGGTCTAGCTACACAAGTAAGCTATGAAGATCCTGCTACAAAAAAAATAATTACTCGCACTCAGTTTGATTGGGGTTATTTTGAAATGTTAGCTGAACTAGGATTTGTAGGTACTTTCATATTTTTACTTTTTATCATTATGGTACTTTATTATTTAGCAAAATTAGTTTATAAACAAAAAAGCCCCCTTCATTTAGGACTTTTTGCCGGAGCTATTTCACTGTTTGTAATTAATCTTACAACCCCTGCTTTATTTCAAGGTTTTGGAATTTTATATTTTGTATTTGTAATAAAAATTATTTCTGAAAATCATCAAAATGATGTTTCTCTACAATAATTTTTTTAGCCTTTTCATAATTTCTAACTTTCTCACTCCACCATGGCAAATTTTTCCATGGTTTTTTGTAAGCAAATTTTGGTAACCAACCACTTATTATTCCTGTAGAAATGATTGTAAACAAATATTCATCAATCCACTCTCCTTTTTTACCAAGTTCTACCATATTTAACCACAAATCCCAATCTTGAAAACGTTTTAATTTTTCATCAAACAAAGGAAAATCCTCTCGACGAATAAGTGAACTAGTATGAATATAATTATTTTTTTGTAATTCTATTGGTGAAAATTTCTTAGCCAACATTTTTTTCTTACCCAAATTGAAACTAGAATAAACAAAACTAAGATCTTGTTTTTTATCCAATTTTTTTGCCATTTTCTCCAGCATGTCTGACTCAGCTTCTATATCTGCATCCCAAAATATTAAATAATCCCCTTTTGACAATTCAAAACCTTTGTTTCTAGCAACTGGCGCACCTTTGTTCTCTTGACGGTAATAAATAATGTTTACGTTTGTATTTTTTTTCACATTCCAAATTCCACTTTCCACATTCCCCTCTACACTGCCATCATCCACCACAATAATTTCTTTATTCTCATAATTTTGTTGTATAGCCGAAAGCAAAGACTTCTCAAAAATCTCGACACGATTATAAACTGGGATAATAATACTAATTAATTTTGGCATATATTTTTTTGTATCTAACTACAATTGGAAAAATTAAATATAAAATAGCTACACTTACAAAAGCCTCTCTCAAAAAACCTAAATAAACAATAAAAGCCACTAATCCAAGTATAAAAAAACGCCCAATATTCAAATATATTTCTCTTGATATCCAAGTTATAGGACCATTGGAAACTTTATCAAGCAAAATATTTGATCTAAGAGGATTGAATAGTATAGTAATAAATTTAAACAACACAATCAAGACTACAGCCCAAAACAAATTGTTCACAAAATAAAAAGATATCATCACTAGAGCAGAAAGAAAAGATAAGGGCCAAATAAATTCTATCCTTTTTTTGAATTTATCAGAAATTTTTGCAAGTTTAAAAGAAAAGACCACAGAAATCAAAGCTATAATTGATAATATTTTACCAAAATCAAATTCATCTTTAATAAAATTAAGTAAGAATAAAGCAATCAATAACTGCGAAACATTTTGTAGTCCGCCATCCAACATAGTAATAGTACGAGCACCCTTTATATGCACTAATATATCTTTTAATCTATATTTATAAGTAGCATTTTTGGCATAATATATAAAAAATAAACCAATCAATAAAACTAAAATTGCCAAAATAGTGAAACCTAATAATCCAAATCTTACAAAGATATAACCCCCGAGCAAAGGAGCAACTATTCCTACCACGGTACCAATAGCCCAATAAACC
>MFRB01000038.1 GCA_001783255.1 Candidatus Magasanikbacteria bacterium RIFOXYD12_FULL_33_17
ATTGCAGAATTTTGTAACAACAAATCTTTTTTGTCACCTGCTGAAATTGTGACGTTCAATTTTTTGACTGGATCAATCTTGTAGTCCCCCCGAACTGAACGAATGCTAATAATAATATTTCGTAATATAGAAAATTCACCATATGGATTTATTTCTCCTATATCATTTTTAACATTTTCTTTTATTGGCCATTTTTCCACCATCAAAATATTTTCTTTACCATACATTTCTTGCCAAATAGCTTCAGTCACAAATGGCATAAAAGGATGCCATAATCGTAAGATAATATTCAAAATATAATTTAAAATTCCTGCCTTATCACTTTCTATTTTTGAAATTTCTAAATACCAATCAGCAAACTCATTCCAAGTAAAATCACGCAATTGTTCACCTACCAAAGAAAATTGATTACTTTCAATCAAACCAGTAACAACTTCTACAAGAAAATTTACTTTCATCAAAAAATATTGATCTGATGATGTTATAGCTTTTGGTAATTCTGGATTTTTTTGTATCTTGTCACTTGTTTCTTGTATCTTGCTGATTGAAAATCGGCTAATATTCCAAAGTTTGTTGGCAAAATTTCTAAAACCACCAATTTTTTCTTCGGACAATTTCATATCATTGCCTGGAGTATTTCCAAGCAAAAGAGAAAGACGTGTAGCGTCAGTACCATACTTATCTATCATATCAAGTGGATTGATAATATTTCCCAGACTCTTACTCATCTTACGACCTTGTTCATCACGTACTAGACCGTGCAAATAAACAGTTTCAAAAGGAATTTGACCAAGAGTATAAGTCGTCATGAGTATCATACGAGCGACCCAGAAAAATAAAATATCATAACCAGTCTCCATTACTGAAGTTGGATGAAAATTTTTCAAATCTTTTGCATCTAAATTTGGATAACCAAGAGTTGAGAATGTCCAAAGACCAGATGAAAACCAAGTATCCAGAGTATCTGGATCTTGTTGGATTTTATTTACATCATTACATCCACAATATGAACAACTGTCTGGTTTGTCACCAATATGAATAGGTTTAGCATTTACTCCTAAAGAAATAACATCTTTAGTATTACCTAATTGGTCAAGTTGTATTTTAACTTTTAAATTATTATTTTCATCTTCACACATAAAACAATACCAAGCTGGAATTCTATGTCCATACCAAATCTGACGACTGATACACCAATCACGAAGATTATCTATCCAATTGAAGTACACCTTATCAAATCTTTCTGGCACGATTTTTATTTGTCCGGTAGTAACTACTTTTTGCATCAATTCTTTTAGAGAATATTCTTCACCCTCTTTTACATCATTCAATTCTAATTTTCCTGTGAACTCTGAACTCTGAACTCTGAACTTCTTGTTTACATCTACAAACCACTGCGTCTTTGGCAAAGGTTCGACAACATCTTTGAATCTGTCGGAAGTACCAACATTTTGCATTATATCTTCTTCTTTTTCGAGCAGACCTGTCGCACGTAAATAATTTACAAATTTTTCACGAGCTTCTTCCACATTAAGTCCTGCATAATCACTACCAGCAGTATTTGTCATTTTACCATCTTCACCAATAACTTGAATAATTCCGATATCATTGCCAAGTGCTTTTTGTTTCAAATACATTTCAAAATCCACAGGACTGTGAGCT
>MFRB01000039.1 GCA_001783255.1 Candidatus Magasanikbacteria bacterium RIFOXYD12_FULL_33_17
AAATTCAACAATCTAATCAATAAGTGCCTCGTTCTCTTATTCACGGCTTTACCTCCTTGATAAGCCATGTTTATTCTCATTAGACCACAAAAAAAATAATTTGTAAAATCATTTGATTATCAAAGTCAAAAATGATAAAATTAAAATACTATTAAGCCTTTCCCGCGTAGACGGGTCCCTGCCTACCGGACAGGCAGGCGCTTTGGGCGGATAAGCCTTTAAACATATGTTTTTACCTCCAAATTCTATTATTGCCTCTGGTCCTGTTATTATCGAAGATGGCAAAGTGCTACTAAATAAAGAAATCAAAGAATCTGGTATTACACCTTGGTTTTTTCCAGGTGGCGAAGTAGAAAGCTTTGATATTAATCTTGAAGAAGCCTGCAAACGCGAAGCAAGAGAAGAAGTTGGTATTGATGTAGAAATAATAAAACCACTAGATACACTACTACACAAAAAATCTGATGGCAGTGTAGTAATACTTGTTCATTATTTAGCTAACAGAATTGGTGAAATAAAAAAGGGTGAAAATATTGCCGAAGTTGCTTGGTATGATATAAATAATTTACCTGATGATTGCGCTCCAAATGTCAAAGAAATAATTAAGAGATATATAAAAAATAAATAAAAAAATACACACAAAAACACCAATTTGTTTTGGTGTTTTTTATTTAAAGTAATAAAACAATCAGTAAATCTCAAAATACTATAAAAACAATTTTTTTTTATTTTTATAACAAAAAACTAATTCTAAAAAATATTATTTTAAAAAACTGTGTATAAAAAAATGTTTTACTGTTAAAAAAGTACAAAGAATGATATAATTAATCAAATATTTTTTTAAATAAAAAAATCTTCATAAAAAATATGTCACTAATCGACATAAAAAATTTATCAGTTACTTATTTTCTTGGCAAAAGCAATGAAGTAAGAGCACTAAGTGACGCAAATTTAGAAATAAATGCTGGCGAGCTAGTTATTTTTTTTGGTCCTTCTGGTTGTGGAAAATCAACTCTTCTTTACACCATAGCTGGACTAGAAAAACCAACTCAAGGAACGGTAATGGTAAATGGTATAGATTTGTCACAAATGAAAAATAAAGAATTAGAAAAATATCGCCAAAATACTATTGGGATGATTTTTCAAGCTTTTTACCTAATCCCCTCTTTGTCAGTAGAAAATAATATCAATCTGCCACAAGTAGCTATCGGCATAAATCGTAAAAAAAGACAAGAAAAAACTGAAGAACTCATGAAATATTTTGGCGTTTACGAACAAAGAAAAAAAGTACCAACCGAGTTGTCCGGTGGTCAACAACAAAGAGTTGCTATTTGTAGATCACTCGTCAATGATCCTGATATTATTTTTGCTGACGAACCTGTAGGAAATTTGGATTCCAAATCTGCCCAAGATGTGTTAGGTCTTATTCAAGAACTTAGCGTCAAAGATAAAAAAACGGTAATTTTGGTTACACACAATCCCGCCCATCTAGAAATTGCTGATCGTATATTTTTTATCAAAGATGGAAAAATAATTGATACCAAAGTAAACAAAGAAACTAGAAAAATCATAGTTGGTAAATCAAGCCAACAAGAATCAAAAGATGACAGTCTAAATCTATCACCTGTCACAAACAAAACTACCACAAAAGAAAATGACAATTCCGCAGAAGTGGATAATATTATTTTGGAATACAAAGCCAAAGAAATACTTTCTGAAGTTTTGACAGGCTTGAGTTACGATGAAATAAATAAAATAGAAAACTATATCAAAGAAGCTTTGGTAAATAGCAACTCTGATTACAAAAAATTAACAACCTATCTTAATACTGACTACATGCAAGATGGTTTAAATTTGAATAAAAGAGTAAGTCAAAAATTAATAACCAAATTAGAAACAACCACCAAAGAAATTGAAGAATTGAGCAAAGAATTTACCAACAAAGAAGAAAAACACAATAGTTATGTACATCAATTACGTCGTTATCTACTAGATACTTTTGAAGTAAATATAAGAACTACCGATGCTATAGAAGCTATGGAAACTATCATAGAAGATAGAGTAATGGGTGTGACAGATCGCAAAGGTGTTCAAGAAAAATTTGACAGACCTTTGAAAAAAGGTGGAGTCGGTCTAGACAAACGTACTGCCAAAAAAATGGCCAAGCATTTGGAGATGATTATTTTAGGTCGTTATCAAAAATCTTCAGACAAACAAAAAATCAAAAAATAAAATATGTCAAAAAAGAATGAACAAACAATTCCAAACAATGTAAAAGGAATGCGATATAGAGATACTATTTCTCTATCTATGCGTACTTTTAAAACTAGACCCATGAGAACCACCCTTACTATTTTAGGTGTAAGTGTTGGTATTGGAGCTGTTTTATTTCTAGTTTCTTTTGGTTATGGTTTGCAAGAAACTGTTTTGAAAAATATTACTACCGCTGATGCTCTACTTAGTCTTGATGTTAGCTCTGGAAAATCAGACGTCATCCAACTTAATCAAGACTCGATAAACAAAATAACTAATTTACCAAATGTAACTGAAGTTAGTCCAGTAGTAGCATTACCTTCACAAATTACTTTAAAAGAATTCACAGCAGACACTACACTTTATGCTATCAAACCATCTTTCTTGAGTTTAAGCGGTCTTGTTCCTTTTCGTGGCACTTTTTTCAAAACAGATGACAAAAATAAAAAACAAGTAGTAATTTCTTCAGCCATGGCCCAGTTATTCAATATCGACCCAACTGACATAGTAGGACAAGAGATCAATATTACAACTTTTGTACCAAGAATTGATTCTGATGGACAAAATCAAGTAGACGTCATAGAACAAACGACACCTTTTACAGTTGTTGGTGTAATAAACGATGAAAGATCCAGTCTTACTTATGTACCAGCTGATATGCTAGAAAATATCACTTATGATACTTACGTTGGAGCCAAAGTAAAAGTAAGTAATAGTGATTCTATGACTAACGTCCGCGAACAAATCATTGACATGGGTTTTATAGTCTCAGTCCTTCAAGATACAATTGACCAAGTCAAAAAAATATTTTCTATAATACAAGTAGTTTTGGGCTTGTTTGGTCTAATTGCTCTTACTGTTTCAGCTATCGGCATGTTTAACACCATGACTGTTATGTTACTTGAACGCACCAATGAAATTGGTATTATGCGTTCTATCGGTGTAACTAGAAAAGATGTTCGTAAATTATTTATTTTTGAAGCCATGATTATGGGTTTCTTAGGCGGTCTTGGAGGTGTTTTACTTGGTTATTTAGGAGGCTTTCTAGCCAATGTCGGTATCAATGTCCTAGCCCATTACTTTGGTGGCCAAGCTCTTGATTTGTTTAGTCGACCTACTTGGTTTATAGTACTTATCATCCTCTTCTCTACTATTATAGGTCTTCTCACTGGAGTATTTCCAGCCCAAAGAGCTGCCAAAATAAATCCTTTGGAAGCCTTAAGATACAAATAAAATTACTTTTTCAAAAAAATTATACCAGTCAAAAACTGGTATTTTTTATATCAAAAAAAATTATATAAAATTTTAATATTTACTTGTGGACAATAACTAATTACATATTTAATAAAGTTCTAAAAAATGCTATAATAACTGCAAATTTAATCTTTTTTAAAAAGAACATTACTAAATGCCATTTTTTAAGTTTAAAAGTAAAAAACTATCTACTAAAATTATTAACAACCTTCCCAAAAAGGCTGGGTTTTTAGCTAATTATTGGATTTGGACTGGAATGATTGATTCTTACAAGATTTTGAAAAAAAAATACAAAACTAGTACTAAGAATAAAAGAAACAAAAAAAGATTATTTAATTTACAAAAACAAATCCTTCTACACTTTTTAAAAAATTTTTTTCTCTTCCCTCTTTGGTTCTTTTCTCTACTTATTCCGGTTTACCTGAAAGGTAGCAACAATGTTTGGACTAATTTAGCTACTATTGGAAAACTAATAAAAAGCCATGAATTCAGACCTCTTAGAATGGCTGTGATTTCTCAGTTTGTTTTTGTGTTTTTGATTGTTCAGTTTGGTATCATGGTTTTTTATAATAATTCTAATCCTGTTTATACTGCTAGTTACGGTTGGGTTTCTACTGATTGGTCTGGTAGTGCCTCTACGACGGCTTTTGCTTCGCACAATACTGACCAGAATGGTTGGAACAAATATTTTTCAAAAGATAATACAATAAATACAACAATAAACGGTGAAATAACTTTAGGAGATATAAATTTGTCTACTTATACACAAACAACTGACAATAATTTCAATTCAGGTTCTTTGAACAATCTTTATGTTGCAAATAATAGTTTTTCTTTGCTAAAAGATAATGGTGTTTCATGTACTTCTAACAATGAATGTAGTAGTGGGATTTGTAATACTTACACTAATTTGTGTAGTGATGATGCTAATAATCCACCTCCACTTATTACAACAACAACATTTAATTACACTGGCACCATACAAAATTATACTGTACCTGCTGGTGTGACTTCACTTACAATAAATGCAAAAGGAGCCCAAGGAGGATATTCTTCCAATGGTGTTGTTTTAGGAGGATTAGGCGCAAATATAACAGGAACTGTAACAGTTACACCTGGCCAAATTTTAAAAATTCTTGTAGGTGGTCAAGGAGTAGGAAGTTCACAACAAGGTGGTGGTGGAGGTGGATCTTTTACTACTGACAACAATAATAATCCACTTATTATTGCTGGTGGTGGTGGAGGTGGTTACTATAATGGCTATCCTTATGGTGCTATAAATTCAAAAGGTTCTATTTCCTCAAGTGGAAACGCTGGAATTTATGGATATGGAGGTGCTACAGGAGGTGCAGGTGGAACTAATGGAAATGGTGGTGGATGTTCACCACAATACGCAACATCCGAAGGATCAGGTGGTGGCGGTCTTATTGGAAATGGAACAAATTGTTATGGGACAACAGGAGGTAAATCTTTTATAAATGGTGGAGCTGGCGGAGCTGGAGCAGGAGCTGGCGGAGCTGGCGGTTTTGGTGGTGGTGGTGGTGGAGATTGGTCTTCATGGACTGGTGGTGGAGGTGGTGGTGGTTATTCTGGTGGTGGAGGTGGTACTTATTATGGAACTGGTGGTGGAGGTGGATCATACAATGCGGGAATAAATCCAACCAATCTAAGTGGAACTCAATCTGGTAATGGACAAATTATTATTGTTAGTGATTCTTCAGGAAGTTCAGGATCATCTAGTTCTGGAGGAGAAACAACCACAGAAACTTTTAATTACACAGGAACAATACAAACATTTACAGTACCAGCTGGGGTTACTTCAATAGATATTGATGCCTATGGTGCACAAGGTGGTACTGGACTTAGTTATACTGGTGGACTTGGTGCAAAAATGAAAGGAACCTTTACTGTCACTCCAGGTCAAATATTAAAAGTTCTCGTTGGGCAACAAGGTGGTAATAGTGCTAATTATAAAGCCGGTGGTGGTGGTGGTGGATCTTTTATTACGGATAATTCCAATAGTCCATTAGTAGTCGCCGGCGGTGGTGGCGGTGGTGGCGGTAATAGTTCACCATCAAATGGAAATCCTGGTCTAACTACTACATCTGGTGGAAATTCTTCTAGTTCCTCTGGTGGTTCAGGAGGAAGTGGTGGTGGTGCAAGTTCTGGATCTGATGGAGGTGGTGGTCTGACTGGTAATGGCACTAATACAAGCAGTTGCACTTCAGGTCCAGGTCTCAGTTTTATTAATGGAGGAGCTGGTGGTATTGGTGGAACATGTACTGCCGGTGGTGGATATGGTGGATTTGGTGGCGGTTCTGGCGGTGAATGGTGTTGCCAAGGTGCTCCAGGTGCAGGAGGAGGATATTCAGGTGGAGCAGGTTGTAATTCCACTGGCGTAACAGGTGGTGGTGGATCCTACAATGCCGGAACAAACCAAACAAATATATCTGGTGCAAGAAGTGGTAACGGCCAAGTCCTAATATCTTACGTTTCAAACTTTCCTCCAACAATCACAAGTATAGTAACAGGAACATCAACAATCCAACTAAACTGGAATGCTGTTAGTGGTGCTTCTAGTTATACAGTATCCTCTACAGTTGGAAGTGAGGTAACCACAACTTCTACTAGTTATACTTTTGATGTTACCCCTAACACTTCTTATGCTTTCCAAATTGCTACTAACTTAAGTAGTTTCTCTTCTGTTACTTCTACAAAAATTAATCTAGGTACTTACACCTCTCCTATTAATGACGCAGGAGCTTCTACTTTGTTCAACAATATCTCTTGGAATGCTACTAATCCTAGTCCGGGTATTTTAATTGTCGAAGCTAGAGCTGGTAACGAAGCTGATCTTAGTGATGGTGTCTGGACTACTTTCCAAAGTGGTGACGAACTTATTACTAATTTTGATGGTAAAAGATATTTCCAATATCGTGCAACTATAGCTACGAATAATGCTAGTGCTTTACCTAGTATGGAAGATGTTACTATTACATATACCATCAATTCTGGTTATCTTATCTCTTCTCCTTATGACACTGGTGATGATACTAGTATGTTAGCTCGTATTTCTTGGTCTGAAGATACTCCTGGTAATTCTCTTGTTAGATTTCAAGTTCGCACTTCTCCGGATGCTAATACTTGGACTGACTGGATGGGTCCTGATGCTACTAGTGCTAGTTATTTTACTGACAGTACTGGCGGTCAAGCAATGCCAGAAGTTCTTAGAAACGCCAGTGATGACAGATGGATACAATACTTAGTATATTTAGAAGGTGATATTGGAGATACACCTACTCTTAGTAATGTTACTTTAGCTTATGCTGTCAATATTGCGCCAGTAATTTCCAATGTTACAGCTGTCGAAAATACTGATGGCAGTGTAACTATTAGTTATGATGTTTTAGATAACAATACTTCTAGCGGTCAAACTCCTGGCACCATCTTACCTACTTTTGAATACTTAGATGGTAATGGTGATTGGATTACGGCTACTACTTTTTCTGAAAATGCTACTTCTAGTAAAGCTGTTGAGGAATTTACTACTAGTACTTACAGTCTAATTTGGTATCCAAAAACAGATTTTAATGGACAATATCTAACAGACTGTCAGATTAGAGTAACAGCAAACGACAGTGAAGCTGCTAATAATTTAGGTAATGCAATGTCTGAGCCTTTTGTGTTAGACACAGCTAGTCCTACGATAAGTCTTTTTCTTTTTGATGGTAGAAATGACAATCTAAATAATATTACTATTACAGCTAGCGATGATACCCTAGACAATCTTTTGATTAAAATTTCTAATTTGAACAATCTCAATCCAGATGGTACCAATGCTTCTTCTGGTATTTGGTTAGCATATACTCCCAACTTTACTTGGCGAATGGATAATAGTAGTCCTAATATTTATTACCAACTAAAAGATCATTATGGTAATACTACTAGTGTTACTCCAGCCCAGTTACCTGGTGTACCTAATCATGCTGTTTACCGAGATATTTCTAATGCTGAAACTTCTGAATGGCGAGAATTTGTTGCTTGGGCGACAGTAGCTAACCCTGCTTATGGTTTCAAACAATACAATATTTATCGTTCCGATGATGGTGGTACTTCTTTTACTGTCATAGATACTATAGCTAATAGAAGTATTAACTATTATATTGATTCAGATCCTGCTCTTAGTCCTGAGACAACCTATACTTACAAAATTACAGCGGAAGACAATAATAATAATGAATCAGATTATTCTAATCTTGTGACAGATTCCCCTAATGGTCAAGGTGGTAGTGATTTCACGGCTCCGACTATTTCTAATGTTAACATTAGCTACATTACTCCCAATGGTGCCACTATCACTTGGGACACTGACGAACCGGCTGATTCTAATGTTGACTATATTCTTTCGACTGGTGGCAACTTCGACAATGCGCCTAGTGTTGGTCTGACGACCATGACTGACAATGTGAATAGTCTTGGACAACATGTTGTTGTGTTGACGGGACTAAATTCAGGAACTACTTATTATCTAAGAATAGGTTCTGCAGATTCCGCAGGAAACGATGGCCACAAAGTTCCAGACATTGACGGCTATACCTTCCAAACAATAGCAGGTCCAACTATTTCTAATATTATAGTTAGTAATATTTCTAATAGTAAAGCGACTA
>MFRB01000040.1 GCA_001783255.1 Candidatus Magasanikbacteria bacterium RIFOXYD12_FULL_33_17
CCAAAAATGTCCTTACAATTACAAATTAGCTTACGTTTTGAATTTGCCAAGTAAAGGTAGTCCGCATTTTAGTTTTGGTAATACTATTCACGGGACTTTGCAAGAATTTTATGAAAAAGTTCAGGATTTGAATAGTGCTAAGCAAGTATCTTTGTTTGAGACTGTTACAGAAGACAAAAGTACTGGCAAAACAAAAGTTCCAAGTCAAGAAGAATTACTCGCAATTTACAAAAGAAAATGGATTCCAGATTGGTACAAGAGTAAAAATCAAAGAGAAGAATATTTTGCCAAAGGTGAAGAATTGCTCAAAGAATTTTACAGATCACAAGAAAATAATTGGACAATTCCTGTGACAATCGAAGGTGGCTTCAAAATCAAAATAGGAGAGTATTTTGTCAAAGGTAGAATAGATAGAATTGATGTTGTGGCTGAAAACAAATTGGAAATTATAGATTATAAGACAGGACAGCCAAAAGATAAGTTGACGATTGATGATAAACAACAATTATTGATTTATCAAATAGCGGTAGAAACTTTGCCTCAATATCAAAATTTAGGTAAAATAGACAAATTAACTTTCTTTTATTTAAATGAAAACAAAAAAATGTCTTTTGTAGGTACCGACAAAGATAAAGAAAAATTAGAAGCTAAGCTGTTTGACGCGATGGAAAGAATCCAAAAAGGGGATTTCAAAGCTACCCCAAATAAACATGTTTGTCAGTATTGTGATTTTAAGGAGATATGTGAGTTTAGACAATTATGATTTTATATGACATAGCCCTCATAATTATTTTATTGTTTACGTCTTTTCTAATTTTGATATACGTATATTTTTTGTTTGCTACGATTAGTGCAGCTCCGTATGTACCAAGTTCTAAAGTTAGAATAAAGAAAATGATTGAGATGATAGATAAACCTTTAGGAAGTACTATTTTAGAATTAGGTTCTGGTGATGGTAAGGTAGTGATAGCACTTGCTAAACAAGGTTTCAATGTTATTGGAATTGAAATTAATCCTGTTTTATGTTGGTTTAGTAAATTTCGTATCAGAAGACAAGGACTAAAAAATGCAAAGATAATTAATAAAAACTTTTGGAATTACGATTTGAAAGATGTGGATATTATGACAATGTATTTCATACCACACAAAATGAAAAAGTTGGCAAAAAAAATAAAAAAAGAAATGAAACCTGGTAGTATTATAGTTTCCAATGCTTTTAAACTAGATGATTGGCCTATAGACAAACAAGATGGTAAAGTTTATGTTTATGTTGTTTGATTTTTTAAGATTATTTTGAATTTAAGTGTAAACGTGATAAGATAAAGAAATAAGATTGAGATAAATAGAGATAAGGGTTCAGTCATAAATAAAAGTTATAATTAGTATTTGTAGTTATCTCAATATTATCTCTATTGTATCTCTACTTATTTTAAATAGTGAAATTATGCCATTTTCCTCCCTCGGAGACACACTAAACAGCAGGTTCACTCAAAAAGGCCCACTCAAAAAACAACTCGATGATTCTCAAGTAGTTGAAGAAGCCAAAGTTGTGTTGTCTGAGATATTTGGTGAAGATTTAGCAAAAACAGCCCTTCCACTTTTTCTCAAAAACAGAACTTTGACTATAAGTTGTAGTAGTTCAGCTATGGCACAAGAGATAAGGCTAAATCAAACGCAAATAGTGGATAAATTGAATGAAAAATTGGGTAGAAATGAAGTAGATAGAATTAGGTATTTGGCTTAGTATAACAATAATTTTGAACTTGCAAACGTGCTTTAAATAGTGTAATATAAGATATAGCTAAATATAGCTATATTTTTGTCTTACTATGAATTTACGTCAATATATTGCTACAATGCTCTTTGCCACGATACTATGTTGGGTATCTTGGTTTTTTGTTATTTTAAATGTTGATCCTGCTTCATCACCTTTATCTGGCTTTCTTTTCTTTTATGGAAGCCTTTTTTTGTCTATACTTGGCACTTTGTCAATTATATTCTTTTTCTTTTATAGATTTTTCGGAGCCAAAGATTTGCCTCTATTCCGCTATGTCCAAATAAGCTTTCGTCAATCATTATTTTTGTCATTATTTATGATTTTAGCTTTGTTTTTACAAGGTCAAAATTATTTAAACATGGTTACTGGAAGTTTGTTACTTATTATGTTTGTCTTGATTATTTCGTTTAATATTTCAGTCAAGCATAAGGCAAATTAATTCTGAGCGGAGCGAAGAATCTTTCCTAAATATATTATAATAAGAAAAATTTTCTTACAAAATATTTATTTCTTCTCAGAAAAGTTATTTAAAATAGTTATTTAATAAAAATTAATTTGAAGCGTTATAGAAGTATTCCTTAAGAAAGATATTTCGCTTCGCTCAATATGATAAAACATATGAAACAATCACAATTATTTACCAAAACTAGAAAAGAAGCGCCTGCTGATGAAGTGTCCAAGAATGCTGAATTTTTGACACGTGCAGGATATATTTACAAAGAAATGGCCGGTGCTTATGCTTATTTGCCATTAGGCATTAGAGTTCTCGAAAAAATAAAACAAATTATTCGTGAAGAAATGAATGCTGTTGGAGGACAAGAACTCATCATGACTAGTCTTCAAAGAAAAGAACTTTGGGAAAATACCGATCGCTGGAGTGATGAAAATGTAGATGTCTGGTTCAAATCTAAACTTAAAAACGGGACTGAAGTTGGTTTTGGTTGGTCACATGAAGAGCCTATTAGTGAAATGATGAAAAATTATATTTCAAGTTATAAAGATCTTCCAGCTTATGTATATCAATTCCAAACAAAAATGCGTAATGAACTCCGTGCCAAGTCTGGCATTTTGCGTGGTCGTGAATTTATCATGAAAGATCTCTATTCTTATAGTCTTGATGAGGAACAGCACGAAAAATTTTATCAAGGCGTAATAGATGCTTACATGCGTGTATTTGAGCGTGTTGGACTTGGTGATGATACTTTTGTTACCTTTGCTTCTGGTGGTGCTTTTACTCAATTCTCTCATGAATTTCAGACAATCACAGATGCTGGTGAGGATGTCATCTATATCAACCGTGACAAAAAAATAGCCATTAACAATGAAGTCTTGAATGACAAAGTTTTACAAGATTTGGGTATAACTCGTGATGAATTAGAAGAAGTAAAAACGGCTGAAGTTGGAAATATTTTCAATTTTGGTACCAAAAAATCTGAACAAATGAATCTTTATATCACAGATGAAAATGGTGAAAAGAAATATGTACATTTAGGATCTTATGGTATTGGTGTTTCTCGTCTTATGGGAGTAATTGTTGAACGTTTTGCTGATGAAAAAGGTATAATTTGGCCAGAAGCGGTTGCTCCTTTCCAAATTCATCTTGTGTCACTTTGTACTGAAGAAGCGGATATCAAAAAAGCTGATGAACTTTATGAAAGTTTTGTAAAACAAAATAAAGAAGTTTTGTATGACGACAGACAAGGTGTTAGAGCGGGGGAGAAATTTGCTGATAGTGATTTGATAGGTATTCCTCTTCGCGTAATAATCAGTCCAAAAACTTTGGCACAAGATTCTGTTGAAATCAAAAAACGTAATGAAAGTGAAGCTAAAATTGTTGAAATTGTTACATTGTTAAATGGTTAAATTGTTTATTTACTATTAGTGTTAAGATTCGTGTTTCTATGTTTAACAAGTTATTCAAAAAAATAGGAAAAGATATTGCCATTGACTTAGGTACAGCCAATACTTTGGTTTATACTTCTGAAAAAGGTATTGTGATAGATGAACCATCTGTTGTTGCTATAAACATCAAAACCGAGCAAATTTTGGCAGTAGGACAAGAAGCCAAACAAATGCTTGGAAAAACTCCTTCTCATATTCAAGTTACCAAACCACTTACAGCTGGCGTAATATCTGATTACGAAGTAACAGAAAAAATGCTTAAATATTTTATTGATAAAGTTCAAAAAGACGGTTTTTCATTTACAAATAGACCACGTGTTATTATTGCGGTTCCGTTAGATGTCACTGAAGTAGAAATAAAAGCTGTAGAAGATGCAGTGACGTCAGCTGGAGCACGTGAAGCTATTGTTGTGCAAGGTCCTATGGCAGCCGCTATTGGAGCTCGTTTACCAATTCAAGAAGCTGTAGGTAGTATGGTAGTTGACATTGGTGCTGGCAATACTGAAATAGCTGTTTTATCTTTGAATGGTGTTGTTACTTGGAAATCTACTCAAATTGCCGGCGACGAAATGAATAGAAATATTACACAATATGCTAGAGAAGTTTTCAATTTGTTGGTTGGGGAAAGTCATGCTGAACAAATAAAAATCAAAGTTGGTTCAGCTTTACCTTCTGGTGAATTACTAGAATTTAATATGAAAGGAAGAGACGTTGTGACTGGTTTACCAAAAGAAGTTTTGGTAAACGATGCCCAAATTCGTGAAGCTTTAGCACGTAGTATCAAAACTATTGTAGACCATATCAAAATGACTTTGGAAACTACACCACCAGAATTAATAGCTGATATTCATGAACGAGGTTTACTATTAGTTGGTGGAGGAGCTATGCTTAGAGGTATTGATAAAATAATTTCTCGTGCTACTGAAATTTCTGTAAGAATAGCCGACGATCCACTTACAACTACTGTGAGAGGGGTTGGTATTTTGTTGGAAGAAGATGAACTTTTAAAAAATATAGCATTACCTTCATCTAAACAAAAAAGATAAATAAGATACTATATGGCTAACAAAAGTAAAACAAAAACATTTTTTACTATCTTTTTTGTGATTATTTTTGTTATAGTTTTTAATCATTTTCATTTGTTAAATTTTATAGAAAAACCATTTATTGCTGTTATTGATTGGAGTTTGAAACCTGTAAATAATGTAAAAACTTATTTTAAAAAATCCAAACAGGTATTGACAGAAGAAGATAAAAATACTTTGGAACAACTTAAACAACAAAATCAAGTAGCTTTAACAAATATAAAATTGTTAAACGAAGAAAATGATGAATTGAAAAAAGAATTAAATTTTTTTCTAGAGAATGATTATGAACATATTGGAGCAATAGTTTTGAGTAGAACAATCAATCCACTAGGAACCACTCTTATGATTGATAAGGGTTCCAAAAATGGTATTAGTTTGGATAATCCTGTCGTTGTGGGTGGTGGAATTCTTATTGGGAGAATAACAAAAGTAGAAGATGATAGATCTGTTGTTAGACTTATCAACGACAACAGTAGTGCTATAGGTGCTACTATTATGAATGGAGAGAGAAGTATTGGTTTGGTAGAAGGTGGTTATGGATTAGGAGTTAGAATGAATTATATTCCACAAAATGAAATAGTTACACCTGGAGATACTATTATTTCTTCAGGCCTTACCGCTGGCATACCTCGAGGCTTAATAATTGGTAATATTGAAGTAGTTGATAAGCAACCACATGAACCTTTTCAACAAGCTGTTATTACACCAGCTGCTGATCTGGGTTACATAAATTTGGTAGCAGTTATTATTCCAAAAAAATCTTAAAATAATCTTTTATTGTTATGATTAAGTCTGTATTAAAGACATTTTTTTATATTTTTTTAATAGTTACTGTTTTTGTATTAAATTTGTATTTTTCTTATTTGCTACCATATCCTTTTGAAAACATCAATTTAGTTATTGTTTTTTTGATAATATTGTTGAGTTTTTATGGTACAGGAAGTATTGTTTGGTTGGCTTTTCTGGCAGGTATTTTGATGGATTTGTATAGTGAATTATCTTTTGGAATTTTCACTATATCTTTGACTATTAGTTTTTTGTTGGTATATTGGTTATATTATGAATTTTTTGCTAATAAATCTATTTGGGCTTTGGCCACAATGACATTATTAGAAGTTATTATTTTTAGAATTTTTTATACAATTTTGATTATATTTTCTAATACAAAAATAAAAGCAACTTTGTTTGTATATTATGGTTGGGAAATACTACTTACAACTAGTCTATCCTTTTTATTATATTTTATTTTAGAAAAGACTTTTACAAAATTTAGATTAATAAAATAACATGGAAATAGATCCATACTTAATAAATCCTAAAAAAGATATATCACTAAAAGGTAAATATAAATTATCTTGGACAGAAGATAGTTTGTTTATGGGTAATAACCATAGTGAAGATATTACTACTTCTGGCAGTTCACACCTTGGCTCCAGTTTTTCAGATAGTAAAAAAACTTTCTTCTTTTTATTATTTATAGTTTTTTGTTTTTCTTTCATTCTTGGTAGAGGTTTCTTTTTGCAAATTTTGATGGGAAATAATTATCGCGCACAAGCTGAAGGTAACAGACAAAAAGTCATACCTATACAATCTGAAAGAGGACTCGTTTTCGATAGAAACAATTTTCAACTTACACAAAATGTAGCAAATTTTTCACTCACTGTTGTCCCAAAAGATTTACCAAAGGATAAAAAAGAATTAAATAACGTAATTGAAAAATTAATTAGTATAACAGGTCAAGATAAACAAGACGTACAAAATACTATTGAAAAATATAAAAATTATCGTCAAGATTCAATTATTATTGCCGAAGATATACCTTATGAAACTACTTTAAAAATTCAAATTGCTAGTTTGGATTTGCCTGGTATCAATATTCAGTTTGGTAGTAAGAGATTATATATTTTGGATTCTAGCAAAAATATTAATATTTCAACTAGTACTGTAGATTTTTTACATCCCGAAGATGAACAAAATTATACTAATAATACATTGGCACATATTTTAGGTTATGTGGGTAAATTATCTCCTACAGAATTGGAAACTTATTATCGAAAAGGATATCTACCTTCTGATTCTATAGGTAAAACTGGAGTAGAAAAAAAATATGAAAATTATCTAAGAGGTATTTATGGTGAAAAAAGAGTAGAAGTAAATGCTCAAGGGAGAGAACAGCAAGTTTTGGCAGAAAAAGACCCAACTTCTGGTTCTAATTTGATATTGTCTATAGACAATAATATGCAAATACAACTAGAAGAAATAATCTCTAAAAAACTTCAAGAATTAAAAAAAGAAAGAGCCTCTGCAGTTGTCATGGATCCTCGTAACGGAGAAATCCTAGCTTTGGTAAGTTATCCTGGTTTTGACAATAATGATTTTTCTGGAGGAATTAGCCAGACAAAATATAGTGAATATTTGAATAATGAAAACAGACCTCTTTTTAACAGATCTATAAGTGGTAGTTTTCCTTCTGGTTCAGTTATCAAACCTGCCATTTCATCAGCAGCTTTACAAGAAAATATTATTACAGCTAATACTATTTTTTTGAGTACAGGAGGACTTAGAGTACAACAATGGTTTTTTCCAGATTGGCAAGTTGGAGGACACGGTTTGACTAATGTTCGTAAATCACTAGCTCTTTCAGTTAATACATTTTATTATTATATTGGTGGTGGTTACGGAGATTTTGCAGGTATGGGCGTAGATACGATAAATGAATATCTGAAAAAATTTGGTTTTGGTAAAGTACTTGGGATTGATTTACCAGCTGAATCAAGTGGGTTTTTGCCAACACCTCAATGGAAACAACGTACTAAAAAAGAACCTTGGTATATTGGTGACACTTACAATTATTCTATTGGGCAAGGTGATTTTTTGACTACACCTTTACAAATTGCAGATATGACCGCTAGTGTTGCCAATGGAGGCACAGTCTATCAACCTCATATTGTAAAACAAATTATCAATCCAGAAACAAATGAAAGAACTGAAATTACTCCAAAAATTTTATCAGAAAATTTTATTGATAAAGCTAACTTAGAAACGATTCGTCTAGGTATGAAAGATTGTGTGGCTTATGGTTCTTGTGCTGGTTTGAAAAATTTACCTTTTAGTTCAGCTGGTAAAACAGGTACGGCTCAGTGGAGTCAAAATAAAGATACACATGCTTGGTTTACTTCTTTTGCACCATTTGAAAATCCTGAAATTGTAGTTACTGTGTTAGTTGAAGAAGGTGGCGAAGGTGGTATTGCAGCCGAGCCAATAGCAAATGAATTTTATAAATGGTGGGCAGATTATAAAAACAAATAATTTGTGGAAAGAAAAATTTGACCTTAATTCAAAACCTGTTATACTAGTAGCTGACAGGTCCGCGTATGCGGTACTATTTTTTTAACTCATTTTAAGTAACAAAATATATGACAGATGATGTACAATATATGACTCAACAAAAATTAGATAATTTGAAAGCAGAATTGGACGAATTAGAAAATGAAAAGACACCTGCTATTGCCAAACGTATTGATGAAGCCAAACAAATGGGTGATTTGTCAGAAAATGCTGAATATCATGCTGCACGTGACGAAATGTCTTGGGCAAAAAGTAGAGTAATAGAATTGAAAAATCTATTGGACAATGCTGAAATAATTTCAGAAGGAAAAAGTAGCTTTGTTCAAATAGGTTCTACTGTTACTGTAAAGATAAATGGTAAAGAGAAAGACTATACTATTGTTGGAGCTCAAGAAGCTGACCCTGTATCTGGTAAAATATCCAATGAATCACCTCTAGGTTCTGCTTTTCTAGGAAGAGAAAAAAATGAAGAAATACAAGTGACTTTACCATCTGGTGTACAAGTTTATAAGATTGTAGATATAAAATAGTTTATAAACAAAAATCATAAATCCGAAATCATAAAACAAGCCTAATTTTAAAATTTATTTTTAATTTAGGATTTTAGATTTCGGATTTTTTGTTTATGTTGATTTTTGTTTAGTTTAGCTTTTATTTTGCTCAATATAGCTAAATTATACCTATAAAAGTAATATTTGTATTTTTGAAAGAAATCTGTTACAATAAGTCAGTAAATTAGCCTAATTTTAAGTTAAATAGCTATGACAAATAATACAGAAATCAATATCAATGACGAGCGTGAAATACGTCTTCGTAAATTGAAAGAACTTCAGGAAATGAATATAAGTAGTTATCCTGCTAGAATAAATCGTAAACAAACTATAAAAGAAGCTCTTGACGCAAAAGAAGATGCTGAACTTAGTGTGGCTGGACGTCTTATGACAAAGCGTGATATGGGAAAACTTATGTTTTGTCATTTACAAGATGAGTCAGGTAGAATGCAAATAGCTTTTAAACAAGATGAAATTGGAATTGACAATTACAAATTATTTAGTAAAAAAATTGATTCAGGTGATATTGTTGAAGTTCAAGGTAAAAAATTCATGACACACAAAGGTGAGCCTTCTATTTTGGTGAGTTCTTGGACATTGCTAGCAAAAACTTTGTTACCACTGCCAGACAAATTTCATGGTTTGAACGATGAAGAAGTGCGTTACCGTAAGAGATATTTGGATCTTTTGGTTAATCCAGAAGAAAAAGCCAAAATTATTGTTCGTGGAAAAATATTACGTTATATTCGTGAATTTTTACAAAATGAAAATTTTATTGAAGTAGAAACACCAGTACTTGAAACTATTTCTTCAGGTGCTATGGCTCGTACTTTTGATACACACTTGAATGCTTATGATTTAGATGTGCATTTACGTATTTGTATGGGTGAACTGTGGCAAAAAAGATTGTTGGTAGGTGGTTTTGAAAAAACTTTTGAAATGGGTAGAGCTTTTCGTAATGAAGGAGTTGATCACCAACATAATCCAGAATTTACTATGCTTGAATATTATTGGGCTTATGCTGATTATGAAGACAACATGACCTTGCACGAAAAATTAATTCCTTATGTTGTTGAAAATTCTATAGGCAAATTGGAAGTAGAAGTAGATGAACACAAAATAAATTTTGCAGGTCCTTATCCTCACATTACTTTTCATGATGCTGTTTTGAAGTATTCTGGTATTGATATTGATGAATATAATGATTTGGAAGAATTGAAGAAAGTTATGTCAGCCAAAGGTTATGATCATGAAAATCTTACTGAACGTGGCAAATTGCTTG
>MFRB01000041.1:0-913 GCA_001783255.1 Candidatus Magasanikbacteria bacterium RIFOXYD12_FULL_33_17
CTGCTAATTCAAACACAGATTTATTTTCCTAAATAAAATTTCAAAGTAAAAATCATATCTTCATTTTGTTCTTCTTTTGGTTTAGAAGATTCACTATTATACAACCAATCCAAATAACCCTTATCCATTTTACTAACTTCTTCAAAAGTCTTACCATTGTATTTTCCAAAAGTAAAATTTTTGAGAGGTACCGGAGTTGCTGTCAGTTCTTTCATTTTGATTAAAACTTCTTCATCAGTTAACAACATGAATTTTTCTTTGACCACTGGAAACAAATATTCAAACAAAGCTTCCAAAACCAAGATATCACCCCAAGCATCGTGAGCTAAGCCTTCCACATTGAGTTTTAGCAAGTAACGTAAATACTGCAATTTGTGTTCTGGACTGTCTATCAGATGTCTAGCTACTCGCAATGTATCAATGTACTCCTTAGTTTTTATTCCTTCATTTTGCAAAACACCAATATCAAAAAGAGCATTGTGAGCAACAAGAATATAACTTTCTAGTAAAGTTTCTAAATCTTTTTTGAATTGACTACCCTCAAAAGCTGGTTTGTTCGCTACCATTTTATTGGTCACATGATGAATAGACATAGCACCAATTGAAATCTCTTTTGGTGGTTTGAAATATTCATTGACAGTATCTCCTGTCAATCTATTTTTGTAAGCAAGCTGTATCATGCGAGTGCCTGAATCCAAATCTGTAGTTTCTGTGTCCAAAAATAATATTTTCATAAAAATTTTTTATATTAAAAATAAATGTGTTACAAGTATTTTAACACCAATCAAGATAAGTGCAATACCGGCTAGTACTTCAATTTTTTTGCCAAATTTGTGACTCAACTTTTTGCCAAGGGCACAGCCAAGCAAAGAAATTATGAAAGTCACAATCGCTATGATGGACAAAGCCAAGA
>MFRB01000041.1:937-2528 GCA_001783255.1 Candidatus Magasanikbacteria bacterium RIFOXYD12_FULL_33_17
ATGATGGACAAAGCCAAGAATAAATTAATTTCTATAAAAGCAAAAGTCAGACCAACTACCAAAGCGTCAATACTAGTCGCAATACCCAAAGTAACTAAAATTTTGAAAGTAATATTTTTTATTTTTTTGTCTTCAGCCGCAAAAGCCTCCATAATAAATTTGATACCAATTAGAAGTAACAAAACAAAAGATAGCCAATGGTCAAAATCTTGTACATAAATTACAAATTGTTTGCCAAGTAAAAAACCTAGCAAAGGCATCAAACTTTGGAAAAAAGCAAAAACACTAGCAATCCACAAAGACATCAACCAAAAATTCTTGTTATGTTTCAAACTTAGACTTCCTGCTGTCACAAATGAATCAATAGACAAACTAAGAGCAATCAAAAATATAGTAAACATTTTATTTGATAAAATTATTTAAAGCCGACAAAACATCTTCCTCTGTCTGACTATTATAATACTTTCCGCCCAATTTTTGAAATGTTTCACAATTCTGCAAAGAATCATCTATCAAAATACAATCTTCTATTCTAATATCATATTTATTTGCAATATCTAAAAACCATTCACCATTTTTGTCAGATTTTAATTTTTTGACATAAAAAGAATTATTAATTCCATGAAAACTACTTTGCAAAATTTTATTAGCTGGCAAAATGAATCTATCAAAAGAATCCATATTGTCCGTCACCATAATACGCAAATACTCATCTGGCAAAGTTTGCAACTTATCTAAAATGTTTTGTGACAATTCAATTTGTTCACAATCTTTTACAAAAACATCGAATAATTCATCAAAATCTACTCCGAACTTTTCTTCCAATAATCTATGAATATCTTCGCTAGTATATTTACCACGCATCCATTCATCGAGCAATGACCTATTTTGTACAAATAAGAAATCTTGAATATCTGCCAAATATCTATGATGTTTATGTTCAGGATTTTGCAAACTAAACCAAAAACGAGTATTGGATAAAATACCATAGAAATCAACAAAAAGAATTTTTTGTGTTTTGTTAGCCATAAAATCAATTTATCCTCAGTCTAGATGAAATCTGAAAGAAATCAAACTTTTAAGTTCGCCTTAGACAGAAGTGAGGGCGAATTAAATGAGAATGTATTATAACAAGTTTATAGAAAAATTGCTAAAAAAATAAAAAGATGTATAATATAAACATTAATTTATTATTTAAAATAATTATGGCAAACATAGAATCTTCGCCTGAATACATTGGTGAACATCCAGAAATAGAATCTGTTGAAGAACTAACAACAAGACTTAAGAAAATAAACGAAAACATACATATAGAAAAAACAAAAACAAAAAACATATTAGAAATAACATTATTAGGTGCAATAAAACTTACCTATGATTCCGAAGCCGAAGCCGGTTCAAGACTTACCATATATAATATAGACTTTACAAATGATGATCTTAAAAAAATAACAATCCCGGAAAAAGAAGTGCTAGATATTATTCAAAAAATTAAATACGAGGTTGAAAAATAAATATAATAAAAAATAGTCCCGAATATGATCTGTACCCCAGAAAGTGGACACGAAAGTGTCTACTTTTTTGTGTTCAA
>MFRB01000042.1 GCA_001783255.1 Candidatus Magasanikbacteria bacterium RIFOXYD12_FULL_33_17
TTTGATTACTATCAACCCAAGTTTTTGGATCAGATTTTATAACCAATTGTTTCACTTTGTTTCTAATTTCTTCTATCAAATCCTTGTTGTCTTTGAGGAAAACAAAACCACGAGAAATGATATCTGGATTTTGGATAAGAGTGCCAGTCTTCGAATCAATCGTCGCAATCACAACCAACATGCCGTCACCTGCCAAAACTTGTCTATCACGAAGTACTATATTTTGGTTGTCACTAACACCCAAGCCATCCACAAATACATAATCACTTGGTGCTTTTCTATCAAGCATCACAGCTTTTTGAGTATTTACTTCGATGATACTACCATTGTCTGGCACAAAAATTCTTTCTTTTGGAAAACCATTTTTGAGCGCCAATTGTTCAGCTTCACGCAAGAAGTAATAATTGGCATAAACCGGAATGAAATAAGTAGGTTTGATTTGATTGATCATCGTCATGATGTCTTCTCTCGTTGCATGACCACTGACATGTACTTCCATGATTTCACCATGAATCACATTGTCACATTGACGATACATATTGTCTTTGAGACGTTGGATACTTCTTTCGTTACCAGGAATAATAGATGATGAAAAAACCACAGTATCATGTTTTTTCAATTGTACAAAACGATGTTGCTTATTGACGATACGCATAAGAACAGCATTTTTCTCACCTTGCGCACCAGTACAGACTACTACAACTTTGTTTTCTGGATAACGATGCAAATCTTTGATATCTATAAGAACATTTTTGGCAGATTTGATATAACCAAGTTCTTGTGCAACTTGCACATTCATCTTCATACTATAACCATCTAGTGCAACTTTTTTATCCAATTTTTCGGCTGATTCCAGAATCCAACGAACACGTTCAAGCTGGGAAGAAAAAGTACCAATAATCACACGACCTGGAGCCGTTGATAAAAGATTATAAATATTTTTGTAAATTTCTTCATAAATACCATGACGCTTGTCATTGGTAGAACCAAGACTTTCAAGCATAAGCACCGTTGGCTTTGGCAATTTACTCAATTCATCATAATTGATGTGAGTTACACCATTGATATCACGAGCCAAAGTCCAATCACCTGGATGAATAATCGTACCACTTGGTGTTTCCAAAATTACACCCACAGCATCCATAATAGAATGTTCTACTTGAAAAAATTTCACGGTAAATTTGCCAAGTTTTACTACATCAGTAAGACCTTGGACACGAATCGTACGCAAATTTTTGGCAGTTCCTTTTTTGTAGTCTTCTTGTTTGTGCTTTATCAAAGCCAAAGTCAAATCTTTGCCGACAATAACAGGATTACCCAACTTTTCAAGTAAAATAGGAGCAGCACCAATATGATCAAGATGACCATGAGTGAAAACTACACCACGAATATTTTTGATTTTCTTTTCCAGATATTTAACATTTGGAATAATATAATCAATACCAGGCATGTCTTCTTCGGGAAACTGAATACCCATATCAATAATCACAGCATCACCATCGTATTCAAAAATAGTCATGTTGCGTCCGACTTCTTCACAACCACCAATTGGGATAATGCGCAAATTTTTTGAAACATCGTTTGCAGGAGCTATTGAAGTCAATTTAGTAGCACGTTTAGCATTATGTAAATTTTTGTATTTAGCTCTACTACCACTATTATTTGTGGTATGCGCTGTATGTCTAGTTCTAGACACAAATGGCTTGCGAGCTACTGTTGTTTCTCCTTCTGTTTTCTTAGGAACAGCAGAAGTAGAAGATTTTCTGCTATCCACAGAAGTATTTTTTCTAATCATAACAAATTAAAATGAGTTAAATTAATAACCTAATTAATAATAAATATGTGTATTTTAAATGGTTAAAATACTACACAAAGTTGTCGATGTAAAAAACATCAACAATAATTATTTATATTTTTTGAAGAAAACTACAACAAAAATTTTGTGTAGAAAAAAATATAAAACACCAGACAAATAGTCTGATAATAGAATACAGAAGACACGAATCAAACAAGTAATTCGTCAATCTATATTCTATAAAGGTAACATCATTAATTACTAATTACTAATTATTAATTAATAATTATTGTTTGTTAAACTTCCAGACTTTTTTTGTCTTGATATACCAATCAGTAATATTGACCAAACGATCAGATGGATGAGCAATACGCTCAACATCAAAACCTTTTATAGTATCTGTCAAAGCATAACTATAAGTAGGAACGTAAAGAAAATTTGCTGGCACATCAGCCAAAATTGTTTTTTGTAATTCACTATATCCTGCAGAAAGTTCATTTTCATCTTTAGTACTTCTGATTTTGTCTAACAAATCATCTACACCTCTTTTTATATAATGAGAAAAATTAAGACCAGGATAAACAATTTGGTTGGAATTCCAAAAAGGATATTGATCAGGATCATTACCAACAATTACACCATACAATAAAATATCATAATCATGTGTCTTCAATACTTGTCTTACAAAATCATTAGCATCTACAAGCCTAACATTTACTCTAATACCGACGTCTTGTAAATAACCAGCAATCAATTGGGCTACTTTATTGTATTCAGGATTAGCGGAAGTAACCAAATTCAACTCAACAATTTTTGTTTTATCATTTTTATCAGCATAACGATAGAATGATTGTACTTCATCCAAACTATTATCTACCAAATTTTCAGCTTGTTTTCTAAGTTCATCCAGATTTATATCACTACTAGTACTTACCACATTTGAATCAGTAGAACTTGTAATATTGTCATCTGTACTAGTTGGCATTTCTTTTTTTGCTTGTTCTTCCAAAATTTTTAATTGAGCATCAATAAGCAAATTACGATAATCTTCGGCTGAAATACGTCCAAAATGTTTGTCTAACAATTTGTTAGCGTCCTCAACTGAAAAAATTGGTCCTGCCAAATTAGCATCAAAACCTGGAAAACCTTCCAAAATAGGTCCATTAATCAATTGGGCTTCATTGTCCAAAACATCACTTACAATTCTATCTCTATCAATAGCTTCTGACAAAGCAAGACGTACTTCTTGTTCTTCCAAAACTTTTCTATCCATATTGTAAAACAAAGCAGTATATTGTGGCAATTTCAAAGTATGCAAATCAATATGTTTACGTGTAACTTTTTCACGATACTCAAATGGCACAAAACTAATACCTTCTACTTTTTGTTCACGTAACGCGGTGATAACACCATCCGGGCCATCATAATCATTATAAAAAATAAAAGAAAAAGTCTTTAGGTAAGCTGGCTGTCGATAAAAATCAGGGAAACGTTCCAAAGTTACTTTGTTTATAGTACCATTACTATTTTTGATAAGCTTACTAAATTTGAAAGGACCGGTACCAACTGGTTGTAAATTACGACCAGCCAATTTCATTTTGTCAGGTGAAACACTTGACCAAATATGTTGTGGCAAAATACCCACAGTTAAAGTAGACAAAAAAGATGGGAAAGCATCATTAAGAGTGAACTTAATAGTATTGTCATCTATTTTTTCTAATTTAACATTGTCAAAACTTACTTTTAGTGGAGAACCAACCAGACTATCTTGAATAGTATCAAAAGTAAACATCACATCATCTGCCTTAAATTTTTCACCATCTTGCCAAAAAACTCCTTGACGTAATTTGAAAGTATACTCTTTTTTGTCCTCACTAACTTCATAACTACTAGCCAAGTCTGTTATCAAATTACGATCTTTGTCATAACGCATCAAACCAGTATAAATAAGATTAACCAAATCTTGATCAACATCATTTAAACTTGCAAAAAGAGGATTGATAAGCTGTGGAGCACCCAAAGTTCCTTCAATATAATCTCCACCAATATTTGCCACACTTACACCATATTTATTCAAAAGAACATTAGCACCCCAAACAAAACTAACAAAAAAAATAGTAACAGACAAGAAAAATATTAATTTTTCAGAACCAGATAAGACTTTGTTGATACTAAAAAACTGACGAAGTGAAGGAAAACTATTTTTACGCATTTTCTTCATGAGTAAGATATCATCTTTTTCAAGACGATTGACATTTTTGTTGCGTTTCAGATTTTTAGTAATTATCTGTCCCGTTTTTTTTAGAAAAGAAAACACAGAAAAAAGATTACTATTTTATAATAGAAGAAAAAACCAATTCAAAATTGGAATTTATAGATAAACTTAAAACACTAAGTTCAAAATAGCCAAAAGGAAAAATAAGCAGGCTATAACAATAGTCAATCTATAAAGAACCTTGTCAATACCACGTCTGGTAGTATGGATAGTTCCAGAACCACCAAAAGCAGAACCAAGACCTGTACCTTTTTGTTGCAAAAGTACCACTACGATAAGTAATACAGCTAAAATAAGTTGGGCAACTTGTAATATTTGTTTAAGCATAGTTTTTTAAGAATTTACTATATTATACAACAATACTGATTAAAAGCAATCAAGTAGAGTGATTTTATCAGAATAAAGGCTTTTTGTCAATGGAACACTAATCTTAACACGAATAGACACTAATTATATTTAGTTACTATAGTTACTTCTTGTTACTTTAAATTATTTTTGATTTTAGGTTATTCCTATTAAAAGATAATTTGTTATAAAGTATAAAGGAAGATTCGTGTCTATTCGTGTTAAAATTAGTGTTTCTCTGTTGACAAAGCGCAAAATATGTTATAATATGAGCACCATTTACATAAAAATTTTCTATGCCACAAAATTCAAAATTTTGGAAATATTTTTTTATAACTTCACTTAGTTTAATTGCTCTCATTATCGTATTTTTCTTAAGCTTCTTTATTTATTATTCAGTACAACTAAAATACGGAAATAGCCTCTCTATCCAAAATATTGCATCTCAATATGAAAAGAATTTTAGTTCTAGTATCGACAAAGATGCCCCTCAAAATGTCACTGATTATTCCAAACTCATCCAAAAATTCAATCCTACCCAAGGAGAAAAAAATGCCAAAATAACCATTATTGCTTTTCTTGATTTCGAATGCCCTTATTGTCAAGCAAGTTACAATACTTTCAAACATATCCTGGAAAAATACCAACCAGTGACTCAAGTAATCTTCAAAAATTTACCATTAGCCGAAATACATCCTAATGCTCTAAATGCTGCGATTGCTGATAGCTGTGCCCATGAACAAAACAAATTTTGGGAATATTATAATGCCCTATATACCAATAAACAATTAGACAAAGATTCACTTTATTATGAAGCAAAAAGTCTTGACTTAGACATGATAAAATTTGATACTTGCTTTACTAGCAACAAATATATCAATAATATTGAAAAAGATTTAGAAGACGCTGTCAGCATTGGCTTACGTGGCACACCAACATATCTAATAAATGGTGAGGTTCTAGAAGGCGATATCAGCGCTGATGAATGGGACAAACTAATCATTAAAAATTTAAATAAATAAACTATGAAAAGACTATTTATAATTTTGATGTTTGGTTTCGTCTTGTTACCACAATTTAGTTTAGCAGCTATTGATCAAAAATGTTGGACAGAAGAAGATTGCAAAAAATTCAGAGAAGACTTTGGTTCAACTGATACAACAGGTGGATTCTACAGTGCCAAAGATCATGAAGACGCTCGCGCAGCTTGCAAAACCAATACCGAAGGTACTGATCTTATAAATAGAAAAATTGGTTTTTGTTTACCTGCTGGACAAGCTATCACGACTATTTCCTTTGGTGGTAGAACACAATTTTCCAATGTTGGTGAATTCATAAAATTTATTTATCAATATGGTTTCATCGTCGGCTCTGTGGTGGCTGTAATGGTAATTATAGTTGCTGGTGTTATGTATATTTTTTCAGGTGGCAACTCAGATACCGTCGGACAAGCCAAGAAAAAAATTATGGGCTCAGTCATAGGATTAATACTAATGGCGTTGTCCTATACCATCTTAAATACTATCAATCCTTATTTGGTCAATTTTCGTTTACCTAGTATTTGGGCTATCAATACTGAAGGTATTGCCCCAATTTATTGTGAAAATTTGGGTGGAGATGTAAAAATTGCTTTAGCCAATGCCCAAAGTTCTTCTTCTACGATAAATATCGACAAAGCTCAATGGTTTGATATAAGCACTTCCACAGTAGCACTTTGTGGCAATAATTACTATGTAGACAAAACTGGTGGACAAAGTTGTCTTGGTCAAACTTGTAATGATAACGCCAACCTATGTTTCGGTGAACCTACCGCAGCAAAAACAACAAGTTACAAATGCATTACAGGTACTGCTGCCGGTATAATAACTAACTCTAGTTTTGCAGGTCAGATAGTAGCCAAAGGTGCTACAGGAACAGGATTAGTCTTTGATGCCCTAACAGATTACTGGACTTGGCCTTGGGTCGGTGGTGATGTAACACTTTTTGCAGTATGTAAAAATGGTGCTTTGATTGAATCTAAATCCGATAATCCCACAGATATTGACAATATTTATAAACAAACTTACTTAATACCCAAAATAGATAATGAAATAATAAATCTAGAAAATAAATGTAAAGCAAGCAACAGTGAATTACTTGGCTATGCTCTAGAATTTGAAATGAATATACCAATCAACGGTGTCAAAGATGAAAAACATCTCATTGGTATGGACCAAAACGGTAATGCTGTAGATTTATGTAATAATATGGCAAGAACAACTAATATTATTACAACAGCAGTAATACAAACTATACTTTCCACAAGATTTGATGTTTGTAAAGAAGTCTTTTCACCAACAAATTCACTTAGACCAGATAGATATTTGATAACAAAAGAAAAAATGTTGAAAGGTGTAGTACTAAATCTAGATGCTAATATTGTAGGTTATGATAATAGTGATTTAACCAAAATGGTCAAACACTACAGCCAATTTGGTTTTACAGGAAAATAATAAAAACAAAAATAAATAATAAAGATAGCTAATCTATGCACGACAAAATAAAAGTAGTAAACGCCAGAGTACACAATTTGAAAAATGTCTCAGTCGAAATACCAAAAAATAAACTAACTATTATTACAGGACTTTCCGGATCAGGAAAGTCTTCTCTTGCTTTTGACACAATTTACGCCGAAGGTCAACGTCGCTATGCCGAGAGTCTCAATGCTTATGCTCGTCAATTCATGGATATGCAAGACAAACCAGACGTCGACGAAATCCAAGGTCTTTCCCCTACTATCGCTATCAATCAAAGAAATTTCGCCAAAAACCCTCGTTCAACTGTCGGTACAACTACCGAAATTTATGATTACTTACGTTTGCTTTTTGCACGCATTGGTAAACAATGGTGTCCAAAATGTCACATCCCAGTTGATTTTTTGAATAAAGGAAAAATTATTGAAGAAGTCAGAAAATTCAAGAAAAAAAGTCCAGAAAGTTTGCTACTCTCCCCTATTATCCGCGGACAAAAAATCAATTTGAAAAATCTAAAAATTAAAATCGAAAAAACAGGGTTTAGTAATCTACTAATCAACGGCGTACAAGTCCAAATAAAAAATTTGAAAAATTTCAAATTCAATCCTGAATATCTTTATGATATTGATTTGCTTATCGACAAACTAAGTGCCATTCCACTCAGTGATTTGACAATTCATGTCGAGAAAGCACTAGACTATGCCAACGGCTTTGTCAAAGTTTTTGACGAAGAAAAAAACCAATATACGACTTTTTCCGAAGTACCAATCTGTAGTCAATGTGCTCGTGTCTTTGAACCAGTCGAACCTCGCACTTTTTCTTTCAACAGTCCTTATGGCGCTTGCCCTCGCTGTACTGGCCTTGGCAAAACTCTAGAAGTAGATCCAGAACTTGTTATCCCAAATCCAAAATTAACTCTTGCAGAAGGTGCTGTCCAACCTTGGACCAGACTGGTCGGTAATCAAGTATATTATCAAGAGCTTATTAGCAAAGTAGCCGAAGCTCAAGGTTTTTCAGTTGATGAAGCTGTAGACAAACTACCACAAAAAGTGATTGACATTATTCTTTATGGTACCGACGGACAAGAATATGATCTAAATGGCAAAAAAGTTGTCTACGAAGGCGTCATCCCAAACTTAACCAATAAATATTTAACTAGTAAATCTGAATACGTCAAAAAAGAAATTGAAACTTACATGCATGAAAAAGATTGTTCAGTTTGCAATCGCAAAAGATTGAAAGAAGATAGTATCAATATTAAAGTAGCGGATATAACAATAGCCGACATGGTCGAAATGAGTATTGGTGAAGCTTTGAATTTTTTCAAAAGTATTGAAAATAAAAAAGCTGACTTACTAAAAAAATTATCAGACAAAGAACAAGAAGTTGCTATCACTATTGCCAAAGAAGTAAAAAGAAGATTGGATCACATTGACAAAGTAGGTTTATCTTACCTAACAATGGATAGATCCGTCAGCACTCTCTCTGGTGGTGAATCTCAAAGAGTAAGATTGTCCACACAGCTTTCAGCTGGACTTTCTGGTATTATCTATATTCTTGATGAACCGTCCATTGGTCTGCATTCTAAGGATAATGACAAACTGATAGAAACTCTAAAATCTCTGAGAGACTCTGGTAACACAGTAATCGTCGTCGAGCACGACAAAGCTATTATGGAAGCGGCTGACTATCTCATCGACATCGGTCCTGGTGCTGGTGAATATGGTGGTGAAATCATGGCGTCAGGTACTCCTGCCCAAATTATCAAAGCTGGTAAATCCCTTACAGGTCGCTATTTAAGTAAAAAAGAAAAAATAGATACACCAAAAAAACCACGCAAAGGTAATGGCAAAGAAATTATTATTGAAGGTGCCAAAGCCAACAACTTGAAAAATATTGATGTCAAAATTCCTCTTGGCAAACTCGTCAGTATCACTGGTGTTTCTGGTTCTGGTAAATCAACTTTAATATTAGATATTTTAAGTAAAGAATTAGCTAAGAAATTTTATCGTGCCAAAGATGAACCAGGCTTACACAAGACTATCAAAGGCCTAAACAATATAGACAAAGTCATTACTATTGACCAAACCCCCATTGGTCGTACACCTCGCAGTAATCCGGCTACTTACACAGGAATATTTACTCTCATCCGTGATCTTTTTGCTGAGCTACCAGAATCAAAAATGCAAAGCTACAGTGCCGGCACATTTAGTTTCAATGTCAAAGGTGATGGACGCTGTGAAGCTTGTGGTGGTGAAGGTTATGTCACTATTCCAATGCATTTCTTAAACGATGTTTATGTAGAATGTAGTGAATGTCATGGTACTCGCTATACCCGCGATGTCCTTGAAATCCATTATAAAGACAAAAATATTGCTGAAATTCTCAAGATGACAATAGAAGAATCTTACAAATTTTTCATGCACAACAAAAATATTGCCGAAAAATTACAAGTCCTCCGCAATGTGGGTCTTGGTTATCTGCAACTTGGTCAACCAGCCACTACTCTCTCTGGTGGTGAGGCGCAAAGAATAAAATTAGCGACAGAATTGTCTCGTCGTTCAACTGGCAAAACTCTATATATTCTTGATGAGCCAAGTACTGGTCTGCATTTCGAAGATATCAAAAAACTTTTACACGTCTTGAATCAACTCGTGGACAAAGGCAACACAGTACTTATCATCGAACACAATCTTGATATAATAAAATCTAGTGACTGGATAATTGATCTAGGACCTGACGGTGGCAAAGCTGGTGGTGAAGTAGTAGCTGAAGGAGTCTTGGCTGATGTTATAAAAGCGAAGAGAAGTTGGACGGGTAAGTATTTGAAGGGTGTGGTGTAAAATAATAAAATTTAAAGGAAAACAGAACTGAAAAGTTCTGTTTTTTGTATTTGCCAAGAAAAGTTTATAATGGTAAAATTACGATATAAAAAAATACTATGTTCCAAAAAGAAACCGTCTTAGAATTACAAAAAACTTTCAATATAAATCACATCTATGCGACGACTATTTTTGGTTTGGCTAGAAAAGAAAATCTATTGGAAGACGCTGAAAAAATGATATCAGAAAGACCAAAACCATTTGTAAAATGGGTTGGAGGTAAAAGACAATTATTGAAACAATTCAAAGATTTAGGGCTTTATCCTCCAGAAGGTTTTAATCCAAACAAAGCAACTTATTTTGAACCCTTCGTCGGAGGTGGTGCGGTATTTTTGGATTTACTACCACAAAAAGCTGTTCTTTCTGACATGAACCAAGAATTGATAATTACTTATAACGTCATAAAAAATGATGCAAAAAGTCTGATAAAGAGTCTAAAAAAATATAAATACGACAAAGAATTTTTTCTAAAAATTCGTGCTCAAAAAATAGACAAACTTTCAAATTTGAAAATAGCCTCAAGATTCATTTATCTAAACAGGACTTGTTTCAATGGCATGTACAGAGTAAATAACCAAGGACAATTCAACGTACCTTTTGGAAAATACAACAATCCCCTAATTTGTGATGAGCCAAACTTACTAAAACTTTCCAAAACATTAAAAAATATCAAAATACTACATCAAGATTACAAACAAGTTTTGAAAAAAGCCAAAAAAGGAGATTTTGTATATTTTGATCCTCCATATTATCCAGTAAATAAGACTTCTAGTTTTACTAGTTACACCAAAGAAGCTTTTTTAGAAAAAGAACAAGAAGAATTGAGAAATACTTTTGTAGAACTTCACAAACGAGGCTGTTTTGTTATGCTTTCCAACTCAAACACACCTTTTATAAACAAACTTTATTCTGGAATTGATAAAAAAATAAAAATACACAAAATAGATGCTAACAGAATGATAAATTCTAAAGCAAGTAAAAGAGGAAAAATTAAAGAAGTTTTGGTGATTAATTATTAAAATCTTTTAAATTATTTTAAACACTATGCTACAAAAAAATTTTGAAACTCTAATAGGTACATTAAAAAATTCTATAAAAACTTGGGATTATTTTGTAAATTGGAAAAAAATTTTTAATAATAGTTCAGAATTAGAAATTACACTAAATAAACTAAACTATTTATTAGGCAAAGAAAATTTAAAAGAAGAGTTTGAAAAACTCTATACTTCAAACCCAGACATAATAAAGGCATTACCTGTCCTATTAGCAGTACGTGACAATAAACTGGAAATTTACGATAAAAAAAATAAGACATCCAAATTTTTTGATTTCTCACTAGAAGAAAAAAATAGTAAAAAATACTATGAGTTTTTACAAAGTTCTGGTTTATCAAATTTATTCAAAAAAGATGGTATTAAAAATTTAGTAGATTATGTTTTGGGAGTTGAAGTTGGTCTTGATAGTAATGGAAGAAAAAATCGTGGTGGCTCCATAATGGAAGAAATAGTAGAATCATTTGTAATAAAATTATGTAAAGATAAAAACCTAGAATACAAGGCCCAAGCTAGAGCCACAGATATAAAAAGAAAATGGAATGTTGATGTAAAAGTAGATAAATCAGAAAGAAGTTTTGATTTTGCCGTTTATAATCCTAAAAATAAACAAATAAAATTGTTTGAAGTAAATTTTTATAATGGAGGTGGATCAAAATTAAAAGCAGTTTGTGGAGAATTCAAGGGTTTACATACAGAATTAAAAAAACAACATATTGATTTTATATGGGTTACTGATGGAAAAGGTTGGTTAACAACACAAAGACCTCTAGAAGAGACTTACAATAGTAATGAATTTGTTTTTAATTTAAGTATGCTTGAAAACAACATACTTAATGATTTAAAATGGTAAAAATGAAACTTCACCCAGATAATTTTGACTTAGAATGTTCAACAGTCTGGTCTTTCCCGAGACGTGGGAAATGGGCAACACACAAATCAGACTGGAGGGGAAATTGGGCACCAGAAGTAGTGCGCAATCTGATTTTGCGTTACTCAGGCGAAAAAGATCACTTACTCGATTGTATGATTGGAGGAGGAACCACCGCTATTGAAGCCAAAATACTCAATCGCCATATTACTTGTATTGACGTAAATGAAGAAGCATTGGAAAGAACTAGAAAATCATTAAACTTTGAAGTAAACAACAAAGCTAGACAAAGAATAATAAAATGTGATGCCAGAAAAATGGACTTTATAAAAGATAATGAAATTGATTTTGTCCTCACTCACCCACCTTACGCCGATATTATAAAATATGGTGAAGGAAAGATAAAAGAAGATTTATCAAATATTCATGATATAGAAAAATTCGCCGAAGAAATGGAACTAGTTGCAAAAGAATTATATAGAGTTTTAAAACCTCAGAAATATTGTGCCATTTTGATTGGTGATACAAGAAGAAACAAAATGTACCAGCCAATGGCTTACAAAGTCATGGACAAATTTTTGAAACAGGGTTTCAAACTAAAAGAAGATATTATAAAACAACAGCACAATTGCAAAGCGACAGGTTTCTGGGTAAAAAAATCAAAAAAACTCAATTTTTTATTAATAATGCATGAACATTTGTTTGTGTTTCAGAAATAATAATTATATGGGAATTGTTTACATACTGACAAATGAAGCCATGCCTGAATATATAAAAATAGGCTTTACTAATGGCAAAGTAGAAGATAGAATTCGTCAATTAGACAGAACTGGAGTACCTTTACCTTTCGAAGTATATTATGCAGCCAATGTTGAGAATGTAGAAAAAGAAGAAAAATGGCTACACTCCATATTTGCAGATAGACGTGCAAGAGACAATAGAGAATTTTTCAAAATGAACCCAGAATACGCTACTCTTGCGTTAAAAAAAGTAGAAATAAAAGAAGAAATAATCAATAGTATATTAACGCCAGAACAAGAAAAGGAAGTAGACAAAGTAAGAGAACGTCGTTCAAGATTTCATTTTACTCACTATGGTATACCTATCGGATCAAAACTTACTTTTACAAGAGATTCAAATATAATTGCAGAAGTAATGAAAAATGACAAAATAAAAATTGGTGATAAAATAGATTATATGTCTAATATAGCAAGAGACTTATTGGGTTATAAAAGAAGACCACAAGGGACGTTGTACTTTGAATTTGAAAATGAAATATTGGATGAAAGAAGACGAAGGTTAGAAGGAGACAATGTAGATTAAACAAAAAACCACTCTCTCATGATCTGTACCCCGTTTAGTGGACACGTATAAAAAACAACTTTAAAAGGTAATGGTTAATAAATGATCTCTGTATTCAACAGGGGTCATT
>MFRB01000043.1:0-138 GCA_001783255.1 Candidatus Magasanikbacteria bacterium RIFOXYD12_FULL_33_17
TATGATTAGAACACGTTTTGCACCAAGTCCAACAGGTTATTTGCATATAGGTGGTTTGAGAACCGCTCTTTTTGCTTATCTTTTTGCCAAAAAAAATAATGGACAATTTTTAATCCGTATTGAGGATACTGATAGAGA
>MFRB01000043.1:155-7068 GCA_001783255.1 Candidatus Magasanikbacteria bacterium RIFOXYD12_FULL_33_17
CTCTTAAAAATATTTTAGATTCTTTTGATTGGTCAAATATCAAAATTGATGAGGGCGTTTTATTGGAAAATGGAGAAATAACACAAAAAGGTGACAAAGGCCCTTATATTCAATCTGAAAGGTTAGAAATTTATCAAAAATATATCAAAGAACTTCTTGAAAAAGGTCATGCTTATCATTGTTTTTGTACCAAAGAAAGATTGGATGAAATGAGAGTTGCTCAAGAAGCAAACAAACAAGCTACTGGTTATGATGGACATTGTCGTAATTTGACTAGCGAAGAAGTAGCTGTCAAATTAGCTAATGCTGAAAAATTTGTTATCAGAATAAAAATGCCAAACAGTGGTTTGACTGTAATTGATGATTTGGTTCGCGGAAAAGTAGAATTCAAAAATGAACTTTTTGATGATCAAGTTCTTATCAAATCAGATGGTTTCCCAACTTATCATTTTGCTGTGGTAGTAGATGATCATCTTATGGAGATTACTCATGTTATTCGTGCTGAAGAATGGTTATCTAGTACACCAAAACATGTTGCTCTGTATCAAATGTTTGGTTGGGAAATTCCTAAATTTGCCCATTTATCATTACTTATCAATGAAAAGAAACAAAAACTTTCCAAGCGTCATGGTGATGTGGCAGTAGGTGATTATGTTAAAAAAGGTTATTTACCAGAAGCTTTTGTCAATTTTATTGCTTTTTTAGGTTGGAATCCAGGTGATGATAGAGAATTTTTTACATTAAAAGAATTGGAACATGAATTTGATTTTGCCAAAGTAGGCAAAGCTCCAGCTGTCTTCAATATAGAAAAATTGAACTGGTACAACAAACAATATATCATGAAAATGTCGAAAGAAGAATTGGCAAAAAAATGTGAAAGTTTTTTTCAAGAAAAAAGTGTAGATGTTAGTAGTTTTGATTTGGCAAAAATTGTCGCTTTGGAGCAGGGAAGAGCCAATACTTTGCTTGAAATAGTAGAGAATACTTCCTTCATTTTTGCTTTGCCAGAGTATGAATCAGCTATGCTTGTCTGGAAAAAATCTGATAAAGAAACAACAAAAGTCAATTTGGGCAAAGTAATTAACTTTTTAGAAAATATAACAGGGGATTGGACAAGAGAAAATCTAGAAACAAGTATATTGGCTTGGATAAAAGAACAGGGATTAGGTAATGGTGATGTTTTGTGGCCAATGCGTGTTAGTTTGTCTGGTTTACAAAATTCTCCAGGACCTTTGGAAATTGCAGGAGTACTAGGAAAAGAAGAAACTTTGACTAGAATGAGACAGGCTGTAGATAAAATTTAGAATTTTTTGAGAAAACATGCTATAATAGTTTCTAACTATGAAAAAGCGTGTTTTTTTATTTATTTCTATCCTTATATCGGTTTTTTTGATAAACCCGTTTTTTGTTTTTACTGTCGATGCTACAGAAGTTGCTAGTACAAAAACAGATATTGATGAATTAAATAAACAAATAGCTGACAAGAAGAATAAAGTAGCTGAATTAGAAAAGACAATTAAAGATTACAAAGAAAAAATAGAACAAACAAAATTGGATTTTACGTCTTTGTCAAATCAATTATCTATTTTGGATAATTATATAGTTCAAGTAGATTTGGATATTCAATTTACACAACAAAAAATAGAACAAGCCGAGTTACAAATCAAGGAGATGTCTTTGTCAATTCAAGAAAAAGAAAGAGTAATAGCTGAACAACAAAGACTTTTGTCAGGTCTTATCAGAACTATTCATTATGAAAATAATAAAAAGTATATAGAAGTAATGGCAGCTTATAATAGTTTTTCTGATTTTTATAATCGTGTTCATTATGTACAAAATCTTGAAAAAGATATGGGTAAAAGTGCTAAAAATGTTCGTTTAGCCAGAGAAGATTTGGAAAATAAGAAAAAACAAAAAGAAGAACAACAAAAGAGTTATCAAGAATTAAATGATAAATTGGATAATAGAAAGAAAGATTTGCAAGAACAAACACAGTATAAAGAGAATTTACTTCTAAAAACAAAATCATCTCAACTTACTTTTAGTACTTTGGTAAATAATTTGAAACAACAATATAGTCAAATTGAAAATGATATAAGTAGTATTGAAAATCAAGTTAGAAAAAGATTGGAAGATCAAAATAAAATCAATAGTGGTAATCCACAGCAGTCTGGTTTGTTGCCACTTTCTTGGCCAACAGATAGTCGTTATGTGACAGCTTATTTTCATGACAAATCTTACCCTTTTAGAAATATTTTTGAACATTCAGCTATTGATATTAGAGCTGCACATGGTACTCCTGTACGAGCATTAGCTTCTGGTTATATAGCCCGTACCACTCGTTGTACAACATCTAGTTGCTATGCTTATGCTATGATAATTCATTCTGATGGTTTTTCGACTGTTTATGGACATTTGAGTAAAATTATAGTTTCAGAAGATCAGTTTGTGACTAGAGGTGATATTATTGGTTATTCTGGTGCAACACCTGGTACTATTGGTGCTGGTCCTTTTACCACAGGCCCTCATTTACATTTGGAAGTACGTAAGAATGGTATTCCAGTAAATGCCTTAACTTACTTAGTTCAAGACTATTAATTTTTATGGAATTTAAAAATAAAAAAGATTTTTTTAGTGATAATGTTATATTTTTTGATACTGAATTTACCAATATTGATACAGAAATCGGTGAACTTATGTCCATAGCACTTGTAAAGCCTAATGGTGAAGAACTTTATCTAGAATTAGCTTATGAGGAAAGAAGTGTACATCCTTGGGTGACTGAGAATGTAGTACCATATTTGTTAGGAAACAAAATCTCCAAAGAAGAAGCTCTAAATCAAATCTGGGAGTTTATTGGTAGGGGAGAAGAGAAGCCTTTTTTGATGGCTTATGTTAATCAATTTGATAGTATTTATTGGTATAGATTATTTTCAGACCCAAAAGAGCATCCTGTTTTTTGGATACCAATTGATTTTGCTTCTATTTTGTTTGCTTATGGTTTTGATCCTGAAATAATGAGAGTAGAGGACTTCTACCAATGGTTGGATATTGATACTAAAAAATATAATAAACACAACGCCTTAGATGATGCTAGAAAATTGAAAGAAGTATATGATAAATTCAAGAGTAGAGTATTAGTGTCGCACAATATAGAGTAGTAAATTATAAAAAATAAAAGGGGAGAGATTAGTTTAATTATCTATTCCCTTTTTTAATTATACTTTTCTAATCTATAAATTTATAATTTTTAATTTTAACTTGTCCGCCTTGGGTGGAAACAATTTTCAATTTAATAATTTTGAAAAATATTTTTGATAAATTTCAAAAAAAATGTAAAATGATATTTTATTTTAAATAAAGTTTTAGATAAATAACCAAAAGTACCTGTGAGTTGAATGTCTAGGATCGGATTTCTAGTTACTACAATAGTCATGGAGATTTTTTAATAAAAAAGATGATACACTATACTTTGAGAAATAAAGCCCCATTTTGTAGTGTCGTAAAATATAGAGAATAATGGCTAAGTAGAGCCAAAAAGAGGAGGTTGTTATACTACTGGGTAGATACCTATAATAAGCTAATAATTACTATAAAATATCTGTAAAAAAATAGAACAATTATGTATTAAATATTTTTTTGTTAATTTTAAAGTTACAGAAGTATTAGATATTAATGTTAGATATAGAGTACTGATGGTTGATGAAACATTTAAATATTATCTTAAATTATAGTAGTATGTCGCATAAGGTACATTGTGCGACATTGATTTAAACTAGTATAAATGCTATCTAACTATACTTTTTTGTGTCTCTTCCCTATCAATGTTTCGTCGTAGAGAAAAATATATCTAATATATTATTTTACTTTAAATAAAAAATAGACAATTATATTATGTCTATTTTTTTCTTATAAATTTGCAGCGACGGTCGTGTGAAGTTTGGTATGGGTAACTAAACTTCTCACGACCGTCTATAGCGTCCCCTACTCTAGTAGCAGACGCTCTACATATTATATAACTACGTTTCTGAAATCTTGTCAACTGTTATTTAATTGTTGCAAAAAGTATTTTTGCGTAGTTTGGATTTGCGTTGTATAAGTTGCTCATTTGTTTGATTACACGCAAAAGAGATGGTTCAAAATCATTTACTTTTATAGTATCCCCTTCTGTTACATTGTCTAATACTGTATTTGCTACAGTTTTGACATTTTTGAATTCTCTATCTGTCAAAATCCAAAAAGCCAATTCATTTTCAATATGTCTTTTTTTATTGTCTTGAATAAGATAAACCTTGGGATTAGTTGGTGTTTTTACCAAATCACCTTCTTTGACAATATTGTCTGTTGATGCCACAGTAGCTTCACCTATTTGTTGACGATATTTTGTAAGTTCAGTCAAAACCCATTGTTTTGTAATAGCATTGCCTGGACAACTTTTTTTTGAGTAATCACGATGAAAATGTATTTCAGAATCTGGAATATTTAATTTTTTTAATAAAGTATTTATAGAATGTAGTGTATTCGTCTTGGTTTCTCCACACCAAACTTGGTTATCATAATCACCAACAACTTCAATACCAATACTAAGATGATTGCCACTTCCGGCGTGAATACCATCGCGACTCATATCAGAGAACAACCAAATACCATCTTCTGCCACAAAAAGATGTGGTCCTGCAGACCAGCCTAGTCCTTCATAATAATGTTTTAAGCCTAATACAGTGTTTTGTCCATTCCATTCTTCTTTACTTGGACTCCAAGTGTGATGAATTACTAGTTTGTTTGGTGGTAGTGATCCATAATTTTTACTATTTGCATAGCTAGTAAATTGACTACGATTTAATTTTTGATTTACAATATCCATATATTATATTTAAAAATTAATTTTTTATTACGAAAAAAAGTATAACACATAAAGTCTCGTTTATACAATCAAGCATTGAGAAATATTCGTTGATAATACAACACTCATTTCGCAATTTATTTCCAATAAATTCTATCAGAATAACGTAGATCTATATAATCCAAAAACTTATTTTCATCTTTTATTTTGTCTCTATATAAAGCTTCTATTTTATTTATTTGAGATTTCACATCTATATCAAAACGTGTTTTCATATAAAATCCTTTGTATGTTTTTATGGTAAGATCTTGGTGATTATCTTCAAATACAAAATATTTTAAAGGAATTTTTTCATTATTATCTAGATTTTTAAACCAATTTATAATTGAAATAACCTCATTCTTGTCTAAAACATTTTGATTGATAGTTACTTCTTGAAAATTATTTTTATCATAAATAATTGGATAATTTCCTAAATCTTTTTTTATTGCATTTATATCAGGTTCATGAAATCTAGCTATTACTATGGTAGTGGTAACTGCAGTACCATCACTCGTTGTTGTAGCAACATTTTTGGTAATATCTTTCCATTCATAATCACTGGTTTTACGCATTATTTCTACTATTTTTCCATCCAAATCAACATAGCTATATTCAATTCCATTATCATAGATAATAGTTGATATTTTTTCTTGAATAATAATCTCTAATTTATTAGGGAAACTTTTTTTGACTATTATTTTTTCTATAGGGTATCTGTCTTTTATAATATTTTTTATGTCATTAATATTGGCAATTAAATAGCTATTCTGTTTAATAAAACCAAATTTATTATAATTTAATATACCATTGATAGTGTCCAAAAGCTCTGTTTTGTTTATTCTTTGTATTCCTTCAATATTTATATTTTTGATAGAGAAAAAAGGATGAAAAATAAATAAAGAAAATGTAAAAGATAAACTAAAAATTATAATAACTACTTTTAGATAAATGTGATTATTGACTTTTTCATGTAAAAATGGATTTTCCATTTCTTTGCCTTGCCAAGCAAAATCACGTCTTGTTTTTTTGTAATTAAAAAAAGAGCTAAAAAACTTTTTGGTGTTTTTTACTTTATGATGAAACTTTCTTTGAAGTTTGTGATGATTTATGATTTTTTTTACTGACATAGAGTACGGTCATCCCGATCTGCCGATTAAACAGAGAGGGATCCCTGCCTGCCGGCAGGCAGGTTTCTTAAGAAGTACTTTTTAGAAATAATTTATGTTAATTGATTCTAATTCACCAGGCAATCTGTAAAACCAATATATATGATTTTGCTAATACTACTTAAAATATAAACATAATAAATTTTTCCCTCCATATTTTTTGTCATCCTGAGTCGAGAATACGACGAGGGATCTTTTTTTAATTTAAATATTTTTATTTAAAAAATTATTGAATGATTCTAAAAAACATTTTTAATTAACTCAAAGTTATCAGAGTCCACAGACCCCTCCCCGCCCTTTGGCGGGTCAGGGAATTTAAAATCCACGTTTTTTATTTCTAATAGTTTCAATAATCCAGTTGAACCAATATAGTGGTGAGACTATGTAGTCTTGTGCTGGTAATAGATCAATTTTGAAACCACCAAAACCTTTTTTGAAATGAGTAATACCTTTGAAAGGATGACTGTCAGGAGCATCGTCAGGAGCTATACCCCAGAAGTTGTAATAGTTTAATCCCCTTTTTTTGGCTTCTTTGATAGCTTCCCATTGTAGTAAATATGATGTTGGTAATTTTTTGTCTTGCACAAGTGAAGCGCCATGACGGTAAGCGGCTGAATTTCCATAATAGTATACGACTGCTGATGAGTCTAGTTTTGAATTATTTGGTAAATAGGCTTTTATTACTAACACTTCATCATCTTGTGAAAAATTTGAAAATTCTTTTTCCACATAACTATTTGAAAAACGCACAAAATTATGTTTTTTGGCAGTATAATCATGCAAAACATTGAATTCTTCCAGAACTTTTTTATCATTAGAAAATTCTATTTTTACTTTTTCTCTAATACATCTATTTATCAAA
>MFRB01000044.1 GCA_001783255.1 Candidatus Magasanikbacteria bacterium RIFOXYD12_FULL_33_17
ATGTTTGTTATTTGAATAATGTCTTTATTATGCTATTTATAATATATATGTCAAGTTAATTCAAATCCATAAACTGTTTTACTCTCTCATCGATAAAAATATAGCGACCTTGTACTGGAGTGGTGAGCGTCATGCCTTCGAGTGTACGACAGCGACTAAGTGCGACATAAGCTTGCCCGTGGACAAAAGTGCCACGTCCAAAATCAATATGTACTTTGTCAAAAGTCTTGCCTTGTCCTTTGTGAATAGTCACAGCCCAAGAAAGTTTTATCGGAAGCTGGGTGAAACTGCCAGCTACTTCTGGTTGAATTTTACCACTTTCTTTGTCAAAGACAAAGCGGATAGAATCGCGAGTGTTTGTTGTGATATCTTCGAAAGTGTTGTCATCAAAAAGTACGCGGACAGATTCTTTGTCAGTCTTGATTATTTTTACAATATCACCATTGACCCAACGACCGAGTGGATCATTGTTGAGAAGCATGACTTGTGAGCCGACTTTCAAAGTGAGATTTTTGTCAGTTGGCAAATCTTTTTCTCGAAATTCTCCCGAGATAGTACCTTCGTAAGTCACTGGTTTGTCTTTTAGTTTGTCCATTTCTACTCTGTTGATAGAGTCCGCCGTGCTGTTGGTCGGGACGAGTGATAAGACAAATTCTTTGTCTGGTTTCTTATAATTTGGCACGAAGCGAGAATTGATAAGATCAAGATCTTTTTTATCAAAAGTACAGGTGCGAATATTATCAAGAGCTTTGATAAAAGCATTTTGTTTTTTGCTGTCCTGACGATACATCTTGGTCAATTCTTTTTTGACAAAATTAGCCTCAGCAAACACGCGTGAATCGAAGAAATAAGGACTTTCATAATTTATTTTGAAAAACATTTCTTCTTCTGAAGTGACAATAGGTGGAAGCTGAAACAAATCACCAATCGCAAAAATTTGTACACCACCAAAAGGTAATCCTGGACTGTTGCCATTTAGGCGCATGAATTTGTCGATGAGGTCGAGCAGATCGGCACGAACCATAGAAATTTCGTCGATGATAATTGTGTTTATTTTTTTGTAAATATTTTCTCGGTCGTCAGACAATCTGCGGATACTGTCGAGAGTAGTCTGTGGGTGAAAGCGGAAGAAAGAGTGGATAGTCTGACCCTGGACGTTGATAGCGGCGACGCCGGTAAAAGCAAGAACAACCACATTTTTCTTGGTGGTCGCACGGAAGTGTTTGAGGAAGTGAGATTTACCAGTGCCGGCTTTGCCTGTAAGAAAAATGTTTCTATCACTGTTTTCGAGCAGGTCGATGATTTCTCTTTTCTCTTTATTCAGGTCAAAGTCGTCTGGGGCTTCAATACTGGCAAATTTTTGGCTTTCGCGTCTTTTCCTGGTAGCTTTTTTGAAAAAAGTCTTGAAAGTAGAGGATTCTTCTGATTTTGTTTGTTTTGTTGTTCTTTTGATATGTTTTGGTTTAGATTTTAGGTTGCTTTATTATATCATAAAACGTATCGGGAGGGGATACGTTTTGTAATAGTTTGTTTATTTACTTATGTTTTGTTTATTTTTAAATTTTTTAATATTTATTATAAATATATATGCAGGTATACTAAATAGAAGAAAACAAAAAAGGATGAACATTAATATAGGAGTTTTATCTTTTGCTGTATCGCTAATTGCACGATCTCTATCCCAAGGGCTTCCTTTATCAATACATCTATCTTCATTTTTTTCACAATCATCATTTTGTCCAACAAAAAAAATATCATTTTCTTTTTGGTAGTTTGGCGGGGTGTCAAAGTGATTGTCAATCGTTGCAATTACATCTTTTGGTATTTCAGTAAAATATTTTGTATAATATTTTGCTTCCGGAGGATAAATTTCTTTGTCTGGTATTTTATCAAAATTATTGTGTTGATAATTACTATCGAAATTTGTTATTGTTTCATACCAATTACTTTTTATGTTTGCACATTCCATTTTGGCAGAATAAATGGAACAGTTATCAAAAGGTTTGTATTTAGTATCTTCAAAATAAATTTCACTCAAGCTTTGGCTTAAATAATCTTTTAAATAATTATTAATTTTTTCGTTTTTATCTGGAATATATTCTGCTAGAATAGCATAATCATCCAAGTTTCCTATGTAGATCCAATTGTTATGGTAGTACATATTAAGACAAGGATTTATCGATTTCAAATAATTCTCAGAATTATCAAATTTTATGGTATAGATACGTGAATAAGGGTATAGTAAAAAATTGCTATTTTTACCTTTTTCAGTAGTTTTGTCAGGTTGTAACTCGGATAAATGAAATACTGTAGGGTAACCTTTTTTTGGTTCGGTTGACTGGTCTTCGGGAACTATATTTAGCAAAGAGTGTAGTGTATATACTTGTATATTTTCATTTATATTGCTGTATATGTCAAAATTTGTTTTTAAACATTGGGATATTGCCTGCTCAAAATCTTTGACTATAGGAGAAATATTTGGGTCATTTTTTTCAACAATCGTCTGTCTTGGGGCAAGATTGAAAAAGAATTCTGCTTTTTGGTTGCAAGAATATTGTTTTAAATATTCTTCTGCATTGTTTATTTCACTGCCATAAAATGTGTTTAGTTGTATTTTAGGTTCAGATAGGCCTGTGGCGTCGTAGCATTCAATTTGATTTACTCCTCCTGCAACTGTAGGTAGACATTTGTTATTATTGAAATATTCTATATAATCGGGCCATTGGAATTCGCAATTATCATATTTAATAATTTTATGCTTATATTCTTCCCAGCTTATTACGTCGTCAATACTATAAAATAGACGGGGGTAGTCACCTTGTGGGTAGACATAAGTATTATAAGCTAGAGTGCCTAATTCTTGTTTACTAAAATTCATTGTTTCAATTATATTTTTGAATTCTAGTTTATCATTTTCACTAATTGAAGAAGTTGATTTCAAAATTATTTTTTCTGGTGTAAAAGTATAATAATATTCGAAGTTATTATCTTTACTTTGTCCGAAGACATAAGTATAGTCACCGTACTGTGAGTAATCATTTATTTCTACAGTATTATTTTTTACTAATGAGGTTAGATTTAAATGATTTAACCACATATTATTTTTCTCCCCAAAAATTAATATTTCTTTTGTAGGATCTTTTTTATTTTTTAAAATTTGATTTTCTTTTTCGTCTTCATATAATGTCCAGATTTCTGGGTTATATTCAAAAGATAACATTGGTATCGCAGACAAAGAACTAAGATTACTATATTGTTTTATGCTGTAACCAGCACTCAAATTTATTATGCCTGGTTCATTATAATCATCTGCTCCAAAGTTAGATTGTTTCATAAATACAGTAGCTTTGTTACTGTCTTTAGAAAGCATTTCTATTTGTGTAAAATAGTAGGTATGGGCTGGTCTTGGAGGTATAATTGTTTTTGCTTGTGTAGGAAAAAACAAAAATAAGAAAATAAAAATCATTAGTGTAGTTTTGTTTTTTGTCATACTTTATTTTGATTAATTAATTTTCTATAGTATATCATAAAACGTATTGAAGTAAATAATTTTATTATTTGTCATGGTATATTTATTCTAGTATAATATAAACAAATTATTTAAATAAAAATTATGATTGTAATATATTTAGACGAATCTGGTGCTTTGAATAATATAAAAAGACAAAGATATTTTGTGATAGGTGCTTTAGTGATTGAGACAGAGAAAAATTGGAAAAAACTTAAAAATTTATATAGAAAGTTATATGTAAAACATTGTTTACCTAATAAAATAAATGAATTACACGCTAGTAAATTAGATTTACCTATTAAACAAGATATATTACAAAGTCTAAATAATCTTGCTTGTTTTCGGCTTGATTATATTGTTACAGATAAAGTACATCTTAATCCAGAACTTTTTAAAGAAAAAAATATTTGTTATAACTATTTAGTCACTCAACTTGTAAAAAAAATTGTCAAGAATTATCAAGAACCTATAAAAGTTATATTGGATAATCATACTATAAAAGTCAAATCCTTAAATTCATTGAGAGATCATATTCTCATAGAAGCTAGAACCAAGTGGAATTTCAATTATGATATTGAAGTAGTTTTGATGGATTCAAAAAATTCTAAAGGAGTTCAACTAGTAGATGTTGTTGCAAATGCTATTTTTGCAAAATATAATTATAATAAAATACATCTTTACAATATAAATGACACTAATTATAGGCATAGAATAAGATTTCCTTATGCCAAATTTGGGCAAATTTAAAATCACCCCGCAGGGTGATTCGTGTCTGTCTATGGTTCGGTGCACTTAGAGTACACTTACTTATATTAAGCTCCCCATAGAACTTATGACATTATTAATATAACTTTTTTTTAGTGTTTTGTCAATGTTGCTGTGGATATTTTTAAATATAATATTTATATTATAATTTAAGTGTTTATTATTTTATTTTTCCTTGAAAAATCGGAAAATAAAGTAAAGGGTAATAACGATGAATAATCCTAGCCATAGCCAAGTGAGAGCTATTAGATAAGTGAAGAAGTATAGACCGAGTAGAATGCCGAGTGAAATAAGGCAAACTTTGAGCAAAGCTACTTCCCACCACTTGAAACTCCAATTTTGAAATATTTTCATATTTTTTTTGGATTAAGAATTATGGGTTTAGTATAACAGTTTTTTTGGGATTTAGATAATTGGATAAAAAATTTATTGACTAATTTGTATATATTAGATAATATAAATTTATATCCCCGTTAGGGGTGCTAAATTGATTTCATATGAAAGCAATTTTGATCACCCCCGGCCTATAATGTGCTTTTTATATAGGGTTTCGCTATTCCCTTAAAAATAGCTGTATATATAAAGTATAATTGTGATACGGGGGTTGTAAACCTAATTTACCGAGGTAAAACACAATCGGATTCATAGAAGCTTTTTATTCAGAAAAAGTGGCACCTTGCTCGTGGGGACGCAACCCACGTATATAAAAGCGGCATTTGTCTGCAAATTTGTTATAGAGACAGGTAAACAAAAAATAAGCTCTGAATAGCTTATTTTTTGTTGTAGATATTTTTTATTTGATAAAGTTTTTGACGTATTCTTTTGAAGCGCCTTTATATATTTTTTCCTCTAAACATTTTGATCCTAATTCATTTTTATCACATAAAGCTGCTTTACAACCATCTTTTTCTTCACATCTATAATGGAATTCTAGTTTTGTTATTGTTGTATCTCCAATTTTTCCGTCTTGATCAAATGGTACAAATAAAAATGGTAGTATAGATCCATTTTCTGGTGGTGGTTGTATATATTGCCACAAATATAGATCTTTATAACCTGAAGTAATTCCGTTTTCAATTTCTTTTAGTGTCGCTGACAATCTGGTTTGTGACATTAAATCAATTTTTATATCTAACGGATTGTCTTTTCCAAAAATTGCTTTTTCATCATTAATAATAATTTCTCTGTCTTTTAATCGTGTTATACCATATATTCCACTGACGTTACTTAAATTTACAGATAAAACATTTTTTGTATTATTGTCTGTTTTACCTTGTATAACAAATTCTGCTGTTGAAAATTTTCCTATTAAAGCAATTCTTTCTGATTCTTTTTTATAGTTTGTTGTGAATACGTCTTTTGTTGGTGTATAACTATTGTTATTTTCAAAAATTGAAATTATATGAAAATCCTCAAGTCCTCCAACGCCTGTATAATCTGGTAAGTCTATATTTTTGACTATTACATTATTATTTTGTTTTGGTGTATTAGGAACAAAAATGTTTGTAGTTTTATCTAAAATTATAAATGCTAAAACAAGAATAGAAACTAATACACTTAATTCTTTTGCAATTTCTTTGAAAGATTTATCCATATAGTTTCATCATTTAAATAAGATTTTAATAAAAAGTAATATGCAAAACAATCAATTATTAACCATATGTGTATTGTAATTGGTAAATTTATCCACCAAATACGTGTTTTTACCAATATGTGTGTCCCCGCAAAATAATCCAATAATGCTGGAAATGTTGATATTCCTAAACCTGTTGCATAAAATACTTTTGGTAAACCTAAGTATACCACAAAAAAATATCCCATAGCAAAAGAAATAAATACATAACTAAGAGTTGCAGGAATAAATTTTGTTGCTTTTTTAATTTCTTTTTTTAAATCCTCAAAATTATTTTTTTTCATATAAGTTTTTTATATCAATATAACTTATTTTGAGGTATTTTTAGTAGTTCGGGGATAGGGATTCGAACCCCAATAGTCAGGATCAAAACCTGAAGTCCTACCATTAGACGATCCCCGAATGTTTATGTTGTTACTTCACAGAAAACATAATATCATAAAAAAGACTTGAAATCAAGTCTTTTTTGTGGACATTGTAAACAGCTTATTTCATCTCAAAAAATACCGGTATTTCTAATGCTTCATCATGCTCAGGCAAGCCAGATGGATTATCTTTCTTGAGTATTAGACTACCATTATTTTTGTAGGTTGGTGTATTGAAAGTCAGTGTCGCTTCGAAGGGTACGAAGTCAGCTGTCATCCAGTCTCCTTGTGCTTGGGCATGTCCCTCTGCAATTATTTTACCATCCCAGTCTGTCAAAATTACAGGAAAACTTGCTTCAAAGAACCATAGACCACGTACCTGTCCTTTTATTAATAATGGGCTTTTTATAATTTGATTTGGTATTGGATTTTCCAAAATAATTCTATCATTAAGTTCTGGTGCTATATTTGTTTCTTCGGTGAAATGTTGTCCGTCTTTGCTAATACATTGGCGAGGATAACTTTCCATGACAGGATTGCCAGCTGAGACACAGTCGTCGAAATTTTCTATCTTGAACGCATCTGCGAACTCAGGACAATATTCTTCCCACATTCTTTGGCATTTTTCGCTGCTTGGACACCAACTATAACCAGCACCAACCAGACAGTCATGGTTGTCCTTGTCACCGCCGATGATTATTGGAGCAGGGGAGTTGTTATTTTTTTGCCAGAAAAATTCACATAACAAAAATACGCCAGTTCCCAAGATTAGCAATCCGACGAAAATGATGATTGTTTTTTTCATATGGTTCTTTTTTTATTCTCCCCCTAGTAGGGGTAGTTACCCTCCCAAGGCGGGTCCGTCTAGGGTGGAGAGGGGGTCCATCTTTGAGCAAAACGTTTTGTCTTGCTCCAGACCCCACCTAACCTCCCCTAATAGGGGAGGAAATTGCTAAATATAAATTTATTTATTTTATTGAAATCATTTTTTGATAAAGTGTTATCACTTCTCTCGCTTCTTTCACATCATGCACTCTTAGAATATTGGCACCTTTACTTAGAGCTAGGGTATTTAGTACTGTCGTACCATTGAGAGCTTGTTCGGGAGTGGTATTGATTACTTTGTTGATCATCGATTTTCTTGAGAATCCCACCAAGATTGGCAAATTCAATTTTTGGAAAATTTCCAAATTATTTAGTAGTTCGTAATTATGTTCTACAGTCTTGCCAAAACCAAAACCTGGATCAATAATAATGTCTTTGACATTTAATTCGTGAAGTTTTTTTATTTTGTTTGTAAAAAATTGTAATTCTTCCTCACAAACATTTTCATAATTTGGATTGTCTTGCATCGTCTGTGGTGTACCTTGCATATGCATCATGATATATGGGACTTGTAACTTTGCTACTGTCTCAAACATTTTCTCATCCATATTGCCAGCGGAAATATCATTGATTATGGATGCTCCGGCTTGTATAGCTTCTTGCGCTACTTTACTTCGAAAAGTATCAATAGAAATTATGATGTTAGGGAATTTTTGGACTAGCAATTTTATTATTGGTAAGACTCTGATCAACTCTTCTTCTTCACTCACATAGTCAGCACCTGGGCGAGAAGAATAACCTCCAATGTCAATAAAAGTCGCACCATCATCTAGCATCTTTTGTACTTTTTTCAAAATAGTTTCTTCATTATCGTTGGTACCACCATCATAAAAAGAGTCTGGTGTCAGATTGAGGACGCCCATGACCTGGAGTTCTTTGAAATTAATTATTTTGTTATTCATAGTTATTATCTTTATATACTAAGTATAGCTTGTTTTGCTAGAGTAGAGAAGTACTTATGCACAGGGTGTTGTATTTTTTTCTAAAGTGCTGTATAGTATACCTGTACCTGGGGTACAGGTAATAAATTTTAATAAAAAACTATGTTAAGTCCAAACAAACAAAAAGCATTGCTAAATGCTAAAAAAGCTTATACTTCACTAGGACGTATTGTGAAGATGCTTGAAGATAACAAATATTGTGTGGATGTTATGCAACAAAATTTGGCTGTGATAGGTTTGCTCAAATCCGCTAACAATTTTTTGTTGGAAGGGCATCTTAATTCTTGTTTCAAAAATGCGATTGTGAGTAAAGATGAAAAAATGCAAGAAGAAAAGATTCAAGAAATTATAAAAGTGACGAAGTTATCGCAGAAGTAATAATTAACAACTAACAATTAGTAATTATTAATTACTAATTACTAATTATTAATTTTAAATATGAGTCAATACAAAAAAATATATATTAGTGGCATGACTTGTGTGTCGTGTGAGCATCTTATTTCTGAAGATGTATCAAAATTACCTAATGTTGAAAAAGTAGAAGTTTCACACAAGACACAAATTGCGCAAGTTTATTTTTCTGACAAGTCACCAGATAATCAAGAAATTATTAAAACTATTGAAAAACTTGGTTATAGTGCTTCGGAAAATCCAATTGAAAAAGATACCAAGAAAAATAAAGCTACCGGTGCACAATGGGCTTGGTCTCTTTTTGTAGTATTTTGTATTTATTTAGTTTATAAGTATTTGTCTTGGATAGGAATTTTTGATTGGATTCAGATTGATTCCCAAAATATTGGTTATGGTGCAGCTTTTCTTATTGGTATTGTCGCTTCGATGTCTACTTGTTTGGCAGTTGTCGGGGCTGTTGTCATGTCTTTTGGCGCCAAATACAAAACAGAAGGTAATAAGTTTAGTAAGAACGCCAAACCTCATTTACTTTTTCACGCTGGGCGTATTGGTGGTTTTTTCTTGCTTGGTGGTTTACTAGGAATTCTTGGCAACTTCGTGCAGTTTTCTCCAAGTGTGCTTAGTATTTTTACGATTTTGATTGCTCTTGTTTTGTTTTGGTTGGCTTTAAACATTTTGGGATTTTTGCCATCGATGACAACTTTGGGGATTCATATGCCAAAGAGTAGTATGAATACTTGGCAAAAATTGAAAGAATCAGAACACGCTTTTGCTCCAATTTTGCTCGGGGCTTTCACTTTTTTCTTGCCTTGTGGTTTCACTCAAACTATGCAACTTTTCGCAGTAAGTTCAGGAAGTTTTTGGATCGGTGCTTTGACCCTCGCTTTTTTTGCTTTGGGAACTAGTCCAGTATTATTTAGTATTGGTATGGCAAGTAGCAAGGCTAGTAACAAGAAAAATGTTGTGTTACAAAAAGTTATTGGTTTTATCATTTTAGCTTTTGCTTTTTACACATTGTCATCAGGATTGGCTGTTCGTGGTATTGGTTTGACTGATTTCTTGAAAAATACAAGTTCAAAAAGTAATCCTGTGGTATCTGTTACAAATAGTGAAGGTGTTCAAGTAGTAAAAATGGCAGTGGAATATAGTGGTTATAATCCAGATGTAATAAAAATAAAAGCAGGTGTGCCAGTACGCTGGGAAATAGACGGTAAACAAATTACTGGTTGTACTAGTGATATAGTTGTACCAAATTTAAAAATAAATAAAAAACTTAATTCAGGTTTGAATGTTATTGAATTTACCGCACCAAACAAAGGTACTTTGAATTTTAGTTGTGGTATGGGGATGGTGAGAGGGCGTTTTATAGTTGAATAGTGTTCTTATTAATTTGGGAAGTTTTTAATTTTGCTAAGTTATAATTTTGTTGGATTGTCCCATTGTTCCATTGTCATATTGTGGTTTTTGTCAAAGAATGTTTTGTCAGTGGTTCAATGGAACAATGGGGCAATGTCGTCTTCATCTAATATTTTTTACAAAATCAACTATTTCGCATCAAGCTGCGGATAATTAAACCCCCTCGTCCGCCTTGGGCGGATTAAATAAAATGTTTTTATGAAAAAAGATAATCTCAAAATCGAAGGAATGCACTGTGCCTCGTGTGCGGTCAGCATCGAGCGAAGTCTGCAAAAGCAAGATGGTGTGAAGAGTGCTACGGTCAACTATGCGATGGGTAAAGCATATATTGAATATGATGAAAAAAAAGTGAAAGTTGAAGATATTGATAAAGCTGTCACGAGTGCAGGGGATTACAAAGTTGTAGCTAGTGGAGAAAAAGATAAGACAGAAGACCAAACCAAAAAAAGTTTTCAAAAATTTCTTTGGTCACTAATTTTTACTTTGCCAATGCTTGTTGCGATGTTTTTTTCCATGCCGATGTGGTTTGATTGGGTTTTCTTAGTTTTATCTTTTGTAGTTGTCTTTGTTAGCGGTTTACAATTTCATCTTGGCATGTTGAACCAGCTCAAGCATTTCAAAGCTAATATGGATACACTTGTATCTGTGGGAACTTTGTCAGCCTTTTTT
>MFRB01000045.1 GCA_001783255.1 Candidatus Magasanikbacteria bacterium RIFOXYD12_FULL_33_17
GCATCAGACTTTTTGGTGGTAGTAGAGACTCTGACAACAAAAGCAGTGGCGTCATTGCTATTGTTGGTCTTGTCTTACTCATACTCTCACCTATTATTGCCAACTTGATAAAACTAGCAGTTTCTCGCAAACGTGAATATTTGGCCGATGCTTCTGGTTCACTTATGACACGTTATCCCGAAGGTCTAGCTCGTGCTCTAGAAAAAATCTCAGCCTCAAGTGCACCATTAGAAACAGCCAATGCTGCAACAGCTCATCTTTTCATTGCCAACCCTTTCAAAAAAAAAGCTTTTTCATCTTTGTTTTCAACTCATCCGCCGATTGAAGATAGAATTAGTAAATTGAGAGGGATGTAATTTGTTTATGTCAGAAGAAAAAAAAGAACAATTTGCTGGCGACAAAAAAGTAGGAACATCCCTGCTTAATTTTTGGGAAAAAAAATTCATAGAAAAGTACACACCAAAAATTCCAAAATTTATCGAAACTTATCATCTCACATATTCTACTATTTTGTGGTCTGGACTTATAATTTTATTTAGTTGGTTAGCTCAAAACAATATTTACTGGCTGTGGGGAGTTTCTATTTGTATTTTTTTACAATGGCTTACAGATTGCTTTGATGGTTCAGTAGGACGATACCGAAATACAGGTCTTATCAAATGGGGTTATTACATGGATCATTTTCTAGATTATATTTTTCTTTGTTCCATCCTAATTGGTTATTCTATTTTACTTCCTGACAATTTCAAATTTTTGCAATTTTTTATTTTAGCTTTTTTTGGTGCGTTCATGGTCAATGCTTATTTGTCTTTCGCAGCTACCAACAAATTCAAAATCACTTATTTAAAAATAGGTCCAACAGAAATACGTCTTTTATTTATAATTATAAATACGCTTCTTATATTTTTTGGTAAAACTTATCTCAAGTGGTCTTTGCCTTATGTTTTAGCATTTAGTCTTTTTGGATTAATCTATGTAGTTTATAAAACTCAAAAAGAACTTTGGGAAATAGATATGAAAAACAAAAAAAATAATCAATAAAAAATATGAAAACAACAGGCTTTGATCATATCAGACAAGAATATGGACTACAACAAAAACCCGAAGAAACACTTCCTATCATAGAAAACCAACAACCAAAACCTGATAAAATTACAGACGATCCAGAATTAGAAGCTGAGGTAGAATTAATAGAAAGAGCAAGAAAGATACAAGATATTGGAGAAAAATTAGCCAAAATGATAATGGAAAATCCTACAAAAGAAGAACTCTTAGCATTTTTAAATGACGAAAGTCACTGGACAACATTTAACGAATATGCCAACAACCCAAGATTACAAGAAATACTGTCTGAAGAAGTTGGACCAGGAAAACGCTGGAGTATTTTGATTAAAGATTATGACACAAAACGTAACTTTATATTAATCGCAAATGAATTTAAAAAAGAAATAGAATCTATAATTACAGAAAAACTACAAGAAAAATCAGAAACAGAAAAACCTTTAGTTTTTTGCTCCTTAGAATCTTTCAAAAAAAGAGCCATCGAAAAAGAATTTCAAAATATATTTACAAAAATTTACCAAGAAATAACAAACTCAACTGATTATGTTTCAGGTGATCTTATGTGTTTATTCAAATCAATGTCTAATTTTTTTACTGTATCAGTAAACAAAAACAAAGTAAAAATAACTATTACTACAAGTGAAATTCGTTTAGAGGTTGAAAACACACACCATGAAATTAGAAAATACACTTTAGAAGAAATAAAAAAATTCATAAAAGATAAACAAATATTAAAAAGAATATCAGAAGAAATAGAAAATAAATTTAAAATACCCGTACAAATAAATATAAAATATAAAAAATAACAATACACTTCGATAATATAATTCGTGTAATCAGTGTCTTATGTCCCAAACCGCCCTCATCACCGGCGCCTCATCGGGCATTGGCTTAGAACTCGCCAAATTATTTGCACAAGACAAATATGATTTAGTTTTGGTTGCTAGAAATGAAGGAAAATTAAATGAATTAGCAAAAGATTTGGAAAGTAAATACCAAATAAAAACAAAAGTTTTGAGCTTTGATCTAACCCACGATGATTCCCCTCAACTTATTTTTGCAGAGTTACAAAAAGAAAACATTAGTATTGATGTGCTTGTTAACAATGCTGGTTTTGGTACTTATGGTGATTTCAAAGACAACAATCTAACAACAGAATTAGAAATGATAAAATTAAATATTTCTAGTCTAGTTGAGATGACTAAATTATTTTTGGAACCAATGCTCGTAAGAAAGTCTGGCAAAATAATGCAAGTAGCCTCTACTGCAGCTTTTCAACCAGGTCCACACATGGCGGTATATTACGCTACAAAATCTTTTGTCTTAAATTTTTCAGAAGCAGTAGCTGAAGAAATAAAAAATACTAATGTAACTATTACTACTCTTTGTCCTGGACCAACGACAACAAACTTTCAAAAAATATCCAATATAGAATTCCCAGAATCTCTCAAAGTAATGACAGCATCAGAAGTTGCCAAAATTGGTTATAATGAATTGAATAAAAATAAATCTTCAGTTGTGATAACAGGTTTACGCAATAAACTTTTTGCTTTTTCTGTCAGATTTTTACCACGAAAATTGGTAACAAAAATTGTGGCTTCAATTTGACTTTTATGGTAATATAATTACAATTATTAATAAATATAAATTATATGAGAAAAACAGATACAGAAGGATCTGATATTGGTATTCTTATAGAAGAACCAGCAAAACAAGAATATGTGGAACTAGATTCACCCACAGAAAGTAAAACCAGAGAAGAAATGTTAGTAAATACATATTTTCAATTGAATATAGAGATAGCTCAGTTGGAATTGGATATTATTACAATAAATTATGAAGAGTCAAAAAAATATAATAGCCGAAATACTTATCATTTTCAAGAAGAAATAGAATGGCGCACAGAAGCTCTAATTAAAACAAAAGACGCGAAAGAAAAAAGAAAACTACCACTTCTACAAGATTCTAGGTTGCTTTATGGTAGAAGTACAATGGAACAATCAATTGATGACCCAAAATATTTACGAGAATTTGAAGAACTTTTATCTGGATTAAAAGCAACAAAAGAAAATTTGATTAGAAAAATAGAAGAACTTAAACAAAGACGAATACAGCAAGAACAGTATACCCAAGCAGAACAACAAAAAAAAATAGCAAAAGAATTAGAAGAATCCATAGATGCTGATAAATTACATGGTATATGTACAGGAAATATGATTATCCTTAGAGACAAAATGCAAGCACTTGTCGAAAATATAGCTAATGAAACTAGTAGATTTGCATTCCGTAGATTAAAAAGGGATAAGAGTGTAATTGAGAGGTCTTTAAAAGAATTAGAAAAACTATCAAACAATTTGCAATCACCAGATTCTCAAATAAGAACAGAATCATTAAAACAACTACAGTCTTTTAGTTTAGAATGGAGATATGAACAAAATGATAAAGCTATAATGAGTAAAACTGATTTTAATAGTGAATTTACTAGTCCAATAAGTGAATCTGTGACTCCAATATCTGAAGTAAAAACTGTAAGAATGTACTTATGGTATAAAGATATTTTAAAAGACCTAAGAAGAAAACTAGCTGAAATAAGTAGTATCCACATTTATACAAAAAAAGATATTCAAAAAATGAAAAGTGAACTTGATAGTATATTACAAAGAACTGAACGATTTACCACAAATTACCCAACAGAAATTAAATAAATCAAAAAAAAGACGCCCAGCGTCTTTTTTATTTAGTAAAAATAGGAACACTTATTTAACGAATTGAACAAATAAAAATAGATCTATCAAGATCCTTTTAATCTGTGTAATCCGTGTTCTATTTTTTTATTACTTGCAATCACTACCATATATTTGATAAACTTAAGTCCGACAGTAAATTGAAGATGGTCTTTTTCGTTTTCAATATATTGTTAGTTAAAGAATATACAATTTAAAAAAGATCCCTCATCGTGCTTCGCCGATATCGGGATGACTGTGTCATATGGTCCTCGAACGCTCAGAAATAAACAAACTACTCAACAACTCAGACAAATCTCTTATGGAGGTTTATTTGGATTTGCACGAAGAATTTAGCAAAAAATATGGGGCAAACACGGTTGTACTTATGGAAGTAGGATCTTTTTTTGAAGTCTACGGCGTAGATAATGAGCAAGAAAAAATTGGCAATCCCAAAGAAGTGACTGAAATACTAAATCTTCAACTAACCAGAAAAAACAAAGCTATCAAAGAAAACAATCGCAAAAATACTCTCATGGCAGGCTTCCCTTCTGCTACTTTCGATAGATACATCCAAAAAATTACTCGCGAAAACAAATATACCATTGTTATTATAAGACAAAAAGGTACACCTCCCA
>MFRB01000046.1 GCA_001783255.1 Candidatus Magasanikbacteria bacterium RIFOXYD12_FULL_33_17
ACTAAAAAAAGAATGAATTTTACAGGTAAACTAAAAACTGCCAAATACCTAAATATTGTTCCTGAAGAAGTAAAATAAAAATTCAAAAAATCCTCTAGATAATAGAGGGTTTTTTATTGTTTGAGAGATTTGTGATACAATGAAATAAGCAGAGTCAGCAGATACAGCAAACTCAGCTATTTAACAGTCAAATCCGTTATCTGAATCCATCAATATGCAAACATTTTTCCTCACTCTTCTCCAAGCAGTCTTAATCCAACTCACAGCCCTCTTCGGAATATTTTTCATCATTGGTTTCTTCCAATCTATAATTCAACAAAAAACATTAGAAAATTATCAACGCAGTCTGGGCTGGAAAGGAATACTCTGGACAGCCTGGATGGGTACACCGATTCACGAGATGGGACATTATTTTTTTGCCAAAGTATTTCATCATCGGATAGATAGTGTCCGCATATTTGAACCAAATGCTGAATCTGGCAATCTAGGTCATGTCAGTCATTCTTACAATACCAAAAGTATTTATCAGAAGCTCGGCAACTTTTTTATCGGAGCTGGTCCCATGATTTTTGGTTCAATTGTCCTTGTCATTTTTCTCTATTTCTTCGTACCAAATGCCAAAGAAATCTTCAATCCCCTTTTTGCTAGTTTCCATAATCCTTTAGAATTTTTGACAGCAATTTATGAGAGTCTAAAAAATCTCTTTGCAATAGACAATATCAGCCAATGGAACTTCTGGCTATTCTTCTATTTATCTCTCGCTGTAGCCTCTCACATGGCGCCTAGCAAGCCAGATAGACGTGGAATGTGGAGTGGATTCTTCTGGATTGTACTTTTGCTTATTATTATCAACCTTATTACTCTTTTACTCGGAGTAGACATTACAAAATATGTTTTGAATCTTAGTCAATTTTTGGGACTTTTTGTATCAATATTTTTTTATGGTTTGCTTTTGTCTTTTTTGCACTTTTTGATTTCGGTGGTGATTTTAATAGTATTTAGGAGAAGATAAAAATTTTATTTTATTATTGTAATTAATACACTTAAAAAAGTAAGAAAAAGAGAAACGCCAGCAAAAATTAAAGCATATATACTATTTTTTTCCGCATGATCTAAACCTTTATAATTTACAGCCGCCATAATTCCTTTCTCATTCAGTGTATAATAATGAACATTAGGATTTACAGAATCATTATTATAAAAAAGCTCAATAAACTTACGATCTGAATCTGAAGTTGTCAAAAAAATCTTTCTTATCCATTGTTCTTGTTTAAAATTTAATTGAAAAGTTTTATTCATGTCTTCCCAACTAAAACCGCTTTCTTGTTTATCATGAGCCCATAAAAGAACCCTTATATACAAATCTTCTTTTGTTTTTTTCATATTTTTTAATTAAGAATATACTTCCAACCAGGCTTCCAAGACTTTGTCTTTCTCCAATCTTCTAACAAAACTTGTTTCCAAGATTTTTCGTTCATTATTTTTTCAAAAGATAATTGAGGAATACGATGTGTTACTATCGCTATTGTTTTACCATCATATTTTTTCTTCACATCATCCAAAAAATCTTGAATTCTTTTTTCAACCTGCAAATACGATTCTCCACCACCTTCAAAAGGTGTTTCAAGATTTAGTTCATCATCAATTTTGTTTGCGATACCAACGTTAATTTCACGCAATCTTTTATCTTGAATCATTAATATGTTTCTATCACCAAACATTATTTCAGCAGTTTGTACAGCTCTTGTAAAATCTGAAGTAATCACCAAATCGAAATCTTGATTTTTTACTAAGTTCCCTTGATTTGTTGCCTGTTCAATTCCTAAAGTTGATAAAGGATAATCAATATTATCTACCAATTCTTTTTCATTTGCTTCTGTAGAACCGTGAGCAAAATATACTATTTTTATTGACATAATAATTTTTTTTACACTCCAGACTTTCTTCTATTACATTCTTTACACAACATCTGACAATTTAGAGCAATAGTTTTTCCACCATCATGCCAAGGTTTGATATGATCTGCTTCCATTTCTCCAATTGAAAATTCTTTTTTACATGCTGGACAAAAACCATTTTGTCGTTCGTATGCTTCACGCTTCATGTTTGGTGTAAATGCACGAATAGAAAGATATCTTTCTTTTCTAGTTAGTACATAAGGATAAATACCAGACTTTTTTGTTACGTCTTCATCTTGCATCAATTCTTTTATTTCTATTTCTAATTTTTCAGCATCAAGTTTTTTATTTTTAAATTCGTTATAAAGTTCGCCCCAATTCACACCAGACATTTCTTTGCGGTAATTTGTAAAAGTTTTACGTACCCAAGTAATAACATCTTGAAAATAATTCCATAATTCATCTGCATTTTCATCATGTTGATGCTTCGCCATGTATTCTTCAATCTCTTCATTATTTATCCAAAAAATTGCAGTCTCTAAATATTCTTGACGAATAGGTGAACCAGATACTAACTGTCCGCCGTCATGAGCTAATAAATATGCAGCACAATTTGTTTTACTAAATTTCAATTTTGCATCAGAAAGCCAAGGTCCAGTATAGACAGCATTTCGTAGTTCTTGAGGAAATAATTTTTCACCTGCAATATTGATAATTTTGAACCAATCAAGTTTTTCTTTATCAGTTCCTTCACAATGATAAATCATGAGTTCATAATTCAAAATCTGTTCTTGTTCTTCTTTTGTTAAATTATGAAAATGAGCAGTTCTGCCACTAAATTCAACAGAAAAATCTCCATTTACATATTGAGCGATACTGATTGTACGTTGTTGTCCATCTAACACTTCAAAATTCCCGTCTTCTTTTTTTACCCAATACATCACATTGAGAGGAAAACCATTTTTAACAGTATTTATTACTTCATCTCGTTGTTTGCCACTATAAACAAATTCACGTTGATATTTTGGACGAATATCTAGTTTGCCACCAAAAGCAGACACCCCTTCTTCTTCACTGTCTTTGTAATCTTTTACAACTTCTGATATTTTTATTTTATGTAAATCGATCTTCATATTATTTTTAATTATTTCTGAATACAATGTTGAAAAAATATCATTGCTAAATTTAATATTGTTCTAGCGTTTTGTTCCGTGGCATATCCCTTTTTAGGATGAGCAATACTAGTTTCTTGTCTTTCTTTTGCAAAGATAGATTCGATATTATCGAAGATTTGTTTAGTAAACGAATCATCATCTATTAGTCCTTTTTTTTGGGCCTCAACAATTAAAGGGGAAATATTTCCTTTTCCTGTTTTTCCAGTATTTAAAATCTGCAAAAATGCCTGAACAGCTGATATAGTATTTGTTACAGAATTACTATAGCCTTGTGGAGAATTTTTTCTATATTCAGAAAATGCATCTGCTAATATCACATTTACTTCTTTCCATTTTGAGTCTGATAGAAAAGATAAAACTGGTTCATAAATCTCGTTTACAATTTTTTCCTCCTGTTTAGGAATGAATTGATCTTCGACCATTAATATATCTAAAGCAAATTGATTTGATATATCATTAAAACAATTTTTGAATTTATCACGATGTTGGTAATAATTGGAATTATCTAATTCATTTACATAGTATGATAAAAGCTCATACGAAATTTCTTTTGGTTTATTTAAAAAAATATTCCAAAAATCACTATGTGTACATGTCATACAACAATTATTCAAAGTGCTGTATTCACGATGTGGTCCACCATGATTTAGTGTTTCAGGACAAAAGTTATTCGCTTTATTTGCATCACTAAATTCTCTTATGGCGTTATGAACATATAGTTTTTGATTAGAATCTGTAAACCATCCCTTATTTATAAAATTTTTAAGAATTATTTTTCGTTCTTTTTCATCACAATCACTCAATGAACGCATGTTAAGATTTGGTGTAAGAAATTTCTTAGATTCTTGATTTGTTTGACTCCAAAGTTTGAACATAATTATTTTTGTGGTTTTTTATTTTTAATTACTATTCTTGAAAAAACAGCCTTGCCATTTATATTACAAGTATGTGAGTGCCTCTGTCTGACATTTTCATTTGTTTTTTGACTATTAAATAAAGTATATCTATTCAAAAGATCAATTATTTCAAATTGATTTGGGTCATATTTACCTAAAAAAGTTATTGGTACTCCCATTTCTTCATTATAGTCTTGCGGGATTTCTGCAACTTTTGAAACATTGATAGCATCATAATTATCATACTTAGGATATTCAGATGGATTATACTTTTTATATAAAGTTAACTTTTCATTTTTCTTTTCTATGTATAAATTTGTAAACCACCCGACATTACCAAAATTTTGTATTGAACCATCTGGTTTAAAAAACTGCTTAACTTTATTATATCCAAGCCAGATCTTATTCTCTTTGATAAATTCAAAAATTCCTTTATATTTGATAGCGTTATCATTTCCAATAATCAAAAACTTTTTATCATACTCAACCAACTGTGCGACATATTCTCTAAACAATGAAAAAGGTGGATTGGTAACCACAATGTCAGCTTGTTTAAGTAGCTCTATACTTTCTTCACTTCTAAAATCTCCATCACCTTCTATTGGCGCCCACTCATTATTTTTATTTGCTTTTAGTTGTTCAGCTACATCACGCAAATCAAAAGCACCATTACCATCAAGATCACCAACTTCATTTATAATAAATTTATTAGCATTTGTTTTTGGACGGCCTTTTACAGGAACAAGTGTTTTGTCATCACCAAATAAGCCTAATTGAGTATTGGCAATTGGTGATGGTTTGTAACTTGTAGCAATAAGTCTTTTCAAACCAAGTGCATTGAAATTACTAGCAAAATATTTGAAGAAGTTGCTCTCAAAAGGATCGTCACAATTGCAATATACTACTTTGCCACGAAATTGTTCTTTATAGTGTTTCAATTCTTTTTCAATATCAACAAGCTGAGTGTAAAACTCGTCTTTTTTGGCTTTGTTAGCTTTGTGAAGATTTGAATTTGAAGATGTTTTTGCCATATTATTTATAAAATATCCATGTTTACATTTATAAATATAGCAAAAATCCCCCCAAAAGTAAAATCAAAATCAAATTCACGCCAAAACAACAATATCACGTGAATTTATCCCAAAAAATAGCAAAATTCACGCCAAAAAACAAAAAAACCGCTCTTTCAAGCAGTTTTCTTCTTTCATTTTACTTCAAAGATTTCTTAGATTTTCCACTGGCTAAAAAATTTTCACCAGTAACTACCGATTTGCCAGTTTTTTTCTCCAAAGCTCGACGAGCATCTTTGGCTATTTTGCCACCTTTTTTTGCTGGCACTTTGTTTTGTTTCAGTCCTTCGGCATTTGTACTATCAGCAATTTGACGAGTAGATAATTCTGCTAAAGCTGTAAAAATCAACTCAGCTTCTGTCATATGATCTCGCAAATTTTGAGTTTTGAGTCCTTTTAGATTCTTGTGATCTTTCACTGATAAATCTGCCCATTCTTCATGAATAATGTTGGTAAGTATAGCGAACTCATCGCCTTTTTTTACATCATGTTCACTCCAATAATCAGTCAACTTGTTTCTGGTCTCTTGTCCCATCATTCTTTGTTGGATCCATTTGTCGCTTCGTCCTTGCTTTTGCCAATATTCACGTGAACGATTGAGAGCTCTTTCGGGGTCTGTCATTTCTTGCATTCTTTCGTAACCAACTTTTGCTAACCAAATTTTAAAAGGTTCAGCTTTGGGTGAAGGAATTGATTGGATTATACGAAGCAAATCTTCTGTAGAAAAAGAGTCTGTTTTCCTTTGTTTTCCATCTGGAGCAGTCATCTTCAACTGTACGATTTTTTCGTACACTTCACTACCTTCTTTTTTTAGTTTACTTTTTAAATCACTCCAATATCGTCTTGGGATACTAGTATTAGTTAAAATTTCGATAACATCAATAATGGAAAAATACCATATTTCTTTTTTTTCGTCGTAAATACGACGGACTTTGAAATTTTCAAAGATAGCCAAGGAAGTTTTATTTTTCATATTTTTAAAATATAAATAATGATATATATAATATATCAAAATTTAGTAATTTTGTAAAAAACAAAAAATCACCTTTTTGAGATGATTTTTGCTAAAAAAATTTTCAGTTGGTGACAATTTGTCACCGACTCAACTAATCCGCATTAGATAATCCTTCAAATACCTCAGTAGCATAGACCACCTCAGAAAAATCCACCATCGTCGCATAATCTTTGACTGCAAACCAACCTTTCAGACCATCTTTCTTTTCAATCTGACACCATTTTTTGTTGTCACAAGCAATGATTCTTGCTATCTCACCTTTTTGGAGTGTTGTGATTACAGTACTGTCATCTTGTGGTGATCTCTTGAGAGCTAAAGCTTGCAAAAGTGTTACTTCTGTATCTCTCGCATAAAAATATTTTGGAATATTTACCAATGTATTATTTGTAGAAAGACTATAATCATCAGCAAAAAACCAAGTATCCAAAATACTTGCACGCGTTTGAGTTGTCAATTTTCCTTTACCATCAAAAGTCATATTTTCATAAAGACCTTGAGTAGTTCCTAATAATTTCAAATTTTGCCCATCATACTGATAAAAAGTCGTAGTATAATCACTACTATCTCCCTCGTCAGTGACTACAATCTCTTTTTGATTATCACTTTTATCAATATCCACAATACCAAAATGTCCCGAAGGGACGTGTCCAGGTGTGGTAGTTACGATATTATCAACATGTAATATTGCAACGTAACTATAATCTATTTGTTTGAATTCAATACTAATGTTCTCTTTTTTGCCATCACCATTTAGATCTTCTTCTACTTTACGATATTGATTGAATTCCAATGGTTTATTTTCTAAATAATCACTATATGAAGATAAATCTGACTCGAATTGTTCTTGATTATCAACAGGAACATAAGGTGATCCTTCAAATAAAATAGTATCTTGATTTTGCTCATCTACTACAGTTACTGTTTTATCCTGTTCTTTTCCCAAATTCACAACATCTTTTGAAAACAAAAATTTGTTCATTAACAAAAAAACAATTACCAAAAAAATGATACCACTTCCCAAATATATATAAATTTTTTTATTGTCAGACATACAAATGATTAGAATAAGTTATATTGAATTTATACTACTCTAGTTTAGTTATTTAAGCAATGAAACAAAAAACCACCTTTTTGAGATGATTTTTTGAAAAAAATTTTCAACCGGTTACATTTTGTGACCGCTTCACTTACGCCATATTTCAAACGCTCAGACAATTTTTATTTTGATTATTAACTTATAATCCCTGGATTATCTCTATACTTTTTCATCAAATCTTCATTTTCAAACATAACAGAATCTAAATAAGAACCTTTACCCATCATACCCAAAGGATTGTAATCATCCTGAATAAGTACCAAAATTAATTTACCATTTTTTTCTTTGTATTCAAAAATAAAATTAACTTCTTTTCTCTTAGCAACCTCAGCCATTTCAAAACCTTCAACCATTTCATATGGTAAAGATTGTTCTAGACCACCCACAATCCAATAATAATCCATCAAAACTTTTACAATAACTCTAGCCGATATTTTTGAATAAATAATTCTTTGCAAAGGACTAAACAACTTCACATCAATATCCAAAAAATCATAAATTTTCATGAAACTTTCACTCTTTGGTTGATCTTTTAATTTTTCAAAAAGACTAGGTATAACTACTAAATATTCCAAATGATTATTTACTGTTTCCTCAAAGTCTGGATTTGCTACAAATTTTTTGTCTGCAAAATTTTTTACAACAAACTCCAAGTCTAGTTTGGCTCTGTCAGCATATTGTTCTTTTGTAAATGTTATCTGTGTCATTTTATTTATTTTAAAAATTAATTATTTTTTAATCCTTAATCACCAATCCTTATTTCCTACTTCTTCTTATTTTTTCTTTTTTCCTCTACTCTTCCTTTTTTCCATTCACTTAAAAATTCAGGAAATTTATCTCCCAATTTATCCCAAGTAATCAAAGCTTCAACAACCCCTTTACTTCCACCCATTGCAACTATATAATCGTCCAAATCTATCAAAAAAGATTTACCTAATTTTTCATTTACTTCTTTAAATAATTTTTTTAAATCTGGTTGTCTATGTTCACCTTTTTGTTTCAATTGATACTGTTCAAAATACGAATTATATATAGTTTTTTCAGATATACCCGCATCTATTATTTTTTTTAACAACGATACTTCATATGTATAACTAGCACCTTCAAATTCTTTAATATCATCACCTTTTTTTTCAGAAAATTTTAATGCTAAATATTCTGTTGTCGCTTCATTCAACCAGATAAAATTACCACGTCCATTATCATTATAATCAACAGAACCAGTCCTTTCAATACTAGTTTTTTTTCTAGCTGATGAGTTAAAAGAAAAACCCATCTTTTTTTTAGATTCCGTTTCTCCCATGTTAGAAACAGTATGTAATAATTCATGAAAAAATGTATGCCTAAAATCTACATCATTTTTCATAGTTCTTACAATTATTCTTTCTTTATCAGAAAGATAGACACCCTTAGCGCTAACACGTCCAGAACTAGATTCATCTGTCAACACAAAATCTATACTTTTTATTTTGTTTCTTACTTTATCAATATCTACCTTTAAATCTCCATTATTAATTTCCTCTAAAAATAATTTTTGGAAATCTTCCAAACTTTCATTTATATTTCCTTTTCCTTCAGTAGCAACTCTATTTTCTAAATGTTTTTTATATACTTCTACCATGTGACTATAATTTTCTATACCCTTTTCATCTAGAGAACCGGTAGAAAACAAATCTTTATAAACTTCTGCTACTTTATGTGCATAAACTCTATCCTGAAATCTCTCTACAGCAGAACTTGAATCTCTATTTATACCAACTCTTTCTACATAATCAATTATACGAGGATCATCTTTTACGCTTTCTTCTATTTCCAATAAAATATTCTCATTTTTACTTTCTGAATCACTATCTTTTTCTAAAAAATATATATCAAAAAAATTTTGTAAAAAATCTTCATCCAACAAAGGTACTTCCTTTTCAACCCCCAAAAGGTAAATCCTTTTTAAAAGATCTTTTCTACTTTTAATACTTTCTTCTGTGGCACCTTCTTCCTTTAATTTTTTTATTTGATTAAAAATATCCAAATCAACATGACCAAAAAATTTACCTAATCTTACTTCTACTCCTACTTTTTCTTCTTCAATATTTTTTTCTTTTTCATCAATTATTCCAAATTTTTCCATGATATCTGTATCTCTTAATTCATTAGCTAAATTAGAATATTCTGATAAATCCAATTCACTCCCTAAAAAATTAACAGAATCTCTAAAGAAATCTCTTTTCTCTTCCAAAGAAAGATATTCTGAATCTCCTGTAAATATTTTTCGAAATAATTTTAAACCAATCTCTTTCTTACCAGGTATAGAATCTGGTAAACTCTCATAAAAAATAATAGAATCACGTGAATATCTAGTATCTAAAGATTCTAATATCTTATTTTTAATAACTGTTTCAACTAGACTCTTTGTGTTTTGATCAACAATATAATCTGACTTTTCTAAAAATAAATTTACAGACCAGATAAGATCATTATTATCCATAATATTTCTCAAAAGACTCAAGGCTATTCTATCTTTATCTGATGGCTCTAAAAACAAATCACATTCTAATATCTCTGAAAAAATGTTTACAGTTTCTTTATAGGAAGAAAAATTATTATTATCAAAATAAAGTCCCACTTTATACCTCAACTCTACACTACTTTCATTCCAATCTGGATTTTCTTTGTTCTTATCATTATTTTCTAACCAAAAATCCAAAGATGCCATCACATCATTCCCTTTCAACAATTCTCTAAAAGAAACTATTTCTTTTTTACTCTCTATTTCTCTATTTTCCCCAGATCCTTCTTCCTCAGATGAAACTAAATGATCCCCTACTAAACCATCAACAACCTCTTCCGAAATTATTTTATTCTCAGCTAATAAAACATCCAACTCAACTGATAGACTATCGTCACCTCCTACTCCATCTTGAATTTCCTTACCAACAATAGCTAAATCAACTTCATTTTGTCTTGTTACAGATTCAACTTTTTGTAAAACAATAGTTTGCAATCCTTCAAGCATTTCTTCTACGCTGTACTCCTCCTCTTTATCTTCATTCACTTCAGTACTTTCTAAAAACTCGGCTTCTTTTGACCATCTACCTCCAATACCAAACTTATCCAAAAAAATAGAAAAGGCACCTGGTTTTTTGACTTCTTGTTTAGCAGTTACAGACTCTCGCTCTTGACCAAAAGATTCATTTCTTCTATTCATATATTTATAATTCAGAAATTATTTTTCTTACTTCTTGTGTTTTTTTATATTTCTTTTCATTTTCAACTTTTGACTTTAACATTGTGATTTTTTTCTTCAAATTATTATTGTTAATTTGAAAAGAATTATAGGCATCTATAATTTTTTGAAACTTGTCTTTCAATAGTTTTTTAGACATACAGGTAATACTTAAAATTGATATACCTATTCTATCAAAATACATAATATTAATCAAAAAACTGCTTTTTCAAGCAGTTTTATCTTATTTCTTAATTTTTATCCCTCAATTCTTACTTATTACTCATTAATCCTTAATCACTATTTCTTCTTAATCTTCACCACAAAAAAACCTTCAACATACTTGTCTGGCAAAATCCGACAACAATTATTTATTTCTTTATCAAATTTTACATCTTTCCATTCAGGCAAATTCTTACTTTTTTCAAGACCATTTATTTCTATTTTTTCTATTTCCATTTCTGCTCCAAATTTTTCTTTGAGCCAAACTATTTGACTTTCATTTTCCTCTGGTGCAAAAGTACAAGTAGAATAAACCAGCGTACCACCAGGTTTCAAACAAGTCCAAGCCGAAAATAACAATTTCTTTTGCAAAAATGCATGATCCTTGATATTCTTTTCATTCCAATAAGAATAACTACGTCTATCTGCCAAATCAATTCGAGCTTCCGCACTACATGGCGCATCAAGTAAGACTTTATCAAAATAACTTGTGTATTTTTCAAAAATTTTTATACCGTCTTCATTGACTAATTCAAACTTCCAATCAACTTTTTCTTCATCAATCACTCCGAGTAACTTCATATTGTGAGCAAGCTTTTCAAAACGAATTTTGTCTAGTTCGTTGGCAACTAGCTCACCATCTTTTTTCATCATCATCGCAATCTGACTTGTCTTACTTCCTGGAGCTGAAGTCAAATCCAAGACCTTGTCCCCTACTTTTGGATCAAGTACAACGACTGGCACCATACTGGCTAGACTTTGCAAATATATTTTGCCATTTAGAAACAAATCTGTTTTCATCAGTTCAGATTGACTTTTGTTTTCCAAAATAAAAGCATCAGAAAACCAAGTCACTCTTTTAACTTTGAAACCTTTTTGTTGCAAAATTTGCAATACTTCAGTTCTATCATTTTTCAAGGTATTTACCCGAAAAGTAGTCTGACGCGCTTTAAAAGTAGTTAAAATTTTTTGAGCATTACTTTGTCCAAAAATAAGATTCAGACGATCTAATAATTTTTCGGGTAAATTTATTTTAGGCATAATATAATTTTAACTTTTTCCTACTTCTTTTAAAACTCCTTTATAGACATCATACATCACATATTTTTTTAATCCTCTTTTGTTTGCTTCATACCACTTTTGCAAACTATCATATATTTTTTTAGGGTCTCTTATCCCAAATTTTCTTCTACGTTCTTTGAAAAATTCGTTAGTGAATTAACCCTGTGAGTCCTGCGGGACATCACAGGGCGTCTATGCTATTTAGCATATTTTGCTATAAATCAAATAATTTTAACT
>MFRB01000047.1 GCA_001783255.1 Candidatus Magasanikbacteria bacterium RIFOXYD12_FULL_33_17
AATGAAAACATTTTTGTATTCTAGACCTTTTGAACCATGAACAGTGATGATATTGACTGAGTCTGGTGTATCTTTGATTTGATTTATTTTACCACCATCACCAGATTCAATGATAAATTCATAATTCTCGACAAAACCAGCCACATGGGCTCCCGGCACATTTTCTTCATAAGTCCGAATAAGATCAAAAAATTGTTTCAAATGATAAATTTGTCTAATAACATCTTTGTTTCCTTTGTTTTCTTCAATAGTTAAATATGACAAATAACCAATGCTTTCCATAAATTGATAAAGCAGACTGGTTGGCTTTTCAAATTTACTCTGCTTGATTCCTTCGTGACAGGCGTTCAACAATTTGTTAGCCATTTCTATCGCGTGATTAGACAAAAAGAATTCTTGAGCTCGCTTGAGCGTTTCATAATAAGACATACTTTTTCTCTTGGCTGTACTTGTTACTTTTTGCAAATCGTTTTGACTGAATTCTAAAAACGGCATTTTGAGCAAACGAAAAAATGCTTTGTCATCATAAATATTAGTCAGAAGTGTAAGAAAATTGAAAGCATCAATCACAATATCTTGACGATAAAGCCCAGCTGAAGCAAGATACTCAAAAGGAATTCCAAAGCTCTCTAAAGCATTACTAAAGGGCTCTACGTGAGAGTTGGCACGGACTAGAATCGCGAAATCATCCCAGTTACTATCTTTATCATTTTCTTTTATTTCCACTATTTTATTTATCACGCCTACTACTTCTTCATCAAGTGTTTCATAATGTAAATGTTCTATCTGAGTGTGCAAATCTTTGAGACCACTTTCCAATCTTTTACTAATTTGTAATTTTTCTTCTAGACGATGTGGATTATTATTTTTGATAGAGTTGTAAGCTAAATCCAAGATTTCTTGTCCTGAACGATAATTGTCTGTCAGGACAATATTTTTGGCATTAGGATAATCTGTTTTGAAATTCATGATAATAGCAACATTGGAACCACGAAAAGAATAAATAGCCTGATCATCATCCCCCACTACAGTTAACTTGTTTTCTTCGCCGGCTAAAAGTTTGACGAGTTGATACTGCGCCCAATTTACATCTTGAAATTCATCTACCATTATATACTTAAATCTTTTTTGTAATTTTTTGAGCACGTTTGGTCTATCTTGCAAAAGTTTGACAGCATAAAAAATAATATCACCAAAGTCCATTGATTCATTATCCAACAATAATTTTTGATACTTATGATATGCATCAGCCAACTCAATCAATCTATTTTTTTCTTGTTTTTCAGCTTCATCTTTGTCCAAAATCAAAGATTTTACATAATCCAAATAAGCTTGCGGCGTTATCATTTCATCTTTAGCTTTGGAAAAGTGTGTAAGAAGTTCATGAATATAACGATTTGGACTTCCCATTGGTCGATAATAATCAAAATTAAAATCATAAATATGTTCTCGCAAAAGCAACCAAGCATCAGTTTCATTTAATAATTTGAAATGATTTGGTAATCCAATTTCTAGACCATATTCTTCCAAAACTTTTTGGCAAAAACTGTGAAATGTAGAAATTTGCATTTCGGTATAATTGGCTTCAATAAGATCATCTACTCTATCTTGCATTTCTTGTGCTGCTTTGTCAGTAAAAGTCAGAGCCAAAATTTCTTCGGGCAAAGCCAATTTTTGCTCGACAATGTGAGCAATCTTTTTGGTAATTACCGTAGTTTTGCCAGTACCAGCACCAGCAATAATCAACAAATTACCGTCATTGTATTCTATGGCTTCTTTTTGGGCCTTGTTGAGTGTTTTGGACATAAATAAGGTAATGTTTAATTAAGATACTAATATTCTACTACAAATCAACATAAAAACAAAATCTCCCTAAATAAGAGAGATTTATTCCCGCGTCTATCCGCGTAAATATCCGTTTAATCTGCGTTTTTAAACTCCACAATCACATCCACCACAACAACTGTCTTCTTTTTCTGTTTCTTCATCACAAGCGCATTTGCCTGTTTCACAACAAGCATCTTTTGGATCTTTTGTTTCATCTTTATTTTCTTCACAATCACAGTTTTGACATGTATTTGACATATTTTTCTAAATTTAAAAATTATAAGTATATACTATAATTACAGAACAAAAATGTCAAGCCATAAAACCACCAACTTGAATATCCCACAAATTACGATAAATACCATTTTTTTTCTTCAAAAGTACTTTGTGTGAACCTTGTTCAAGAATTCCACCTTGCTCTATCACCAAAATTCTATTTGAATTCATAATAGTCGAAAGTCTATGTGCGACGATAATAACAGTCTTACCTTTCATCAGATTTCCCAAAGCATCTTGGATAAGCTTTTCTGACTTAGAATCTAGACTAGAAGTCGCTTCATCCAAAATCAAAATTGGAGAATTTTTTAGTATTGCTCGAGCTATAGCTACACGCTGTCTTTCACCGCCCGAAAGCTTGATACCTCTTTCTCCTACCAAAGTATTGTAACCATCTGACAAATTCAAAATAAAATCATGAGCATTAGCTTGCTTGGCAACGGACATCACTTCTTCATCACTAGCATCTGGTTTGGCATAACGAATATTTTCCATAATACTTCTATGAAAAAGCATAGGGTCTTGTGGGACAAGACTGACATTTTGCCACAAACTTTCTTGCGTACACTTGGCAATATTTTGTCCATCTATCAGAATTTTTCCACCAGAAATATCATGCTGACGTAAAAGCAATTTTACAATAGTAGATTTCCCTGCACCTGACGAACCAACGAGAGCTATTTTTTCTTGAGGTTTGATTACCAAATCCATTTTTTTGATTATTTCTCTAGTTTTGTTGTAAGCAAAAGAAACTTCTTTGAATTCTATTTTACCCGTCGTAACTTGCAAAGTTTTGGCATTTTTGACATCTTGTATATCATAAGGCATATTTAGTATCTCTGTCATCTCTTCAGCGTCAGCTAGTGACTCATAAAAATCTCTAATCACACGACCAAAACCAAAAAACTTTTCAAAAATAATAATAAGATAAGATTGAATCAAAATAAAATCACCAACTGTAATACTACCAGCTTGCCAAACTTTGACAGCATAAAACAACATCACGATTTCCAACAAAATCATGAGCATCCATTGTACACCATCAAACCAAGTGGAAATGTCCCAAGAAAATTTTCTTATTTTCCTTAGATCTTCTGTTTTTTGTTCAAATTCATTACACTCTCTACCATAACCAACCAACAACTTTACATTGGTATTATTAGTAAAAGAATCAGCCAAAAAAGCTCCAACTTTGGAATCGAGCTGACTTCTCTCAAAATCATATTTTAATTTGAATTTACTAAAAAAGTAACTAGTCAAAACAAAGATGAATATCCAGGATATTATTATTAAAGCAAAAAATTTGTTACGACTAAATAAGACAATAGAAATAAGTGCAACATTGACAATGATAGGCAAAAGATCCCAAATTATTCTATCTGAAATTCTATCAAAAGCTTGCACAAATCTACCAACTTTTTTTACCAGAGAACCTACGAAGCTATTGTTGAAAAAAGAAAAAGAATGTTTGTGAACTTTGGAAAAACAAGCATCATTCAAATCTTTTAGACTATCTGTACTAAACTTTATGTACAAAAAAGCCATGATACGAATAAAAAACCAATGTGAAATTTTTATACCCAAAATAATAAATAATGTGGTATAGAGAATCTCAACATTGGGATTGGTAGACAAAACATCAAAAAACTTTTTGTACCAATAAGGAGCCAATATCGAAAAAGCATCACCAATCAATAACAACAAAAACATAGACATAAAGCTCCATTTATATTTCCAAGCTTGTTGCCAATAAATTTTCAGAGTTAGTCTTGTGTTGAATTTCATAAAGTTGATTTCACTAATTAGTAATCGTATGTGTAAAATATTTTATATATACAATCAAATTATTCCCCTGTTACAAGCTGGTTATTATCAATAATACTATCAGATAAATTTACCAGCATGTCTAAATTCTTTTTGTAAAGACTTTTTTCATATTCTGAAAGTGTATTAGGAGATTTCAAAAATCCATACTGTTTGTTTGTATAATTTCCTTTTATTACAACATCATTATTAACATAATTTATTTGATTTTCACATTTGAGCATGACTTGATTTGGATTATTTTCATCAAATAAACTTTGACCTATAAAATTTTTTGGTTTATTATAATTTTTACCTTCCAACAAATTTAGTAGAGTTGGTGCAATATCTATATGACTAGCAAAATCTTGAGCTTTCAGTTTGTAACCTTTTGGAACATATATAAAAAAAGGTAATTTATTGAAATCCCAAAAATTTTCTAAATTATCCTCTGCAAAACCATAATATCTATGATCTGCCATAACGACAACGATAGTATTGTCTAGTAAATTTTCTTTTTCTAATTTTTCAAACATGTATTTTATGGAATTATCTATATTTGTCAAAACTGTAAGATAATTTTCAACAAATTCTTCTTCAACATCCAAAGTTTGGAAAATTTTCATATCTTTGCCCAAACCCAAATTCCAATGATACCTTTCGGTGACATCAGGATATTCTTCCAACAACCAGTTTACCAATTCTTTGTCATGCACGGCATGCGAAGTATAACCAATGATATAAGAAAAAGAGGGATCAGAAGATTTGCTCATTTCATCAATAGCTTTGCCCAAAACCAAATGATCATTGTACTTAATACTAGGTATTTCATCTGGATAAAAATATAAATTATCAACCCCCCATTTTGGCATCAATACATCCCTTTCCCAAAATTCAATTACATTACTATGAAAAACAGAAGTTTTGAAACCAAACCTATCTTTTAGTACACTTGGTAAACAGTAATGGTCGTTGTCCTGTGTCTTCGCACTTATTGGTACAGAAGAATAAGTATACAAACTACATAGCGTCGCAAATTCAGCATCTATAGTATGACAATCATTGGCAATAAAATTATCTACACTAATATTTTCATCTATCATTTTTGTCAAATATGGCATAGGATTTGGCACGAATTTGGTGGGCCACAAAGCCACTGATTCAAGCTGGTATATCAAAATATTAGGGGTATTTGTATTATCCAAAGTAGGTACTTTTACTGCTATATCATTATCTTTTTTTAATGCTAATTTATCACTATAAAAAGTTATCAAATCAAAAAAATTTTTTATTTCTTTTTTACTTTCTTTCAATTCTTTGTTTGAATTTATTTCTTTTGATTTCACATTTTGTAGTTTTTTTATATTCTCCATTGCCAATACAATAGTATCTTCATGAAAACTTCTATCCACAAATCCATAAAAATCATTATATAAAACCCCCAAAATACCATAATCTGAAATAAGATTTTTCTCCTGCCACCAAGATTCACGAGGATTAGCTTTAAAAAAAGCTACTAAAAAAAAAGAATACACTAAACTCAAAGAAAATATACCCAAAGCCAAAATACCTCTATATTCCAACAAAAAATTTTTTTTAAAAAAACTATTTAAAAAAAGAGTTTCTTCTTTTTTTAAAACAAAAATTATAATAGAATAAGAGGCTATCAAAAAAGAAATTAGTGATAAAAGATAAATACTAAATGGTACTATGTCAAAGTACTCCCTTACTGTTTGGGTCAAATTCACAAAACTAAAACCTGAATTTGATGAAAAGTGTAAAAAATTTTTAAACACTTCTAAGTATAAATAATTTGCTAAACTATATAAAAATAAAATAAAAATTAAAAAAATATTAATAACCGACCATATCTTATTTTTCCAAATATAAAGAGAAGATGTAATGGTCAAAACAAATAAAAAAATAAAACTAAAACTAAGCAGAGATAATCTCATATTTAGTTTATAGAAATACCAAACAAAAAACAATCCTAAATCAGTAAGTAAAATAAAAAACAAAAATGCTGGACTATTCTTCAATTTCATAAAACTAGATAATTTAACTATAGTTTTTCACTCATAAATAATTTTCTATAATTTGTGCTTGTATTTTATCATATTTTAGACAAAAACAAAACTACTTTGTAAATAAATATTATAAAAACAAAAAAACACAGATACTTTGATCCTTACCCAAAAAAGTGGAGACGGGAGTGTCTGTTTTTTGAGGTACGGATAATTTATACGTTTTTTTATTTTTTAAGTAATTTATCTTAACTATTTTTTACATTTTTTTCAAACAAGACTGCACCCAAAATAGTTACAAGTACTACCGCCAAAAAAGCAGCTGCTGAAATTTCAGGACTCAATACACCAGAAGCAATCGCCACTGCCACAAAAACCAAACCAACTTCTCCTCTAATTGACATAGCATAACCAACAAGTTTTCCTTCTTTTTTGTCTTTGAACAAATACTTCACCGCATATTTTGTCAAAAAAGCCAACAAAGTGAATACTAAAGCCAAAACCCAAGCTTTTGCTGAGACGAGTGCATCTCTATTCAAAAGTGTACCAATACTAACCAAAAATCCACCAACGAAAATATGAATATAACCTTCTATTTTTTCCCAAGTTTTGTGTTTTATTTCATTATCAATTTTTGAAAGTACCACACCAATACCAAACGCACCCAACACAGGTTCAAGACCAACTATGGCCATAAAAGAAGCTGCGAAAATAAGAGCGCCAAAGAAAAACCTAGTATAGGATTCATCCAATTTTGTTTTGTAATGTTTGTCCAAATAATTTATAACTCTATTTGCAAATTTCAAACTCCACATAAGATAAGTCGCCACAAAAAACAAAACCACAGTCACAAGTATCCAGATGAGTGCCAC
>MFRB01000048.1 GCA_001783255.1 Candidatus Magasanikbacteria bacterium RIFOXYD12_FULL_33_17
GGTTGAGCTCAACACAGCTGTCGAAGTGATTGTAATCTGAAATATCTACTAATACAAAAGATTTTTCTTTTATATTATTTACAACTTCAATATCATTTTTGTATTTGCATTTCTCTTTATATTTTTTTGGTACACTAGCATTAGCTACACCGCTACTAAAAGCAATTACTTCTTCACCTTGTAGGGATAATAATTCTTGATAAGCAAAAATACATGCAAAGGAATCCATGTCTAGAAAAGTATGTCCTGAGGTAATTATGGTGACCATAGTTTATACAAAATCTTTGAGTTCATCAGGAAAAAGTTCAAAAACATTTTTTCCTTGTCCTTTTGTTATATCTAAATCTAATTTTTTACAAATATCTATCATTGCTTTTTCGCTTTGAGTTTCAATTTCTAAATAAGTCGGTATGTCTTCAACAGTGTCAAATTCAAAGTGTACATCATCCATTTCATAGTGTTCACGATGTTTTTTCAAGATATTTGTTTTGGTGAATTCTAATCTTTCAAACAATGAAATTGTTTTTTCTAAATCGTCTACTTGTATTTCTATTTCTTCTTTGTTGTGCATCTGTGAACTTTCGTTTGGTCCCTTATAATTCAAAACTACACTGTCATTTGTTTTTCGAAGACGTAGAATTTTTTTTGAAGAATCTCGAAAATCAAAACCTTCTTTACACAAAAAAAGATTTTCCATATCTTTTTCGTAAGTTTTTTTAGCACCGAGATCTGTTATTTTCTTTTTTATTTCTTCGATATTTATGTCTATAAATTTTAGTTCTACTTCTTGCATAGTTTTATTCTTGATTTAAATATTTTTTCTTATTATACAATCTAATACTATTCAAGGCTCCAAAAAGTGAAATGACAAACATGACGATAAAAAGAGTTCGAAAGCCAAACATATTGGCCATATAGCCACCGATTACTGCAGCTAGACCAGTCACAATGAAACTGAGAGCTTCCCACAAGCCCCAGTTTGAGGCTTCTTCTTTGACTTTGACATAATGTGAGTAAATAGCATCAAAAGCTGGACTAAGTATCGCCACAGACAATCCTAGAAGTACTTGCGTGAAGAGAAGAGTCGCTTGGTTGTAAACAAAAATATAGGATAGACAAGCAATACTAGTTAGGGCATAACCTAGGACCACAAATTTTTCTTTGTGTTTGGCTCTATCTTCCCATTTGCTAAGTAAGTACATGACGACACCAGCGGTGATCATATAGACTGAATAAGCCCAACTAGCGTCGAGAATATCTCCACCAATTTCTTCAACGAAGATAGCGTAGATGGGACCAATCATACCAAGTGAGAGATTGATCCAACTGTCAGAAATGAGTAAAATTTTTATGCCTTGTTTCATATTTTTTATTTACTTATTTTGTTATAATATTTTTTTCTAAATAAGATTTTATTTTTTGCATTAGTTCCCCATGTTTTTCTTTATTAAACTTTGGAGCATTTTGCCAATCATAAAACCAGACTGGTTTTTTTCTTCTTTCTTCTGTTTCGTTTTTGTAACGAGGAAAAATGTGAGCGTGCAAAGCTGTTTCGGTGTTACCCAAAATTTCATAATTGATAAGATAGCAA
>MFRB01000049.1 GCA_001783255.1 Candidatus Magasanikbacteria bacterium RIFOXYD12_FULL_33_17
CAAAAGTTTGTTTAATACTTCTATCCCCATTTTGTCATCAGCTTCTACGCCTACAGTCTCGAGCAAGTGATCAGCACGGTGACGCATCTTACATTCTTTACAATCTACAAGTGGATCAGAAAAACTAGCTACATGACCACTAGCTTCCCAAACACGAGGATGCATAAGTATAGCTGCGTCTAGACCATAAATATTATTATGTCTTTGAACCATTTCTTTCCACCACAATTCTTGTAAATTATTTTTGAGGAGTATTCCCAAAGGACCAAAATCATAGACAGCAGCAAGTCCATCATAGACTTCTGAAGATTGAAAAATAAAACCTTTTTGCTTAGCAAAATTGACGATTGATTCGAGTGATTTCATATATTTTTAGATTAACTCTATTATAACACATTTTGAATAAAAAAATAAAAAGACCTCTTGATAGAAGTCTTGGGGTCCAAATTAAAATTTTAAATTTAAAATTTTGAATTTCTTTAGGACGGTTCCACCCAAGTTCCCCGCCGATTCGGCGGAACACTCTTTATGTTTGTATCACCTCGAGATTTGCCAAAACCTGTCATAAGTGATGAGTTCAATATAACAAAAAGATGATTATTCGTCAATATCAAAATCATCTTGGTGGGGTTCTTTGTTTGAGCAGAAACCCCACGAAACTGCTGAAGTGTTCGGTCGAATGCCAGACTAGGAGTGTGACTCTCTAGTCACTCTCACTACTGACACCAGTGTATTTCAGGTCCTCCCCGACGCGGTACACCCGACCACATTGGCAATACACCAAGAAATCGTATGAATCTGGTTCAGCGTGGCTGAAAAAGGAGATCGCTCCATTTCCACAGCCACAAACAAAAGCCTCACCATTTTTCATACATCCTACATGATGGGTCGTAAACGACAACATTAGAGAACCCCCCTAGAAAAAAACTGAAAAAAAACACCTCTAATAACTAAGTTTAAATCTTCTTAGTTATAAGTCAAGTTGATAACTTTTTTTGTAAATAAAAAAACACTCTATTTTTTTAGAGTGTTTTTTTGAGTAAAAATTTAATATTTATATTAAAGATCAGCGCCAAACCTTATCTTATTTATTTTTTCTTTTAGTTCATCGTCTGAAAGAGACAAACATTCTTCTCTCTTAATTCCATACTTAACACAAAGCATTATTTTGCTTCGATCTTTTTTGCTTAACTTTTTAAACTTTTTTCGACTAGCTTTGTTTGCAATCATAGCAATTTCTCTTCTTCTTTCAGGAGTTTGTGAAGCTACTCTTAGTTGTACCATTTGTTTTGGGTTCATAATTTTTGGGTTAATAATTTATGATAATAGTTCTTTAATTTCTTGACATTTTTTATTTATATATTAATTTAAACCGTATGTGTAAGAAAGTAAAGGGTTGTTTACAATTCATTAGGATAAAAGTAGTTAATAAGTTGTTCCATAGGAGTAAGATTATTAAGAGATTTGTG
>MFRB01000050.1 GCA_001783255.1 Candidatus Magasanikbacteria bacterium RIFOXYD12_FULL_33_17
ATCCCTGTGAGTCCTGCGTCGGACATCACAGGGAGTTCTTGCCGTCAGTCCTTAAAATATTTAATTTAAGAAAGATCCCTCCCCTCGTTCCTCGGGTTCGGGATGATCAAACGCCTATGAAAATCTATACCAAAACCGGAGACAAAGGAGAAACTTCTTTACTTGGTGGTAAAAGGGTCTTCAAAAATTGTGTTGAGATGGAAGCTATTGGCGAAGTAGATGAACTAAATAGTTCAATAGGTCTTCTCATTGCTCATTTAAATAAAAATTCAGAAGAAAAAAAATGTCTACAAAAAATACAAAATAAATTGTTTGATATTGGATCAAACTTAGCCGCTGTTCAAACAGACATCATAAAAGTACCTCAAATAAACACAAACGATCTAGAATTTTTGGAAACTAAAATTGATAAAATGACAGTAGAATTGCCAGAACTAACACAATTTATCTTACCTGGTGGTTCAGTCCAAGCTTCACTTGCTTTCCAGGCCCGTGCGGTATGTCGTCGTGCCGAAAGAGTTGTTACAAAATTGAACCAACATTATGAACTCAACGAAAACATACCAAAATATCTAAACAGACTTAGCGATTATCTCTTTACTCTAGCCAGATACTTCAACAAAATAGAAAATATAGAAGAAATAACTTGGCAGAAATAAATATATCCGGATATCCAGATAATCCGGATTTACGGATGTGACCTACCAACCGAATTATTTATTTTTATTAGTTTTGAATTTGTGTTACTAAAAAAACGGTTTTATTTAACCGTTTTTTTTCTTATTCATTATTTTCTTTATTTTAGTGTAAGGAAATTCTGTTTTAATGACTTCCTTGGCTGGTGGTAAAACATTTTTGCGAGGAGTGCCTTTGGTAGACATAGAAAAAAAATCCAAAGAATAATCAAAAAGATTTTTATTTATTTTGAATCTACGAGAAGACACCGGACACTTCAAAGTCATATCCAATTTTACCTGACCAAAATCAGAAAGTTTTTTACTCAAATCCATATCTTCACCAAAACGTAAATTCTCATCAAAACCACTGGTTTCCTTGTAAACACTATTGATAAAAGTCATATTATTGCCCATAGGACCCTGACTTTTTCTTGAAACAATCACAGTAAAAAACCAAAGAAAATGGTGAATAAAAACTCTCAAAATATCTTTCCAAAAAGGAGCATCATAAAAATACATTTGACCACCTACACATACTAGTTCTGGATTTTTTTCAAATCTCTTTAAGACCTCAAGTAAATAATTTTCTGGCAAATGGGTGTCTGCATCAATGTGCAAGACATAGACACCTTTGGCAAACGCTGTACCAGCTCGACGAGCGGCGCCCACACCTTGCTTTTTTTCTACTATTACTACATCGGCGCCATTATCCTTGGCAACTTTAGAAGTATTATCACTAGAATTGTTATCTACTACAATAATTTCATAAGGAAAATCACTGTGTAATTTTTTTGCACAATCCAGACAGAATTTAATATGCTTTTCTTCGTTGTAGGCAGGAATCACGATAGAAAAAAGCATTTTTTCATTTTCAACCATATTAGTAAACAAAAGTCTGATTCGTCATCAGACTAAAAATATTTATTTATTCAAAACAGTGGATTAAAATAAAGAACCAAAAAGTGAACCAAAACCTGTTTTCAATAACTCACCCAATCCAGTTGCTGGAGTAATACTAGATAAATATATTTTGTAAATAAGCATAGTAATACTATAGGAAGTCAACACAACAAGCAAACCCAAAGCACTAGACAACATGATTTTGCTAGCACTAGAAGTACGTGACTCATTACCTGCAGACGTCATATATAAATAACCACCATAAAACAAATAAGCTGTAGCCAAAAGACCTACAAAACTCAAAAATATTCTAATAATATTGGTAACAATTATTCTTACATCTTTTGGACTACCCAAGTTCGCAGCAGTTTTGCCTGCAAAAGCTTGGTTTTGGGCAGCCATAGCATCCTCAATACTAGTACCCGCAGCATGGCTAACAGCAATGTTTACAACTAACAAACCCAAAATAATTCCCGTAATAATTAATATTTTTTTTATTTTCATAAAACTTATATTTTAGTTATTAACAGTATCTTGAGTAATACCCTGTTGTAATTTCTTTCCCACAAAATTGGTGATACTAAAGGAAAGCAAAATAAGTAAAATACCAATCATAGCACCTGTCATTATCTTACTAGCTTTACCCATCTTGGCAGAATCACCATGTGAAGTTATCAACAAATATCCAGCATACACAAATAAAAAAATGGCCACAGTACCAATGAGACCTAAAAATATTTTGATAATATTTGCAGCCATTATTCTAGGATCAATCGCGGTGTGTGTATAACCAGCACCAGAAGCACTCGCATTCAATTGTTGGATAGCACTATTCTTTGTACTTTCTGCAACACAACTATAACTAGGCAAAAAAGTAAATACAATAGCTACTCCAAAAAATAAAGCAATCAAAAATTTCATAAAACTAAACAAATAAATTATAGTTATCCAACAAAGCCAACGTCTGAGCCAATACTCTAGAAACCACAAAATTACTAATACTGTAGGCTGCCAACGTTATAATAAGACCTATGATAGAAGCTTTGATAATACTTTTGGCTTTGTCTACTTTACCATCATCACCTCTAGCAATCATCCAAGTATAACCCGCATAAATCATTAAAATTGTAAAAACAAGACCGACAACAGATAGAAGAATATTAACAACAATACCAATATTTTTGGCAAGAGTAGTATTTGTAGTCCCTGGGTCATAACCCGCTTTTTTACCAGCATCATTCAGAATATTTCCACCCAAATTTACCGCCAAAGCCTGAGGTACAAAGACAAAAAAAGAAAAAAACATGACAAAACTAAAAGCTAAATATTTCATATTTTAATTAAGTTTACTAGTAACAAATTTGGTAATAGCATAAGCACTAACTACAATAAACAAACCAATCAAAGCTGCAATAATAATATTCTTAGCTCTTTCAGTCTGATCATCTTTACCACGAGCTGTCATCCAGAGAATTCCAGCATAGACCATAAGTACCAAGAAAATAACACCCACCAAACTCAAAATTGCAGAAATAACAGTACCTGCTATATTTCCCAAATTACTTTCTGTAATACCTGCTTTTTGGGCAATTGGTTGAAGTTGACTATTGGCATTTTTTACACCTTGCGCGAATACAGGAACAGCAAAAAAAGAAAACATTGTGACAGAAATTAAAATGTGTAAAAGAATTTTTTTCATAATATTTTTGTTACAAAATTTATGTAGTTGCTTAAAAAAATATATAATTATACTACACGAACCTCACCCCCTACCCTCTCCTACAAAGAGAGGGAGACCACAATTTTTCATTCAATCCAATGTTTAAATCCAAAACTATCTAACCACCAATAACATTTGTTTGTAAGAAAGTCGTCACAGCGTAAGATGCCAACAAAATTACCAAACCAATCACCGCTGCAATCATCGTATTTCTAGCCTTCTCAACACTTTCTGATTTATCACGAGCTGTCATCCAACGTACACCAGCATAGACCATAAGTACAAAGAAGATAAGCCCCGCAACAATAAAGACTGTTGTTACTACATTTCCTGAAATATTAGTTACACTAGCTTCAGTGATACCTGTTTTACCAGAAACAGTAGACAAAGCAGTATTAGCATCGTTGAAAGTTTTTTTTGCATTTACAAATAATACAAAAGAAAAGTTTGAAATTGCAGATAATAGACTTACAAATAAATATTTTTTCTTTTGCATAATTTAATTAATAAATTTATTCACATTTATTTGTTGTCACATTACAAACACTTGTTGCACAAAGTGTTGGATCACCATTACATACTTCTCCTATATCCTGCAATTTTGAACAATAATAAAAAGTTGAACCACTCTCCTTCAGAAGACATCTTAAACCATCACCAATTTCACATGCAAAATTATTACATAATTCACCATCTTTTGTTCTATTACCACAAGATTTAGAAGATGCACCATTTGGTGTTCCACACACTAAAGGTTCTTGACATTCATTTCCAATAGGACAAGGTGCTTCTAAAGTTCCTACGGTCACACATCTCTTCGTGACAGTACTACAGGCCTTGTCGGAAGAACAACCTGTTTCAATACATCCATTTTCTTTTGCTGACAAACAAATCGAATACTCCTGGTAATTATTTGCACAAGCTGAAGTTAAACTTATGGCAACAGGTTGACCACAAGTTGGTGGAGTACCATCTGATAAACAAAATCCAGTAGCCGGATCATCCACACAACTACCTGAACTACACATTAAACCATACCCAGCGGTACAATCACTATTTTGTGTACAAGCACCTGCTTGTGCAACTTCACAAGTCTTTGTAGTCAAATTACAAGTCTGACCACTCACAGTACATTCTAAATTACTAGTACAAGTTTGAGTTTGTTGTTGTGGTGGAGGAGTTGTTGGTCCACCAGAACCACTAATCACATTACTAAAAACAAAATTGGTAATAGCATAAGCAGCTAAGACAATCACAATACCGATGATAGCTGAAATTATCAAATCAAGAGCCTTTTGGGTGTTCTCACTCTTACCACGAGCAGTCATCCACATCATACCTCCGAAGAGCATCAATCCAAAAAACAAAACTGATATCATAGATAGCGCAGAACCAAGTACATTACCGATAACAGTTGGCAAATCTTTGGTCATTGGCAAACCTGCTGATTGAGCAGTAGTATCCAAACCATAGTTAGTTGCTGCTGGATCTGGAATAGCAGCTTGTACCAAAGCAGGAACAAAAAAGGCCAAAGCAAAAATGGCTACAAAAAATCCACTTAATAAAAATAAAAATTTTTTGTTTTTCATAAGTGTTTAATCAAAAATAAATTATTACTTAAGAGTAGCATCGTACAAATTGATAGCAACATATCTAGTAATAGAATAAGCCATCAAAATAATCACTAACCCAATCACCGCCGCCGAAATAATCTTGCGAGCTGATTCAGCTTTACCTTCATCTCCACCAGCTGTCATCCACAAAAATCCAGCATAAATAATAAGTACGGTGGCGACTATGCCCAACAAACCTAGAGCTTGATTTATGATATTAGTAATGATTATTCTTGGATCTTGTGCACTAAGCTTGGAATTCTCACCCACACAATTCAATCCCAAAAGATCGTCAGGATTATCACAATTGGAAGTAACTTGAGCAAAAGTCTGTACTCCAGGAATTAAAAAAGAAAAAACAAATAATATACTAAAAAAAATATTAAATATTTTTTTATTTTTCATAAAATTCAAGTCTAAAAAATAAGATTCAACCTTTTTAAAAAATATAAATAAGTTAAATTCTATTATTTAAAATAAATTCTCAGAGCAGATATATTGTAACAATATAATCTGCTCTGAAAAAAAATATTTATTCAACTGGAGTAAAACCTTTAACATTTGTAGCTTGACCTAAGTTATTAAGAGCGAATTTGGCAATAGCCCAAGCACTCAAAATAATAGCAAGACCGATAATTCCAGAGAAAATCCATTTACGAGCTGTTTCTACTTTACCATCGTCACCACCAGCAGTCATCCATTGGAAGCCACCGATAAGAATAATAACGACAGCGATAATACCTAACATACTCAAAGCGATGTTGATAATATTTACAGCTGTATCACGTAAATCAGAAGTACCAAGGGCTATTCCACCCTCTCCACCTGATCCATCTTCAATAACACTGATACCTAAAGTATCAGTAGCAGTACCAGCACCACCTGTAGGAGCTGCCAAAGTCATAACCGGTGATATCACAAGCCCTAAAGCAAGTACAAATACGATAGAAAGCATTGTTTTGTATTTTGCAAGTTTATATAGCAATTTCATGTGTATCACCTCCCTTCAATGTAAAAATATTTTTAAACATAATTTATGATTATTTATTAATTATTGTAATTGACATTTTAGGTTATAAGTAGCACCAAATTTACTATCTGTAGTATCACTAAACATCTTACAAGTATTCTCTGTAAAAACGATTGGTTGCATATCCTTTATCTGACCATTAAGCATTGTTTTTGCCGTAGTACAGCCAGAACCTGTCATACTAGCTTGATCTATCAACTGTTTATATTCAATTGGTCCGTATGATTTACCAATTATGAAATCCTGCGAAATAGTAGTATTACAAGATCCCAACACAGGAATACTCGCTGAGGCGACAACATTACAATGACAGACTTGTGATTTTTTAGTTTCTGGAATAGTATCTAATTTTTTATTTGTGGTAACAACAGCACTAGCAGTACTAACTCCAAGACCTTGTAAAATTACATTTATTATAGCATAACTGGCGAAAATAACAACAATGCCCATCACTGCCCAAACCATAGCAGTAGTTCCTTTTTGGACTTTATCACTACTACCAGCCGACGTAAGCCAAACGAAACCACCATAGATAAAAACAAGCAAAGCCAACGAACCTAAAATACCCAAAGATACTTTGATAAGGTTACCAAAAATTTGAGTGATGTCAGTAGTTCCTATAGGATTTTCCAAACTTACAATTGCTTGAGCATTGAAAGTTGTTGATTCGCTAGATTTTGAATCTGAATTAGAATTAGTATTAGAACTGTTGAGAGCATTTATACAAGTTTGTTGTGAATCATACAAAGATCCAGAACAAGCACCGCCACTACCTTCTATACAATTTTTTTCAGGAGTTAAACACCATTTTTTTTCAGGAGAAGTCGCACCTTGACAACAATATGTAGCACCTGAACAGAGATTTGTTTCACAACTTTTTTCTGCAGTACAAGCAGAAACACTACTTATACCACAAGCTGTCAAAGGCTGACAACTCCAAGTAGGATGTTGTTGCTTACAATTATCTGTAGAACCTGAACCAGATGGAGTAGATGGACTACTACCAGAACTTGCAGAGCCAGAAGATCCCTCTGTAGCAATACCAAAAGCTTCTAAACTTTCCAAATGTTGCTGACATTCAGCCTGTGTTGTTTTTTCTATACCAGGGCAAGTTTGACCATAAGTTTTTTCTTGACAAGAAAGTACATCACCTAAAGTAACAACACAATAAGAAGCTTTAACAAAATTAATATTCAAAAAAAATCCAAAACTTACAAATAAAACGAACATCAAAAACTTTGTAAAAAATATTTTTTTCATAAAAATTATTATATGATCCTAAATGATTGACTGACATTTAGAGCATCAAGCAAGAAGCCAACAAGTATATAAGCTGTAAAAACGATTACCAAACCAATCACTGCATAAACAAAGATTTGTTGTCCTTTTTTGACTTTGTCGCTATTACCAAAAGAGAATATCCAAGTGAAACCACCATAAACAAACATAATAAAAGCCAAACCTGCTACAATAGAAAATATATAATTTATGATAACCAAACCCAATTTTACCAAATCATTTACATCTCGACATGAACCAGTAAAAGCACACTCTGGTAACAACGAGTTGTCTGGAGTAGGATGTTCTGATTTTATTACAGCATCCACAGCTCCCCTATTCTTTATATCTGTTTTAAGTTCACATTTATTATTACTATTAAGAGAACATGATTTTGATTGAGAGCACTCTGCTGTTGTTAAATTATTACAAATTTTTTCATCTGTTTTTGATACACATGTTCCACTACCTACTTTTGATGCCCAAAAGCAAGCAGTGTTATTACACTCAATAGCACTGTGAAGATCTGAACAATTTATATTGTTTATATTTATATTAAAAACTTTTGATTCTTTTAAGTGACTATTGTCAGCCACAAAAGTAAAGCTAACAGTAGTTGGCAAATCAACTTTATGATTTTTTAAATAAGAAGGAGCATCAAACTTATAATTTACGCTTATATCCTTCCCTAAAACAGCTGTGGAAGAACTAATAAAATTAACAGAGTCTTTTTCACAGTTAAAACAATTTAAAAATATTTTATCTGAACAATAATTTTCACACTCTGCCTTTATAGTAAATTCTATAGAATCTGAAGAATAAATAGAGTTATTACCTGACGGCATTGTCCAATTGTAATGACCTAATTCTTTTTTGCAAGAATTCAAATAATAATCAGCTGGTTTTGAAGTAGATAAATCAAATTGTTTTCCATTTTCACTAGAACAAACAGCTTTATAAACCAAGTCACAAATTCTACTACTAGAATTTGTTAAACAAAAAGTGAAGTTTTGAGTTAAAAAATTATTACATGTTAGTACATCATTAAATACAGTACCGCCAGTTAGACATTGAGAAGAAAAATCCTTTTGCACTTCTACACCCTTTTCTAAAACAGAATAAAAAGCAGCAAAACATTCAGCTTTTGGGGTTATACAATATCTTTCGTTAAAAGCATAAACATCTGTAAAAAAAATAAATACAGAAAAAATAAATAAAATAAATAATGAGCTTTTCAAAAATCTATTCATAAATTACATTGTCTGCTGTACACGAGCAGCAGTATTAATAATTATGGCTTTATCTTTTTTTAACAAATCTGTTTCATTGGCAGATGGTTTGAGTAATTCGCTAATCATACTTTCAAAAGATTTCATAACACTATCTATATTATTTCCTCTATACCAATTTTCTGCAAAAATAGCTTGAGTAGCAAAAGGTCCCAAATTTTCATCAGCTTGTTGTGTGGTAATTTGTGATCTAAGTGGACTAGGTCTAAAAACTTTGGCAGTATATTTAGCAACACCTTCTGGTGAAGTAATAAATCTGATGAAATCCCAAGCTTCATTTTGATTTTGACTTCTAGCGACCACCGATTCTACCCAATAATTAGCTACATTGCTTGGAGATTCTGGATTAAGTTGGAAAACTGGCATAATACGAAAATTCATTTGAGGAGCTCTATTTTTTATAGTTTTGTAATCATAAGAATAACCAAAATAAAAACCTACTTTACCACGAATAAATTGATCCAAAGCTTTTCCTTGTTTTTCATTCCAACTATAAGCTTCCTTGGTTGGTCTAGCAAAATCAGTATAAAAATCCAAAGCACTCAAAACAGGAGTATTTCTGCTTTGAACTTTTTCCAAACCGTTGGCAAAAGTAACAGTATTACCCAAAGACAGTTTGACCCCACTTTGCATGATAAAAAGAGAAATAATATCAAAAGCAGAATCAATATTGTTGGCAGTACCTAGAGCTGTACCAGATTGTATTATATCACCAACAGAATTGAACTTGGTTAATTTTTTTACCGCCTCTATAAAACTGTTCCAATCTTTTGGAGCCTCAGCAATACCGGCTCTATCCAGTAAATCTTGATTATAAAATATTGACAAAGTATCCATGGCTAGTGGCAAACCATAGATTTTATTATTTATTACCACATCTTGTCCAACAGTTTTTACATAATCTTTGTTGATAGCACTCACTGTTTGCAACAAATTTGTATCAGTGACAACTTGTTGATCTTTGGAAAAATTGTTAGCAATGACTAGACGCGACATTTGGGTACTGACTGGAGCACCAGACAATCTTGAAGCATTTTTACGCAACCAAGTCACATGTTGAGAAACCATATCTGGAGCGACATTGTCTGCCAAAGCATTGGTAAAAAGATTATCAAATTCATCATACTTCACCTGACGTATATCAATAGTCACATGAGGATAACGACTACTATATTCGCTAGCAAAAGCACGCAACATATCTACATCATCATATACTGTCCAATAAGTTAGTTTTACTGGTTTCAAAGAGGTAACTTGAGATTGAGACAAACCCTTGCAACCAAAACCAGTCGTCAAAAAGAAAACTGTAATGAGTGACAAAGATAATATTTTTTTAAACATAGAAACACGAATTTTAACACACCTGCCTGCCGGCAGACAGGAATTAACACTAATATTATTTCATCTACCCCCCAATTCGACGGATAGACAAGTTGACAATATGACAATAGAACAATGGGACAATTACCACTCAAACTCTAAAAACGTTCCTTTCCCTATTTTGACCAATATTAATCAAGATAAACTTTTAACCAAAAATTATTTCAAAATATCCAACACAAAATTGACAACAGCATAACTAGAAAAAATTATCACAATACCAAGCGTAGACCAGACAAAAATACCCACGGCTTTTTTCTTATTATCAGCATTACCATTTGCAGTCATAAACAAAAATCCTCCATACATAATCATTACCAAAGCCAAAGTACCCAAGATACCCAACAATAATTTTATGAAATTACCAAGCAAACTTTGGACATTGTTTACATTCAATTTGTTCAAAGCTTTTATATCAGAACTAAGACCACTCAACATATCAGAGTTTGTTTGTCCATTATTATTTTGAGAATCTTCAACTAACGTACTACATTCTTTTCCTTTTTCAACAACTAAACACTGAACTGATTTACTATCACCAAAAGAACCAATGGCTTTTTCACAATCAGGTTTATTAATATATTTTTGTTCAATACAAGAACTTTTATCATTTGTACAAATACAAAAATTGGATTGCAAACTACTACACTCAGCACCTGGTTCTACTGATACACATATACGAGATGATAAATTAGGATTATTTTTTGATACTTCATTCAAAACAGATTCACACTGTGACTTAGTATTTAGCTTTGTAATTCCACAATTTGACTTATCTAAAGTACAAGCACAATACCCTGGTTGAGGTGTAACCAAGCTCTCACAAGAATCCCATCCTGACTCTAAAACAGTACAAACTCTTTTATCTGTTTGTGAACTACTCCTCAAAAATTCCTCACATTCATATTTTGTTTTTACAGTGGTAACACCACAGTCTGACTTATCTAAAGTACAGGCACAATACTCTGGCTGAGGTGTATAATTAGCGTCACACATAGCTCCTAACTGCTGAGGTGGTTGGCTATTATTTCCATATCCCCAAGGAGGTAAATAATTATTTCCAGTCACTGTATCACATTTTTCCGGATATAAAAGATATGTCACACCACCAGGTATTGGATTACTTATATTTAAATCACTATAAAGTTCCCAATCTTTTTTAGAGATACTGGCATCACAAGTCATAAAACTTGTAAGTTTATCATCTGATGGAAAATAAAAAGAATTCAAACCCGGAGTAGTTTGCGAGGTAAATAAAGAATACTTTTCTTCAAATTCCTTTTGATTCAATGACAGTGAATTACAACCACCTCCCGACTCCGATTTTATTCTAGGCACACAACATACTGAGTCGTCATCTGTTATAGTTCTCAAAGTTCTTTCCATGTCTTCAAATTGTTTTTGAACCAAGCTTGTTCTAAGTTGCAATCCTTTCGGAGTACTCATTAACGTAAGTCCTTTTTCACACAAATCTGTATAATCATCAATTTGTCGTACTTCTAAATTTTGGTCTATACCATCCAAATTCATTGAAAGGTTAATACAACTTTTAGAAATATCACTATCTCTATAAGAACGGGAGTTTGGTTCAGTAGCGAGTGGACTAGGACCAAAACCATAAGCCCCTATAAGTCTACCACTATAAGTTCCACCCGGACATGAAGCACTATCAGGATCAATAGGTTGTCCGACTGGCTGACCTGTTGCAAAATCATAACACTGATCAGCACCTGCGATATTTTCTTCAAAATACACACAACACATTTCTGTAGCATAACTATATTTTACGAATCCAAAAACACCCACAACAACAAACAACATCATCAGAATTTTACTTATTTTCAAATTCATAAAAAATTAAATATTTTTTATTTAAAATACCAAAAGTTCTTCTATTTGGTCTTTTATTTCTGGATCTTTTTTGGCAAAGTGAATAGCAGTCTTGAGCAAAGCTAATTTATTACCAGTATCAAAATAAATACCTTCATATTCATAGGCCATAAACTTTTTCTTCCTAACCAAAGCATTGGCCGCATCCGAAAGCCAAATTTCTCCATCACGACCAGTCTTCTGAGATTCAAGCATTGCCCAAATATCTTTGGTAAAGACATAGCGCATACCACCAATAATCAGACCATCTGGTGAAACTTTTTCAACAGCTGGTTTTTCTACAAAGTCAGACACACGATAAAGTCTTTTGTCTTTGGTAACCTTACCATAGACATTGCCATACTTGGTCATAGCTTCTTTGTCTGAAATTTTTTGGACACCGATTACTGAAGAATTTTCTTTGTTGAAAACTTTGATTAATTGCTTAATTACTGGTACTTTGGAATCAATAATACTATCACCATCAGAAAATACAAAAGATTCGTCACCAATAAATTCACGAGCACAAAGCAAAGCATGTCCATTACCAAGAGGTTCAGATTGTCTATCAAAGGTTTTATTCTATCTATCTTTCCTTTCTTTTCCAAATAATTTTCAAAATCAGGGTCTCTATCAAAATGATCTTCTATCGCTCTCTTCTGAGAACTTGTCACAAAAATAATTTCTGTAATTCCACTAGCCACCATTTCCTCCACAATATACTGCACAACGGGTTTGTCGAGTACTGGCAACATTTCTTTTGGCATAGCCTTAGTAGCCGGCAAAAATCTAGTGCCAAGACCTGCTACAGTGATAACTCCTTTACGAACTTTTTGCATAATTAATTTAAAAAAAATTATTTGATTATATTATAGCAAACTATTAGTTTTTTTGCTAATCAAAAAAATTATTATTGTGAACTCTTTATCAAGAGACTTTTGACTTTATAGACTTTATTAACTTTTAACTAATTTAACTCATGCCAACTAATCAACTTATACTCCGGTACAACCGGAATACCAACAGGTGGTTTGTAAAGTAAATTTCCGTCGTATGTATAAACAGTATTGATGAAACCAGAAACAATTGTCCCATATTGATTTACCCATTTAAAAC
>MFRB01000051.1 GCA_001783255.1 Candidatus Magasanikbacteria bacterium RIFOXYD12_FULL_33_17
GACGGGAAAGTATTTGAAACGTTTTTTAGCATAAAAACATGAAAATAACTATTTTTCATATGAATTTTTATAAATTAAAAATTAATGATTATTGGAATAATTTAAATAATTATTTAATAAAAAAGAATAGAACAAAAACTAACTTTGTTATTTTTTTACTATATTTTTTGTTGTCTACAGTAATTCCATTTTTTATTTTTTTTGTATCTGTAGGTGGAAATAGTTTTGGAAAAATTTCACCACTTATTAATTCTAAATTTATAATTGTTTTTTTGTGTTTTTATTTTTTGGTTTATTATTTGCTTTTGGAAGGTTCATTCCCAAAGAAATCAAAGAAAGTTATTTATAGTATTTTTTTGATGTTATTAAATATCTTGATTATTTTGTATTTTAATAGGGAATCTATTTCATTATTTTTTGTTAAGTATGTGATGTTAAATATGTTAACTATATCAATTTCATTGATTATCTTGATGATTTTGAGAGTAGAAATAACTGAAATAAAAAAGAAAGAACAAAAAGATAAAAAATTGATGACTTTTATATTTGAATTTTATCTCGCTGCTATTTTCTTTTTGTTACCAGTTATCTTTTTTTTCTATGAGTCTTATAAATTTTTTAAAAAAGTAGGTGTACACTTTGATATTTTTGAGATTTTATATTATATGGCTGTTACTATTTATTCAGTGTTTTTTATAGTGGTACAATTTAAAGAAAAACAAAAGAATTTTTATTATAATTCTACAGGTAGAAGAGGTGATATAAATTAAATTAGTATGAATCTTCTGGAAAAAATAAAACAATTCCCGACTGAACCCGGCATCTATTTATTCTATAACAAAAATAAAGAATTGATATATATCGGCAAAGCCACATCTCTTCGCAATCGTGTGCAGAGTTATTTTCGTGGTCCACGCTCTAGTCGTCCGATAGAACAAATGATGCATGAAGTGATGGATATAAAAATAAAACAAACTGACTCAGTCTTGGAAGCTGTGATTCTTGAAGCCAATTATATCAAAAAATTTTTGCCGAAGTACAATGTAGATGGGAAAGATGATAAGAGTTGGAACTATGTCGTGGTTAGCGATGATTTATTTCCAAGAGTTTATACTGTGAGACAACATGAACTTAGCAACCAGCAGAGTCAGCAGATACAGCAGACTCAGCAATACAAATATATTTTTGGGCCGTATCCTGGTCTTAAAACACGCGAGATGATGAAGTTGTTGAATAGATTATTTTTTATTTCAACTTGTAAGCCCTTTTCCACCCAAGCTACGGCTCGACCATGTTTATATCGTCAAATTGGACAGTGTCTAGGAGTATGTACTGGAGAAATAAGTTCGAGAGAATACAAAAGCAAAGTAATTTTGCCGTTAGTTACTTTTTTGCGTGGAGGAAAGAAAAAACTTGTGAAGTCACTAGAAATAAAAATGAATAGGGAAGCTAAACAAGAAAATTTTGAAGAAGCTGGACGTCTTAGGAATCAGATTGGTACGTTGTCTCGTATACATGACATTGCTTTATTGAACGATTCGTTTTTTAATGATGTGAAGACCTCACCCGCTGGGACTGCGTCGTC
>MFRB01000052.1:0-1416 GCA_001783255.1 Candidatus Magasanikbacteria bacterium RIFOXYD12_FULL_33_17
GTGCTAGACCAATTAAATAGATAATAACATCAGCAAGTTCTTCTCCTACATCGGGAAGTTTTTTGATATAAGCTTGGTGTGCTTCGGCTAGCTCATCAAAAGTATAGGCAAATTCTAGATTAATATCAGTTATGTTGAATCCTTTAGTTTTTTTATTTTCAAAAATTTCTTTTTGAAGTTGTTTTATGTCTAACATATTTTTTTAAGTTATATTTATGATTTCAAAAACTTTTCTAAACCCCTCTTTGTTATTTTCATATTTTAATAATTTCAAAGCTTCTTCAAAGTTGCACCATTTTTTTTCTTCATGTTCATCAGAAAGTATTGCGTCTGTGTTTGTATCTATCTCTACAGCAAAAACATATTCTTTTATTCTACTATGTATTTCGATATCAAATTCAAAATAATAAACATCTTCAAAAAAATTTAGATAATCTTTTATTTGTGTTTCTTCGTACAATTCTCTTTTTGCAGCAGCTTGTAATGTCTCATTATCATTTGCTCCACCAGTAATTGGTTGCCAGAAACCGCCACGTGATTCTATTCTTTTTAGTAATAAAAATAATGGTTGGTTATCTACCATTTTATAAACAATGATTTCCACTTGAGCAATTCTTTTTGGCATAAAATTTTACTTTCATTCATTATACCAAATTCAAAATATATATTGGCATCTGTTAGCCATTTTTTCTATTTACTGTGGATATAAGGTGGATAAATGGGTTGAAATGGTTGAAAGTGGTTTGAAAGTGGTATATAATGGTTTCAAGTGGTAAGAAGTGGGGAACACGAATCTTTTACACGAATACACACGAATAACTTTATGGAGGAGAAAATCTTATATAAAGATGAAAGTTATGAATTGGTAGGCTGTGCTTACCGTGTGTTCAATTCACTTGGTTATGGCGACCATGAACGTATCTATGGTAATGCCTATGTTATAGAGTTGGAAGAAAAAGGATTTAAGTTCAAAAGAGAATTGTGCTGTAGAAGATTTCATAAAGGAAAACAAGTTGGAAAATATTTTTTGGATTTTTTAGTGAAAAAGGAACATCATATTGTAGTTGAATTGAAAGTTGGTAGAGAAATACATTTACGTTTCAAAAAACAAGTATTGCAATATTTGCAGGCAACGGGTATCAGATTAGGAATTATATTTTTATTTAGTCCATCTGGTGTTGTCTTTGAACGAATAATTTTATAAATGGGCACCATGCTTGTCAGTCTATTTATTCTAATTCGTGTTAATTTGTGACAAAATTCGTGTTTTTATGTTTATAGGAGAATACGCACACAACCTAGACGACAAAGGACGTTTGGCTGTTCCAAAAAAGTTTAGAACAGAATTGTCCAAAGGCGCAGTGGTCACAAGAGGATTGGACAACTGTTTGTTTTTGTATACGAAATCAGAGTGGA
>MFRB01000052.1:1546-6598 GCA_001783255.1 Candidatus Magasanikbacteria bacterium RIFOXYD12_FULL_33_17
TCTTCGTAATTTTGCTGGTCTCAAAAAAGAAATTATTGTAGCCGGTCTATACAACCGTCTAGAATTGTGGGATCAGAAAAATTGGGAAGATTATAAGAAACGTACTGAAGCAGAAAGTACTCAAATTGCTGAACAGATGTTTGATCTTGGAGTTTAAATTAAATTAGTAATTAATAATTACTAATTAGTAATTACTAATTTATTATGAGACACGTACCTGTACTATTAAATGAAGTGTTGGAAGCGTTGCAACTAAAAAATGGTAGCAATGTTATTGATTGTACACTAGGAGATGCTGGACATGCTGAAATGATTTTGGAACTAACTGGTCCAGATGGAAAATTACTTGGAATTGATGCTGATGCTGAAGCAATTTTGCGAACGAAACAATTTTTGTATAAGTTTGACAAGCGCGTAGTATTTGCTCGTGACAACTTTGAAAATTTGAAGCAAATAGTAGAAGAAAATAAATTTGAAAATGTAAATGGAATATTGATGGATTATGGTTGGTCTAGTCCTCAGTTTGAGGAACGTGGTAGGGGATTTAGTTTTTTGAAAACTGATGAACCACTTGATATGCGTTATGATACTTATCTCAAGTGTAGTCATGAAGTAACAAATCCGCCTTTGACACCAGATGGTAAACCAATTTATGGATCATGTAGTGCCGCCGAATTACTTTATTTGAAAGATTTTCGAGGATTAGAAGAAATATTTCGTAAATATGGTGAAGAAAAATTGAGTAAAGAAATTGTTGAAGCTATTATTGAAAAAAGAAAAGAGTTTCCGATTGAAACAGTTGGAGATTTGGTAAATGTTATTTTAGATGTTTATCGAAAAAAATTGAAAACTGACAAAGAAGTACCTTGGGTTGGTGGATTGCATCCGGCTACTAAAGTATTTCAAGCTTTGCGTATTGCGGTCAATGATGAACTCGGGGTGATAGAAAGAGTTTTACCGCAGGCATTAGAAATATTGCAAAGTGGAGGAAGACTAGCTGTTATCACTTTTCACTCGACTGAAGATTCTATAGTCAAACATTATTTCAAGTCACAAAATAACAAAACAATAAAGATTGTTACCAAAAAACCAATTGTAGGGAGTGACGAAGAAGTAAAAAACAATCCAAGATCTAGAAGTGCTAAGTTGAGGGTTGTTGAAAAAATATAAAAATAATTTAATACTTGCGTTTTTTAGGGTCAGACTAAAAACGTGCTTTAAAGGAATATAAATTTAAGAAAGATCCCTCTCCGCCCAAGGCGGATCGGGATGAAAAAAGCCTGTCAATTATGAATTCTTACATAGAAAAAAAACAAACTCTTCGTGAGAAAAAAGAAGCTTTGAACAAACTTTTGTTTAGTACTTCTTTCCGTGTGTCAGTTGGTATCTTTGTTTTGGTATTTGGTGTTTTGTATATTTTACAAACAACTTCTGTATCTACCAAAGGTTATATGATTAGTGATTTGGAACGTCAAGTATCAAAACTTGAATATGAAAATCGAAAAATGGATGTTCAAATTGCCAAATTGAAATCTATGCAAAATTTGCAAGATAGAATTGCTAAGACAGACCTTGTTTCTGTAACCAATGTAGATTATTTACAAGTTTTGGATGGAGCTGTCGCACGTCGTTAAAATTGAGTTCAGAGTCACACGTAACAAATTAGTTACGTGTTTTTTGTTTTTGTGGTATAATTTAGATGAGGCTTGAAAAGCTTAAAATGCTTGAAAAGCCTGAAAGGCTTTTTTGTTAATAGCCTTTCTAGCCTTTTGGGCATTTTAAGCCTTTCTAGCTTTTTATTAATTTTATGTTTCTGATTTTGTTACAACGCATGTTATTAGAATTAATTTGGGATGTATTCTATTTTCCAATCTGGTGGTATAGTGAAGGTGCTCGTCGGGTATTACTTTTTTGTGTGAGTCTTGTGCGTGATGTAAATGCAATGCTTGCACCAGGACTTTGGCTAAAAAATATTTTTGTGCCAATGTTTGGACAATATGATTTGCAAGGTCGTTTGGTTAGTTTTTTGATGCGTGTTTTCAATATTATTGCTAGAACTATAGGTCTTTTGATTTGGCTTAGTTTGGTGATTTCTCTATTCTTTGCTTGGATTTTATTGCCAATAGTTGTTTTGTATTTTTTGGTAGATGCTATTTGGGCATTGATGCAACCTAAAGAATAAAATATGCTTTTTGCTAAAAATAAAAAAATAGAAGCTATAGTTTGTGATAAATGTCAGGGCACAGGCTATTTGCAATTTCGTAAATGTTCAAATTGTAAAAAAATGCATACTGGATTTTTTTATAATAATCTCTTTGTTTATTTTGGTAAGTCTTTGACACTTTATAACATTAGACTAAAGAAGGCTAGAAAAATTCTGAATGTTTTTAGAATTCTTGGTGCTTTGGTTTTTTGGTTAGGTTTTTGGGCTTTGTTAGTTTATAGTGTTTGGCAAACAGACAAAGATATTACTAGACTTTTGACAATTTCTTTTTGGTTGGATGACAAAGAACCGATGCGTATTTTGTTTTGGCTTGGTTTTATTTCTTTGACTTATTTGCTTTATAGATTATCTGTACAAAATAAAGTTCAAAAAGGGATAGATTACAAGTTTTTAGAAAAAAATATTCATAAAACAGATTTGTCAGTTTTTGATTGGTCTGTTATCAAAAAAATATCTCATAAAGATAAATTTGATTTTAGTAATTTTTTTACTGATAAGTCTGAAGATGTTTTACAAAAAAGTTTTTTATTAGCTAAAAATTATCATAGTTCAGAAATTACTTCATTGCATATTTTTTATACTTTATTATCTTCAGATGAAATTGTGGGTATTTTTGTGCGTTTGGGAATTTCGGTGAAATCTTTGCAAAGTAAAATTTCTTCACTTTTGGAAAAAACAAAAAATACTGAACTTGTTAATAACAAATATTTTGGTGATGATTTTTGGCAGATATTATTTAATGCTTTGGATATTACTGTGAATTTCAAAGATACTTCTGTTCGTACTAGTGAAATTTTGTTGGCAACAGTAAGGCAGTCAGAAATTATTCAAGAAATATTGTATGATTTGGAAGTAGAAAATCAAAAATTAAACAATGTTGTAGAGTGGGTGCGTATGCGTGAATATTTGTATGATGAATATCGTAAATTTAGAAAAGCAGCTAGCAATGTTAGTAAATATGGTATGGATAAAGCCATGACTTCTGTGGCTACTCCTTTTATGAATAGTTATAGCAAAGATTTGACGCTTTTTGCTAAGTATGGTCATTTGTCAACTTGTGTAGCGCGTGAAAAAGAGATAGAAGAAATATTCAATATTGTTGAAGCTGGTAGTGAAAATGTTATTTTAGTAGGTGAACATGGTGTCGGCAAAATGGCGATTATAGAAGGTATCGTCCAAAAAATGATTTCAGGTGATGCTCCAAAAAAATTACTTGATAAAAGATTTGTCCAGATTTCTACGTCTTCACTTTTGGCTGGTACTACTGTTTCTGGTGCACAACAACGTCTTATCAATATCATGAATGAAGTGTCAAAAGCAAAAAATATTATTTTGTTTATCAATAATTTGCATGATTTGACTGGTATGTCTGGTTCTGATGGTGGTGAAACTTTGGATGTCTCTGAAACTTTGGCAGAATATTTGAGTAGTGGAAATTTTACTATGTTTGCAACAGCTTTACCAGAAGGTTATAATCGTCATATTGTAAATAGTGAAGTTGGTACAGTCTTTACCAAAGTAAGTGTCAATGAAATGAATGAAGATCAGTCTATACGAGTTTTAGAATCAAAAGCAGGTGAAGTAGAATATAAAAATAAAATATTTTTTTCTTATGATGCTCTTGAAAAATGTGTGACGCTTACAGACAAGTTTTTCTTTGATCAAAATTTACCAGCTAGTGCTATTAGTTTACTGGCTGAAGTAGGTAGTTTCACTAGAAATAAAAAAGGACAAAATAGTTTGGTTTCTGGTGAAGATGTCGCGGAAGTAGTGGCTCACAAAACCGGTATTCCTCTTGCTAGTATTAGTGAAAATGAATCACAAAAACTGATGCGTCTAGAACAAGAAATGCATAAACGTGTGATTGGTCAAGATTTGGCTGTAGAATTGGTAGCCAATGCTTTGCGACGTGCTCGTGCTGAGATGAGATCTCAAAAACGTCCAATTGCTAACTTTCTTTTCTTAGGTCCAACTGGTGTTGGTAAGACTGAACTCACCAAAACTATTGCAGAAGTATATTTTGGAGGTGAAGATAGAATGATTAGAATGGATATGAGTGAATATCAAGATACTAATAGTATTTATCGTTTGATTGGTCAGCCAGGACAACAAGGTACTGGTCTTTTGACAGAAGCAGTACGACAAAATCCTTTTGCTTTGGTACTTTTGGACGAACTTGAAAAAGCTGACAAAAATGTGTTGAATTTATTTTTGCAAGTTTTTGATGATGGGCGTCTGACAGATAGTGTTGGTCGGGTAATTGATTTTACCAATACTATTATTATTGCTACTTCCAATGCTGGTACTAGTTATGTTCAATCACAAATGAATGCTGGTGTGGATTTGGAAACAATAAAAGACCATTTAATTCATGGAGAACTTATACAATATTATCGTCCAGAATTTTTGAATCGTTTTGATGGTATTGTCTTATTTAAATCTTTGACTCGTGAAGAAATCAAAAAAATTGCGGGCATTATGCTGAATGGTGTAGCTAAAGATCTAGAAACTAGAGGTGTAGAATTGCGTGTTGAGGAAGCTGCTTTGGAGGCTTTGGCTGATGTTGGTTTTGATCCTGAGTTTGGTGCTCGTCCTATGCGTAGAGCTATTCAAGACAAAATAGAAAATGGTTTGGCTGAACTTATTTTGCAAGGTAAGTTACAACGTCGAGATGTTGTGGTTTTGGGTGAGGCTTGTCAGATTACTGTGGAGCGTTGATTTTATTAATATATTATTGTAAGAACAACCTTAATATGATCTGTACCCCAGAAAGTGGACACGAAAGTGTCTACTTTTTTGTGTTCAAAAGGTAGATGATGTATTATTAA
>MFRB01000053.1 GCA_001783255.1 Candidatus Magasanikbacteria bacterium RIFOXYD12_FULL_33_17
GTAAAAGCCAAATTGGAACTGGCGACCGCAGTGAAAAAATCCGTACCTACAATTATCCTCAAGATAGAATTACTGATCACAGAATCAAAGAAAGTTGGAACAATATCGCCAAGATTCTTGATGGTAATATTGAAGAAATTATTGAAAAGATGCGTTTGGCTGATTATGCTGAGCAAGACAATTAAAATATCTTAGAAAATTCATTGTAAGGAATGGCGAACGTAAGTTCGCCCTATACAATACAACTCAGCAAACTTACGTTTGCCATTCCTATTTTTTTAAAATTCTTTTTACATGAAACAAAGAGTGCAAAAACTAGTAACAACTTCTTCAAAAAAAATCAACCAACTCGACGCTGAAATTCTTCTAGCTCACGTAATAAAAAAATCACGTGAGTTTTTGTTTACAAATCCAGATTTTGAAATAAATTTTTGGCAAAAAATAAAATTTGAACATCTAGTCAAACAAAGACAAAAAAATATTCCCGTAGCTTATCTAGTTGGACACAAAGAATTTTTTGGGCTTGATTTTCTGGTAAACAAAAATGTACTTGTACCAAGACCAGACACAGAGCTTATGGTAGAAGAAACAATCAAACACCTAAACACCTTATCACCTAATCACAACAAAATACTTTTGGTTGATGTAGGTACTGGTTCTGGATGTATTCCAATTTCTATCTTGAAATCTATACAAAAAAGGAATGACGAAATGAGCGGAGCGAATTTCGTTACCAATGTTTCAGACAAATTTCCCCGCCCCAACCCGGCGGGTCAATTTATCAATCCACCAAAAATAATAGCAATTGACGTTTCAAAAAAAGCTTTGTGCGTTGCAAAAAAGAATGCCCAAAAACACAACGTTGAAACAGAATTTTTACATGGCAATTTATTAGAACCAATATTCCAACTCTCTGAACTAAGAACTAAGAACACTGAACTTATTATAACTGCCAACCTTCCCTACATAACAGAACAACAATTCAAACAAGAACCGTCGATACAAAAAGAACCGAAACTCGCTCTTGTTGCAGATAATGACGGATTAGCACTCTACGAAGAACTTCTAAAACAAATAGCCACATTCCACACTTACCCGCCATCTGGGAGGGTTCCCCTTTCCTCATTCCTCGAAATAGATCCCACTCAAACCGACAAAATAAAAATCTTAATAAAAAAATATTTACCTGAAAGTAATATTGAAGTGAAAAAAGATTTGGCAGGTTTAGACAGATTAGTCATCATCAAGTAACACATATCACATAACAAAAAACTATTTCCAACTAACATCCCCACGTTCATTCACCACCTCAATCCAAATCTTCCCAGATTTCAAAGGTATTTCATTGCCACTTTTATCTAGCCATTTAGTACGACCCGTCACAGTTTCTTTTTCCCAAGTACCTTCTTCTTTATGACCATTTTGAAAAACAATTACTTCGCCACTACTAATAGTATCTATTTTCAAACGACCAACATTATCCAATACAACACTCTTCACTTTTTGGACAATGATAGTATCAGCTTCAATCGCTGTACCATCTTGATCAAGATGACGACCTTCTATCTGATAACGAGCATATTTTCTGGTGCTACTACTATATTTCCAAGTAGCCTGATAAGTTGGTGGCAAAAATGAAACAGTAATTTCATTTACACACTCTTCATCAAGACCTTCACAATTGCCAATATCCCTAAATTTCCAAGATTCGAAATCCGTATTTTCTTTGGTACCATATTTGTCCCAAGCTTTTTGCCAATTAGCACTAGAAGTATACACATTATGTGGTGCATATCTATCAGTACTTCTCCAAAAATAAGGTCCATTAAAAAATTCATCAAAATCAAAAATATTATTGCTAGAATTTTTGATTATAGCTATAGCATCAGGTGAACCACCCACATGCATATACAAAACATCATTACCATATTCACGAACCCAATCTAGATAATATGGTCTAGCACTACGAACAGGTCCCGCCTTTTGCACATTAGCATCTTTAGGAAAGATAACTAAAAATCTAGAATAATTAGCTTCCACAGGTGCTTCATAAACAACAGAAGCATAAGCCAAACCAGATTGTGGTCTAGCCTCTGTATGATTTTCTATCATCATAGCTACTAACTCAGGATTGGTATCATCTTCAGTATCAACGCAAACACCATCTAAAAGTCTAGTAAATCTACAAGTTGTGCTAACAACAGTATCAATTTCTGCTACATTTTGTGAGTCTATTTCTACCACTTTAGACAATCTTTTTTTGTTAAAATAATCATTACCAAATATTGCTAACAAAATTAAACCAGCAATAAAAATAATACCAGCTAAAATATAGATTACTCTATAATTCAAAATATTGGCTTTATATCTTTTGAAAATCATAAAATTTTATTTGTTAAGATGATATATAGTTTAGCATATTATTGAAAAGCTTGAAAGTCAACAAATAAATCTGAATAGATGTTAGATTTTTTTTGCAATAAAAAACTCCCAAAAAATTGGGAGTTCTTATAAAATACAAACAAATTATTTTTCAGTTGCAGCAGCACCTTCTTCTTCTTTCTTACCTTTTTCTTCTACTTTGATATCTTCAATACTACCAGTATTACCTTCTTCCATAGCTTTTTGTGCTTCTTCAGACAAAGGAGCTACTACTTTAGCTAATAACAATTCAGCATCTTCTGTAGAAAAAACACCTTCTGGTAATTTTATGTCTTTGACATAAATAGCATCATCAAAAGTTTTCAAACCATCCAAACTAACTTGAATAGATGTAACCAATTTTTCAGGTAAACATTTTACATCCAAAGAATCTTTCATGATAGACAAAGTACCACTAAGTTCTTTTACAGCAGGTGCTAGACCTACATATTCCAATTCAACAGTTGCTTCCATTTCAACTCCCATTTGAATTTGACGAAAATCAACATGAGTAATATTTCCTTTTACAGGAGAATATTGCAAATCTTGAATAAGAACTTTTACAGTTTTTTCTCCATCCAAAGTAAAATCAAGCAAAGTTGATTCACCAGCTTCGTTGTAAATTTTTTGTAATTCTGTAGCTTTTACACTTACAGAAGCAGGTTCACGATCTGGACCGTAAACTACACCAGGTACAAAACCTTGAGCACGTATACTTGAGGCATCTTTGCCACTTCTCTTTTGAGCTTGTAATGAATATGTCATAACTGCTATTTTTTAAAAATTTAAATATTTATTAAATGAAATTTTGTGTAATGTCTGATAAGCATCAAGCAAATAATCCTCATCAATTGGTTCTTTGGTATAAAGTCTTTTGGCATCATCATAATTTAGATCACTCATCATACCCACCAAACCAACACCTATATCATTGACAGAAGCTAACAATACTAGAGAATTCTGACAATGTGGACACGCTAGATGTAGCATATAAGAATTGTCTTCTTCTGCTACAATTTTTATACTTTTATCAGAAATCTGGCCTTTGCAGGCTAGACACTCCTTCATTATCATAAACTGTGAACGTAAAGGTTCTATAATTTGTGAGAGTCTTGATTTTTCAAACATATAAAAGCGAAAGAAATATAACAAAAAAGCTTAAATTAGTCAAGCCCTAGGGTGTAAATAAAGTCTTTTTAAAGCAAATACCCTTTAAACCAAAAACTATTTACAAATACATATATATTCAAATTGTTCCATTGTACCATTGTTTCACTGACAAAAAAAGGGGAAACTCAATGTGACAATGGATCAATGAGACAGTGGAACAATAGTAGAAAGGACATCTTTATTTAGCCAAATAACTACACAAAAATGTTCTAACTCAAATTCAACGTTATTATACCACACTTAGACAGAACGTGCTGAACTCTCGGCAATACCCAAAAGCAAAAAGTTGATAATCAAAGAAGAACCACCATAACTCAAAAATGGCAAAGTAACCCCTGTTACAGGCAAAAGTCCCATAGCAGCACCAATATTGACGACAATATGCGACAAAAAGACAAGACTAACCCCCAACGACACATAAGCTCCAAAATCATTTTTTGCTTTATAAGCAATATTAACCAAACGCCACAAAAGAACAAAATACAATACTAAAACAATAAAAAAACCAACAAATCCCAATTCTTCACCAATAACAGAAATAATAAAGTCAGTCTGAGCTTCTGGTAAAAAGTGAAGCTGACTTTGAGAACCAAAACCCAAACCCCTACCCAAAAATTGTCCCGAACCAACAGCAATAATTGATTGAGTAACATTATAACCAGAACCAAGAGGATCACGTGTCGGATCAATAAAAGTCATGACACGATCTTTCTGATAATCTTGAAAAACAAAAAACCAACCAATCACACCTGCCAAAATAGCCAAAGCAATAATACCAAAGATATATCTCTTTTTAGTACCAACCAAAATTAACAAACCAAAACAAACACCAAGCAAAATAGAAGCTGATCCAAGATCCGGTTGTAACAAAATCAAAAATACCAAAGAAAGTGTCAGTGTAAACATAACTACTACAAACTGCCACTTATCAAATCTCCTAGCCTGCCTTTCTATACGCCAAGCCAATAGCATCACAATAGCAACTTTCGCAAATTCAGCAGGTTGAAATGAAAAACCCAAAAATCTAAACCAACCAGTCGTACCACGAATAGTAGCACCAAAAAACAAAACACTAACCAACAAAATTAAAGCCAAAAAATAAACAGGCCTAGCAGCTGATTCATAAAAAGAAACGTGCATCACAGATGCCACAAAAAAAATAGCTATGGCTAACCCAAAAGAAATCATCTGTTTTGAAGTCAATTCCAAAGCTACACCACGTGACAAATCTACACTATAAATAGTAGCGAGACCAATCAAAGATAAAACAAAAGCTGAAAAAAATAAAATCCAATCAAAATTCCTCCAATTAACTTTCAAAAAATTAAACATACATTCTTACAATGACAAATAGATACTATCATCAAAAACATTTAAAACAGGCTGTAACTCTATTGAGTCTACCATTAAATTATTGTTAAATAAAGAGAGACTAATATTTTGGCTAGATAAAGCCTCCACATTAGATATTTGTAAAGGTGTTAGACCTACAACTTCACCATTACTACGCAAGACAACCACCAGGTCTATAGTTTTATAACCAAACAAAGTATTGTTGACAACATCAAAACTAAGCAACTTTCCCACATTGGAACCTGTACCAAAAGATTCAAAATTTATATTTTCAATAGAAATATTTACTCTTTCTGAAATATAATTTATAGTATCAAAAACGTCATGAACATCCACTCTTTGCCAAGAAACATCTATCAATTGAAATTTGATATTATTTGGTACTATGTCCATGGATTCCACACCGTAAACTGGTAAAAATCTACTGTCCCCAGGTAAAAAAACAGCTTCCATGTGTTCAGTCTGACCATTGTCATAATAAAATTTATAAGTAATATTAGCTATCCAATATTTATTTGGATTAGCTACTTCTACTGCAAAATCATATTTGTCTTTGGAACTCGCAAAAATGTATTTATTAGAAATTTGTAAATCCACAGGTTTGTTTTTTTGTAAAATAGCCTTTGAAACACCTGTGTTAACCATGTTATAGACATTGATATTATCTTGTTGATAATCAAAAAAGAAATATTTACCCCAAAAGAATAAACCAAATAAAATAGAAAAACTTCCCCAGGAAATCAAAATACCAATAATAATTTTTTTAAACAAAATTTTATGTGTTAAATAAAACTCAGCTCTTTTTAAGCTAGCATTAGAAAAATCTCCTGACGTATCTATATAACCTTCAAATTTTTCTTTTTTAGACATAACAGACATTTTTTATTTAATTTATGTACAAATATTATAACACGTTTTTGTTAATTAGTTAATGAGTTAATTTGTTTATCAAAATAAAATAAGACAATCACTTTCGTAATTTCGCAAATTTCGTATTTCGTATCCTACAAACTCCTCTTTACTCTTACACATACATATGCTACAATTGTATCCGTAATAAAGAATTAAAACTCAAAAATTAACAAGTGTTTCTATGGTAAAAAGTACTCAAACATCTTCTTATAGTGCTAAAAATATTCAGGTTTTGGAAGGTTTACAAGCTGTCCGCAAAAGACCAGGTATGTATATTGGTTCTACTGGCGCTCAAGGTTTACATCATCTTATCTGGGAAGTAGTCGACAACTCTATCGATGAAGCTATGGCTGGATATTGTGATGTCATTGAAATAAAATTATTACCAAATTCTTGGATAGAAGTTATTGACAATGGTCGTGGTATTCCGGTAGATATGCACCCTGTAAAAAAAGTAAGTGCTTTGCAACTAGTTCTGTCTACTCTTCATGCTGGTGGTAAATTTGGTGAAGAAGGTGGTGGCTACAAAGTCTCTGGTGGTTTGCATGGTGTAGGTGTTTCTGTTGTCAACGCTTTGTCCACTCATTTGAAAGCCACTGTTTATCGTGACGGCAAGATTTGGGAACAAAATTATGAAATAGGTGAACCAAAAGACAAAGTAAAAGCAATTGGTACCACCAAAAAAACTGGTACTACTATTGCCTTTCAAGCTGATCCTACTATTTTTGAAACTACTGAATACGAATGGAAATTTATTATTGATCATTTACGTCAACAAGCTTACCTAACAAAAGGTATCACACTACTTATTAGTGATGAAAGAACAATTGAAGAAAAAGAAAAAGATAAAACAGCAGTTCCTTTTGTTGGCAACAAATACAAATTCCATTTTGAAGGTGGTATTGCCAGTTACATCAAACACATCAACAAAAACCGTGAACCAAAAAATAAAAATGTTTTTTATACTGAAAAAGCTGAAGGTGATATTAGTGTAGAAATTGCTTTGCAATATACTGATGAATTTACTGAATCCCTTTATGCCTTTGCCAACAACATCAATAACCCTGAAGGTGGTTTTCATGTAGCTGGTTTCAAAACAGCACTAACAAGAACCTTAAACAATTATGCACGTTCCAAAAATATACTCAAAGAAAAAGATGTAAATCTTACAGGTGATGATGTTCGTGAAGGTCTTACAGCTATTATTTCAGTCAAAATTCCTAACCCTCAATTTGAAGGGCAAACCAAAGCTAAACTTGGCAACACAGAAGTAAAACCAATTGTTGAAAGTATTTTTGGTGAACAATTTACAATTTTTCTAGAAGAAAATCCAAAAGATGCTGAAGGTATTATCGGACAATGTCTGATAGCTGCCAAAGCTCGCCAAGCTGCCAAAATGGCTCGTGATACAGTCTTACGCAAAAGTGCTCTAGAAGGTTTTACACTTCCGGGTAAGCTAGCTGACTGTTCTACTCGTAGAGCTGAAATAAGTGAACTCTATATTGTAGAGGGCGATTCTGCTGGTGGTAGTGCCAAACAAGGACGTGATAGAAATACTCAAGCCATTTTACCTTTGCGTGGAAAAGTTTTAAACGTAGAACGTGCTAGATTAGACAAAATATTAGCCAACAATGAACTGAAATCTCTTATTATTGCTCTTGGTACTAATATTGGAGAAATGTTTGAAATCGAAAAATTACGTTATCACAAAATCATTATCATGACCGATGCTGACGTTGATGGTTCTCACATTCGTACTCTTTTATTGACTTTATTTTTCCGTTATTTTCCAGATCTTATTACTCAAGGTCACATATATATAGCTCAACCTCCACTTTATAGTATCAAAAAAGGCAAAGATATTACTTGGATTTACAATGTTGAAGCCTTGGAAAAATACAAAGCTAAACATGGAGTTACTGATGCCGACATTGAAGTAACAGAAGAAGAAACAGATAGCGAAGGTGAAAGTGTAGAAGCTGAAGAAAAAACTAAAACAGCCAATGCCAAAAAACTAAACATCCAACGTTACAAAGGTTTGGGAGAAATGAATCCAGAACAACTTTGGGAAACCACTATGGATCCAGGCAATCGTGTCCTCAAAAAAGTTCATATTGAAGATGCTGAGCTTGCCAACGAAACTTTTGATATATTGATGGGAAGTGAAGTTGCTCCTCGTAAGAAATTTATTCAAACTCACGCCAAAAACGTACAGAATTTGGATATTTAATAAACAAATTTATGTCTGAAAAAAGACCGACACCTGAACATATTAAAGAACTAGATAGAGAAATAAAAAAACAAATAAAAAATGGAAAAACTTTAAGAAACAGAATTGAAGAAGGTTTTGAAGAAGAACTAAGTAGCAGAGCAGCATATGAACACATACAAACTGATGCTACCTCTATAAACATTTTATCCGATATGGCACATGGATCAAAACAGGCACATCCACACGTGACAATAGATGAATTTTCAGAAAGACAACTACCAGATACAAGAACACACCGAAAACCAAAAAAGAAATAACAAATAAAGCCAAATTAACCAAAATTTGGCTTTTTTATTGCTATCCACTACCCTCTATTGACAAAATATAAAAAATAACCTATACTTAGTTCATAAATCGGTCAAAAGGCCGTTTTTTAATAAAGAAAATAAAGGTTTTAAGCTAAGACTACCCAAATATTGGTGTAGCCTTTCCGGGCATTTCCAGCCTTTTAAGCCTTTTTAGCCTTTCTAGAATATGAAACTATTTTCAGCTATCGGTCAATATCTAAAAGACTCTATAAAAGAGCTAAAAAAGATTACTTGGCCAACAAAAAAACAAATTACCGTCTACACAGTAGTTGTTATTATTATGAGTCTTGGTGTAGCTGTTTACTTCGGTATATTAGACTACTTTTTCAACTGGTTACTTGAACTTATAATCAAAAAATAAAATATGTCCAAACAGCAAGAAAATTTAGGTCGTCGCTGGTATGTTATCCATACTTACAGTGGCTACGAAGAAAATGTCAAACACAATTTGGAACAACGTATTGAATCTTTTGAGATGACTGACAAAATTTTTCAAGTACTTATCCCAAAAGAGAAAAAAATAAAAATAAAAAATGGCAAACGTAATGTTATTGAAGAAAAAATTTTTCCAGGTTATGTACTAGTTGAAATGATGGTTACTGATGATTCTTGGTATGTTGTTCGCAATACACCAAACGTTACAGGTTTTATTGGTACAGGTACCACACCTACACCAATTGATGCCAAAGAAATGCTTTCACTAAACAAACGCATGACAGTAGAAGATCCTACTCATAAGATTGATGTTGAAATAAATACTGCTGTTAGAATCTCTGATGGTCCTTTCAAAAACTTTGAAGGAAAGGTAAGTGAAGTAGATGAAAATCGTGGTAAGATAAAAGTATTAGTAAACATGTTTGGTCGCGAAACTCCAGTGGAGTTGGACGCTTTGCAAGTGAAGAAAATTTAAACAAAGGCCTGAAAGGCCTAAAATGCCCGAAAAGCTTGCCCGCCCAAGGCGGGTCCGCCTTGGGCGGAAAATCTACAATGGATTTTTATGCTTCTAACTTTTCTAGCATTTCCAGCCTTTCAGAAAAATAATAACTTTAACAAAAAATTAGGCATTTCTGGCTTTTCAAGCCTTTTAAGCCTTTCAAGCTTTTAAAAGTATGGCAAAAAAACTAAAAACCCAAATCAAATTACAAGTTGTGGGTGGCGCTGCAAATCCAGCACCTCCAATCGGTCCAGCTCTTGGACAACACGGTCTAAATATTCAAGATTTCTGTACTCAATTCAACAATGCTACTGCTGACAAAAAAGGTGAAGTAGTACCAGTTGTTATCAATGTTTATGAAGACAGAACTTTTGACTTCATAATGAAAGTTGCTCCAGCAAGTACTCTTATCATGAAAGCTGCTGGCATTAGTAAAGGTGCGGCAAATCCTTTGAAAGACAAAGCTGGCAAAATTACCAAAGCTCAATTGAAAGAAATTGCAGAAAAGAAAATGGAAGATTTGAATGCTCACAATATCGAAGCTGCGATGAAAATCATCGAAGGTACAGCTAGACAAATGGGAGTACGTGTAGAGTAATTGAAAACTAGTATTTATAAAACAGTCACTGATAAGTGGCTGTTTTTGTTTGCAAACATAAATCTTAATTTTCAAACAATGAAATAATTCTAAAAATGTATTTCTATTTTAAATAACCCAGGGGAGTTTGAGGGGGAAAGCTGTTTGAGCGTACTTTGCTAAATGAATTTTGACCTTACCCACATGAGAAAACGCGAGTTCTTTCCCTCTCAAAACTTTTTGTTACTTTTTGGTTCCAAAAAGTAAAGACAGTGTTTATATACAAACATTAATCAATTCAAAAACTGACTACTTTATTTTAAAACTCAAGCCTGCTATAATATAGATACTTAAATTTAACTATCAAATTATGTCCAAAATATCTTTATCAAGCATAATGCTAGATCTAAAAGATTATACAAAAAATAATATCAAAGGTCATAGCCTAGAAATTTCAGAAAAACCATTAGATCTAAACAAAACAAAAAAAGATACAGAAATTCTTGGTGTTTTTGTAGATTCCAAAGTTGATAAAAGTGTTTTTGAGGCTCTGCCAAAACTAAAAATGATTGCAACATTTTCAACAGGTTTTGATCATATTGATTTGAAGGAAGCTAAAAAAAGAAAAATACCTGTTTGCAACGTCCCAACTTACGGTGAGAATACAGTTGCTCAGCATGCGATGGCTCTTATTCTTGCCTTGTCCCGCAAACTTTTTCAATCTGTCAAAATTGTCAAAGAAGGTGTTTACGATTATCATGGTCTTCGCGGTTTTGATCTCAAAGGTAAAACAATTGGTATCATCGGTACTGGCCACATTGGTATTCACATGATCGATATGCTAGATGGCTTTGAAGCCAATGTAATAGCCTACGACGCTTTCCCAAACCCAGAACTAACAAAGACTCACAAATTCAATTATGTCAGCCTAAACAAGCTTTATAGTGACTCAGACGTGATATCCTTGCACGTTCCACTCTTTCCAACTACTTATCACATGATAAACAAGTCAGCTGTCAAAAAGATGAAAGACAGTGTGTATATTATAAATACTGCCCGTGGTGGACTGACTGATCCAGAAGCTCTTGTCTGGGGACTGGAAACAAGCAAAATTGCCGGCATTGGCAGTGATGTTTTAGAAGAAGAAACTTACTTCCAAAATCCTGAAAAAGTTCTAAATTTAAAAAATCCTGAAGAAGTACGTCGTACTTTAATGGAAAATGTTTTGATAGATCATCCAAACACAATCATCACCCCACACAATGCTTTCAATAGTACCGAAGCACTCAAAAGAATCATCGACACTTCACTAGACAACATCAAAGCTTTTTTGAATGGAAATATACAAAATAACGTTGTTAAATAATCCTCACGTAACACATAACACGTATCCCGTAACAAATCCCGTTACGGGGTACATGTCTCGTGCCTCGTGATTTTTTATTGACAAAATAGCCAAAATAAAGTAATATATCCGCTGTAACCATAAACATGGGCCCGTAGTTTAATGGATAAAACAAAAGCCTTCTAAGCTTTGGACCAAGGTTCGATTCCTTGCAGGCCCACAAAAACGTCTTTAGTAGACGTTTTTTTGTTTGTCATAAACCAAAACAATTGCTATACTAAATTAGTTAAATTAACTATACAAAATATGCAAAAACAAGTTTATATAGTCCATGGCTGGGGTGGCTATCCAGAAGAAGGTTGGTTTCCTTGGCTAAAAAAAGAACTAGAAAAACAAGGTTTTGTTGTGTACGTTCCGCAATTACCAAAACCTGAAGAACCAAGAATAAATACTTGGGTACCAGCGCTAGCAAAAGCCGTACAAAATGTTGATGAAAATACTTTTTTTATAGGCCACAGTATGGGTTGTCAAACTATTGCCAGATATTTAGCAACATTATCAGATGAACAAATAATTGGTGGTGCAATTTATGTAGCAGGCTTTTTCAAAGAATTGACAGGTTTGGATGATGATGAAATTACCAAAAGTGTTTGTAAAGAATGGCTTACAACACCACTGGCTTTTGCAAAAATAAAGAAACATTGTCCAAAAAGTGTAGCCATTTTTTCTGACGACGATCCTTATGTACCGATGAACAATCAAGAAGATTTCAAAAACAAACTTGATGCCAAAATTATTGTCGAACACAACCAAGGACATTTTTCAGGAAGTAAAGGAACAACAGCATTGCCTATAGCTTTAAATTCTCTTTTAGAAATATCATAAATTTTATTATGACCGAACAAGATATTTTAAATTTGATACAAAAAGACGAGTGGATGATGAAAGTTTTGCAAATTGCTGAAAAACAAAATCTAAAAGATTGGGTCATAGGTGCTGGTTTTGTGCGAAATAAAATTTGGGATTACCTGCATGATTTCCAAAAAGAAAAAGTAGATACGCCAGACATCGATTTAGTTTACTTTGATCCATCTGGTAATAATATGGAAGAAGATGAGGCAATGTCCGAAAAGCTAAAACAAGAAACAACTATAAATTGGGAAATAGTAAATGAAGCTTATGCTCATGTTTGGAATCATACAGAACCATATAGTTCGACAGAAGACGCTTTGTCCAAATGGACTGAGACAGCAACAGGAATAGGTGTTCGTCTAAAAAATGACAAATTAATTTTAATGGCCCCACATGGTATAAGTGACCTGGTAAACTTAATTGTCAGACCAAGTCCCAACTTTCCCGGTTGTCTACCACTGGTAAAAAAACGTATCAAAGAAAAAAAATGGCTAGAAAAATGGCCGAAATTAAAGATAATTGAATAATATTAGAATATTTCTAACTTGTTTATAACTATTTGCAAATAAAAAAGTTGACTGTTATACTTAAAATATAAATAATTTACTTAACCAAATAACTATATGCAATATGTTTTGCTTGTAATAGTGGTGCTAGTTCTTGTCAGTATTAGACAAGTCAACCAATACCAACGTGGTGTCAAATTTCAATTGGGTAAATATACCAAAATGGTTATGCCAGGCTGGAGACTAGTTTTCCCAGTTATCCAAAGTATGAAAATTGTGGATATTCGTGTCAAAGCAGTTGATGTTCCATACCAAGAAGCCATTACCAAAGACAATATCTCTGCCAAAATAAATGCAGTCATTTATTACAAAGTTAGTGATGCTGCCAAGGCAACTCTAGAAGTAGAAAACTTTTTCTATGCAGTTAGTCAATTGGCTCAGACTACCATGAGAAATGTGGTTGGTGAACTTGAGCTTGATCAATTACTTGCCAACAGAGATGAAGCTGCCAAAAGAATTAGAGAATTAGTTGATGAAGCCAGTGATCCTTGGGGAATAAAAGTAGAAGCTGTAGAACTAAAAGATGTCACATTGCCTGACGAAATGCAACGTGTCATTGCCAAGCAAGCAGAAGCCGAACGTGAAAGACGTGCCGTCGTCATCAAATCAAGTGGTGAAGTCCAAGCAGCTGCCAATCTTGCTCAAGCTGCCAGT
>MFRB01000054.1 GCA_001783255.1 Candidatus Magasanikbacteria bacterium RIFOXYD12_FULL_33_17
ACATTTTGTACAAATTACTGTACACTACCGCTACTAGGGGGAGAATCAACCCTTATTCTGCCATATTTTTTTTATAAATAATACACAAAATACCACACTTTTATGCACCAGTCCTAAAATTTTATTTTATCTTTTTGGTTTTGCTACACAAGCAAATTGCAAATGTTTGGTGTCAGAGAAAAATCCAAAAGTTAAGAAATTAAAGACTTTGAATTTCCAAGATTCTATGCTGTTTATTCCTTCTATTTTGACTAATTCATAATTTAGAGAATCAAACATATCTATAATACTTTTCTCAGTAAAAAATCTAAGATGTGTTTTGTCTAATATCCCGGAATCTTCATATTTCCATTGTTTTTTGAATATTAAATTTACTAAGTTCAGTAAGTATCTAACATTTGGTAATGAACTAACGATTATAGCCTCTGGCGTTAGTTTTGTTTTTATTTTGTTTAGTATTTGATAAGGATCAATAAGATGTTCCAAAATATCATTGAAGATTATGACGTCGAAATAATTATCTGGCAATTTATCCATTAGACTATTTACATCACCAACAAATACTTTATCCAGTTTTTGTTTGGCAATTTCAGCAGATTTTTCATCTAGTTCAATACCCCAGATTTCTCTAGTATTTTTTTCTTTGAGTTGTTTACTAAAAGTACCTTCGCCACAGCCTACATCTAAGATTTTTTTTGCAGAATCTGGTATATATTTGAGCATTTCTGGACGAGTTTGGGTATAGTAACCATCGTCTTTTATTTGCATGTTTTTTAGATTGGAATTATCATTCATAATGAAATTATTTTATTTTTTTAGCTAGTATGTAAGTTGTTACTTTTTGATTTTCAATCAAGTCAAAAGATTTTTTCTTTACTTGGTAACCTTGTTTTTGGTAAAATTTTTTGGCAGTAATAGTTGATTCTACTTTGATATTTTTACAACCTTGTTTGAGGAGTGATTGCTCCACTTTTTTTATCAATTTATTTCCAACACCTTGCCCGATGTAATCTTTGTGAACATAAAGTCCCCAAATTTCACATTTATCTAAAGGATGATCTGTAAAACCGATAATTTTTTCACCATCAAGAGCGACCCATCTTTTACACTTGTGGGCACTATCACGAAAACGCTTGACCGAAGTGCGACCAGACCAGGCCTTGATTTCTTCAGGAGTGTAATCATTTTTGTTTACGTTTCTGATTGTTTGTTTATGCATGCGAACTATGGCGGCATAATCTTCATCGCGAGCGAAACGGATTTTCATATTTTTATTCTATGATGTATTTTTCTTGCATATCTTTTAAAAAAATACATCTATTTAAATATGTCTGCCCAAACATGTTTTTCAAGAAAGTAAGCCAAAATAGAAACATATCTTTATTTTTTTTTGCGTTGTCTTCTCCTAATATGGTTAACAATGTGTTGTTACTTAGTAAAAGTAATGTGCTATCTGATTTGGAATTAAATATAGAATAATAAACAAAGTATCTTTCATTTAATAATTCTTCAAATTTGTTTTCATCTTCTTCATTTTCACAATATTTTGTGTAACTAAGTGAATGAATTTTATCAAGTATTTTTTTTAGCAGTTCATTTTTGTCTTCAAAAGATCTTGATACTGCTTTTGTCATATTGAATAAGTCCAATATCATTAATTCTCTTTTTTGATCTTTGTCTAATATGAAGTTTATTTCTTTAGGTATGAAATTTTCATAATTTAATATTTTTTCTGAAATTATTTTTGCTAAATTATCAATAGTTATATTATTATCCATATTTTTAAATAAAAATTATATTTGTATTTTATCTTGCTTGAAGTCTTTTTGCAAATTTAAAGGAAATTATTTTTGCTGATTGTTTATTGTATAGTTTATATTTTGATCTTCCTCTGTATAAAATACAACCTTATCAGTTTCCATGTTTATTTCTGCGTCAGTTTTGAATATACATAAAAAATCTTCAAATGGTACCAGTTTACCATTTTGTTCCCTCACACCACTATCACCAGTTTTTTCTAACTCTAGTTTGCCAATCTTATTAGCTATACTTGAAAGATTGGTATAAATTAGCATATTACTTTTTGGTGAATTAACTGAAATTCTAAATGTTTGTTTAAATAATTTATCACTAACATCATTGATTTTTTCAGGAAATTGTGAATATATATTAGGTTTTGAATTAATTATTTCTTGTTGTAGTATTTGAATTTTTTGATTGTTTGAATTATCAATTGTTTTTCCTGTCCACCAAGTACCAAGAAAGGAAAAAGCCGACAAAAATGCTGCTATTATACCTACAAAGGTAAAAATTGAATGTAACGTAGTTGTTTCCATAATAAATTAAAATTTAATAAAGTTTAAATCTTATATTTAGCGGAGAGAGAGGGATTCGAACCCTCGGTCCGCCGATTAGGCGGGCAACTGATTTCGAGTCAGACCCATTCGACCACTCTGGCATCTCTCCGTGTTTATAAATTGTTTGAGCTTTTCCCCGCCCAAGGCGGGTGCGCCTTGGGCGCAGAGAGTGGTACCTTCAACCAGCTCAGACATCTCTCCTTAATGTTAGTTAAGTTAATGTTATTACAAATTGACCACAAAAGCAAGTTTATATCCAAATTTGCCAAAAGCTCTTTTTTGGGCTATGATATATTTGATTAATCAAATATTTTATGCTTATTTTAGCCCTTATTTATTTTTTTATAATTTTATTTGTTAGTTATAAGAACTTTGCTTACGGAATTTATAGTTTGGCTTTGGTTTTACCTTTGTATATTTTGAGATTTCCTATCGGTATTTTGCCAACTACAGTGTTGGAAATTCATTTCTTGGCAGTATTTTTGATTTGGCTTATTTTTTATTGGAAAGGGGACGGGCAAAGAATAGTTGATTTTATCAAAAATCATAAAGTTTTTGTAATCACATTGTTTATATTTTTGTTGGCTTCTTTTGTGAGTATTTTTGTCAGTGCTATTGGGTCAAAGATACCACTTAATAAAATTATTTTAGCTTTAGGTATTTGGCGAGCTTTTTTCTTGGAGCCAATTATTTTATTTTTTATTTTAGTTGCTCGTCAGCAAAATCTTTCCAAAACAAAAATGATTTGGGCCTTGTTTATAAGTGCTGGTTTGGTTAGTTTGGTTGCAGTGTTTCAAGAAATATTTTTTGTGTTAAATTGGCAATTTCCTTATTTTGGTATGGCAATTTACGGACGAATGAATAGTATTTATACCACACCCAATGCGATTGGGCTTTTTACTTTACCAATTTTGTTTTTGAGTTTGCTTATGCATGACACTCTAAAAACAAAATTACAAAAATATTTTTATTATTTTGCTATTTTAATAATTTTATTAGCTAATTTCTTTTCTTTTTCGCAAGGTGCTTGGGTAGCTTTGGCTGTCGCCAGTGTGGTCTATCTATTTTTTTTAGGTTACAAAAAGTTTAGTGTTGGTCTTGTGATTTTGGGAATAATTATTGTACTTTCCATTCCTACTTTTCGGTCTATCGTGTTATTTCAGGATAAAGCCGGTAATAATAGGTTTGTCTTGGCTGAATATACTTGGGATTATTTGTCATATTCTCCTCGTCAATTTGTGACAGGAGCTGGACTTCGTAATTTTTATGATGCTGTAGAGAATCCTCGTCGTAATCCTTATTTGCTTGAACCTCTGACTTTTCCTCATAATATTTTTTTGAATTTTTGGTCAGAGATTGGACTTTTTGGGATGCTTTCTTTTTTCTTTATTTTTGTTTTGCTTATCAAGTATACTTGGGACTTAGAAGACAAAAAAAAGAGAGCTATTTTGCTCGCAATGCTCGTAGTTTTTTTTGTGCATGGTTTAGTAGATGTTCCTTATTTCAAAAATGATTTGGCTTTTGCTTTTTGGATTTTTGCCTTTATTATATTTAGTCAAAAGTCTACTAAGTCCGTAAAGTTTATAAAGTCTAAAGTCATCTAATTATTAAAAGTTTTTTAAAAATAGTTAGACAATCCCCCTCCTACTAGGAGGGGTTAGGGGAGGTCTAATGTATAATAAAACGTTTTATCTTGCTAAAGACCCCTTCTAACCTGCTTGCCGGTAGGCACGGCTCCTCCTACTAAAAGAAACCAAGTTTATTTATTTTTTCAAAGTTAATAAATCTTTGATATTATCTCTGCTCAAGGCTTTGGTTGCTATCAATGACAAGAAATAAACTAGAGCACTCAAAACGATTACTAGCAAAACTGGTAATTTTTTTGTGAATATTATAAATATACCCATTACTAAACTAGACAAAAGTATTTTGAAAAATAAATTTAAGTTTAATTTGGTCATTAATTTTTTTTTGATAAACCAGACTAACATTATTCCTGTATAGAATTCAGAAAAAACAGTCATCCAAGCTGCGCCATACATACCATATTTTGGTATGAAAATCATGTAGCCAGTGAGGGTAATAAAAGCATTGGTGATATAGATCCACATAACTTTTTTTTGTAAGTTTATGGCTACAGCTAGGTGACCAAAAATTCCACCTAAGAAAACTCCTAGAGTGGCAATAGATAAAATTTGTAAGGCATAACCAGACACAAAAAATTTTTCTCCAGCTACGAGAATTATTAGTTCATGAGACAATAAAAACAGACCAATAAACATGGGCATAGAGATAATCATCATAGCATCAAAAGCTAGTTGATATCTACTTTTGAATTCTTCTTTATTATTTTGAGCCCAAGAATTAGCTAAAAGTGGAAGCATTACACCCATAATCATCATGGCAGTTTGCGTGACGATATCAATAACACGATAAGCAGCTCCATAAATACTTACCTCAGTTTGAGCTTTGAAATAACTTAGTAATAGGACATCACCGCGTAAATAAATAACATTGAAAATCACACCAATAGTAATAGGCCACATTTTTGTGATAATACTTAACCAAATATTTTTGTTGAATTCAAAATTTATTTTGGTTTGTTTGCGGATATATAAGTACAGGCTAAAGGTATAACTAATACTACCTAAAATTATTATCCACATCAGAGTTAGAAACTGAGCCTGATTGTAAATAGCCAAAAAAAGGCCAATAACCAAAATTAAACGACTAATTATTTCTCCTGTAGCTTGGATTTGCATTTTCAATTTTTCTTGCAAAAAACCAATAAAAACTTGGTTGAGAGCAATGGCAAAAAATGATATAGCTGTAAAAGCAATAGCAACTTTTACTTCGTGAGGGTAGGGAAAAAATATTGCAAAAAGTGGGGCAATACTCAGAAAAAATAGAGCTGAAAAGAAACGGAAGGTGAGTAAGTTGTTGAATAATTTTGTTTTATCAAATTTGTTTTCACCAAGCATTTGAGCTGTCACAGGTGTCATACCAAAGTCTATGAGTATGCCTATGAAACTCAAAAAAGAAATAGTGGTAATATACCAACCAAATTTTTCTACACCTAAATAGCGAGTCATCATGGCTATGGCAAAAAGACCTAAAAAAGTAGATATTATTTTTCCAATTATTTGGGAGCTGGTATTGTGAGCGACTTGTTTGAGGAGTGACATAAGACACTGATTACAAGGATTTTTTAGGATTACACTGATATTTGTTGATAAATTTACATATATTTTAACAAATTTTGCTGTATTTAGCAATCTTTGATAAATATTGTTTGACTGTGATTTGTTTGTTGATAACTAACGTAATTTTGCTAAGACTACAGTCTTAAAAAAGGTTGGTTAAAAAGAGTAAAATGTGGTATAATTGTCAAAGACAAAATATTAATTTAATCCCGACCCCGTTGGGACGAGATTAATTACTGGTAGCTTGCTACTGTGTAGTTGATTCTGTTTTTAAAATCCGAATTATGCTTTCTAATTCTAATAAAATCGTTTTACCTTTAATTAGCTTTTTGGCTATTGTAGGTTTATTTGCTTTCAATCCTGCTGTTACCAAAGCTGCCTCTGGTATGCCTGTCGTGGCTGTCAGTGACCCTGGTTTTGCTGCACAATATATTAGTCAAACTATTAGTGATCCTATCAAAATTGAAGCAGGTTCTACAGTCACTGTAGACGTCAAGTTCAAAAATGTTGGTACCAAAAATTGGGAAGCTAACAATCGTAACTTTTTGTCAGCTTTTACGATGGAACCACGTTATCATATTTCTGTATTTGCTACTAGTAATTGGATAGACAAAACTGAAACTGCAAAAATGTCTCCTAGTGTTGTCAAACCTGGTGAATATGGTACTTTGACTGTACAATTAAAAGCTCCAGAAAAAGTAGGTACTTATACTGAAAAATTTTGGTTAGCTTCACAAAACCATTCTTGGGTTAAAGGTGGTTATTTTTATTTTATTATTAATGTAGTTGCCAAATCCACTGTTACACCAACGGCTCCTGTTGTCACTACTCCAGTTACTGTAACACCAAGTTCCAATACTTCAGATACTTCTACTGTTGTAAGTGCTTACAAAGCTAAGAAGTTTTTTAGCAATGTCAAAGATATCAAAGCTTCTGGTGCTTCTCAAATAAAAGTTATACTTGGTTTACAAAATTTAGGTACAGCTACTTGGCAGAAATATAGTTTTGTGGCTAATAGTCCTCTTTCTTTGGCTAGTGCTGCTGATTTGAGTTTTGCTGATAGTTCTTGGCAAAATAGTAATACTATTTTTGAAAAAACCCAAGCTGTAGCTCAATGGAGTACAACTAGAGATGAATTTAACATCGTGACTCCTGCCAAAAAAGGTAGTTATACACTTACTTTGAAAGTAAAAGCTGATAATCAAGAAATCAATGATTTGGAAATCAATATCCCTGTGGAGGTAACTTCTGATGCTCCAAATTATGTACCACCATTTTTCAATAGTAACAATAATAACAATACAAATACTATTGTCGAAGAAACTCCACGTCTTAGTGAAGAACCAAAGATTCGTGTAGGAATTTGGCAAAATCCTACTGATCAAGTTCAGTTTCAATCTGCTGATGATGATTATGTTGTTTATTCTGCTGAGGTTTTGCAAGGTGTATTAGCAAAAAATACTTTGGCAACATTGTATTATGAAAATGGTATTTATCATTTTGTTTCAACTAATTTAAATTTTTCTAGTTCAGATTATATTCGTTTATCTCCTTCTAGTAATATGCATGCTGTCTATACATTGCTCAATTATAATAGAGCTGTTAGTTGGAAAGGTCCTATGAATTTCAATAAGTATCGTGGTGCCATGGAACTTAGAAAAATAAATAGTGGTACAGATGTTTATGTAATTGAAGAAGTTTTGATGGAAGATTATGTCGCAGGTATTGCTGAGACTTCGAATGCTGGTCCAATTGAATATATCAAAGCCTTGCTTACAGCTGCTCGCACTTATGCTTATTATGTAGCCAATTATACTAGCAAACATGATGCTCGTAACTTCGATGTTGTCGCACACACTGGTGACCAGCTTTACTTAGGTTATGCTAGTGAACTTCTTATGCCAAATGTTGTCGCAGCCCAAAGAGCTACTAGAGGTTATATGGCTACTTATGACAGTAATTATATTATCACACCATATTATAGTACTAGTGATGGTCGTACCAGAAGTTGGGCAGAAGTTTGGGGTGGTAGTAATAGACCTTGGTTAGTATCTGTTCCTGCAACTTATGACAAACGAGATGGCAAAGCTATGGCAGGTCATGGTGTAGGTATGAGTGCTCGTGATGCTGCTTATATGGCTGATGAAGGTGGAAAAAATTGGCAAGAAATATTAAAATATTATTATACAGGTGTAAATGTTAATTTGATTTACCAATAATTAGCTATGACAAATTTGTCTTTCAAAAAGAAATGTCTGATGCCGACACATCGTGTTTGTCTGCGACTAAAAGCTTTGCGTGAAGAAAAAAATGTTTCTTTATCAGAGTTAGAAATTAAAACTAAAATAAACAAATTGTATCTAAAAGCTCTTGAAGAATGCCGTTTTTCTGATATACCACAATCTTCTTTGTATAAGAAAAATTTTATCAAAAAGTATGCCAAAGCGCTTGGTGAAGATCCTACTTGTTTTGTTGAGCAGTTTGTTACCGAAGAATTGACTTATGCTACAAATGAAGATGTTTCACCTAATTTAACTTACAAAAGATATTATTTTAGTAATATCCCAAATATTTTGCGTGTTTCTTTGTTTAGTTTTGTTGTGGGTGCCTTATTATTATTTTTGGGATTTCATATTAAAAATATTTTGACACCTCCAAGTTTGCAAGTAATTTCTCCTGAAAATGGTTATATTAGTGATAGTAATTTTATTGATGTTAATGGGAAAACTGATCCTGAAATACAAATAACCATAAACAATGAGCTAGTCAAAAATGATGAAAACGGTAATTTTAGTCAGAATATAAATTTATTACCTGGTATCAATACTTTTGTTATAGAAGCTAAGAATAAACATGGTAAAATTACGGAGGAAGTAAGGAACGTGATTTATAAGAGTAATGGTAATAGTTTGTCTCGTAAATAAAATTTATTGAATAGATTGAAAAAACGACTTAGAGTCGTTTTTTTGTTTGTATTATTTTCTATTATAATCATCTTCCAATCTGACTATATCATTTTCATCAAATTCTCCAAATGATATTTCCATGATTTCTAGTGTATCATTAGTTGTCATCATACGATGTTTTGTTTCTTTTGGTATAGAATGTTCATCACCTTTTTTTACATCAATAGTCTCTTCGCCAATAATGATTTTTCCACTTCCGCTGACTACTCGCCAGAATTCATCACGCTTGTGATGATATTGTAGACTAAGTCTGGAATTTGGTTTGACTGTGATTATTTTTACAGTAGTTTTTTCATTGTGGCAAAATTGGTCGAACTTTCCCCAAGGTCTTTCTTCGGAGTATTTATTCATATTATAAATCAAATTTTTCTTTTATCATCTGGGCTGTTTTATCAGCTTCAAGATTGCTGTTATTTATTTTTAGATAATTTTTGTAGGTTATTTCTCCAGAGTTTGAGTTCATCCTGAATTTTGTCATAGAATCTTTCAAGTCTTTTTCAGATTTTTCAATATTTCTTTTGCTTGGTTTGTGTTCTAGGCGATGTGGTGTGATGTTGCGTCTAAGTCTTTCATCTAAATTGGCTTCTAACTCGACTAAATAAACATTAGCACCTTTGGATTCAAATATTTCAGTAATTTTTTTTACATAGTTAGTATCTTTTGGACTATTGAAATCCCAAATGAAAGTAAAAATGATGCCTGGTATTTCACTTTTGGCAACAGCTTTGAGAACGTCTTCGCGCAATTTTTTTACCAGCTTAATACTTACAGGTGATCCATAATCAAAAAAAGGTAATACTATATCAATAGTCATGTGATTATGAAATAATTTCAAATCAGTAATTTTTTCTAGTTCGTGCCCAACTGTCATTTTACCGACAGCTTGTGGTCCAAAAATGATAATTAGTTTTGGTTTCATATTATCTATTTTTATTTGTGTAGATGTCTTCCCACCATTCTGAGATTTTGCCAGCCATTATTTCTTCTGCCAACTTCTTGGCAGACTCAGTATTGAGGCTTTTGTATTGGATATTTTCAGTTTGTCCTTCACCTTTGCCATGAAGCCAGATAGAGGCTTCTTGGTTACCTTGGTGAGTGTATTCTTTGAGGAGTAGTATCTGGTCTATCATATCAGCATCTTTGGCGACTATAGCTTCTTTGCTTTCACGTTTTTCGAATTCAGTACTCATGTCAAACAAATCAGGAAAAGGTAAATCTCCAAGTTGATCTTTGATAATTTCATCTTCAAATATTTTGACGTATTTTTTGTGAATATAATTGTGGTCGCCACTTCTGATTTCTCCCAAGTCATGAGTAAGTGCCATAAGAGTAGTCTTGTATGGATCAACATTTTCTAATTTTGCGAGAAACCAGGCGACAAGGCCGACTCTGTAAGAGTGTGTAGCGATGTTATCTGATAAATCTTGAGTGAGCAAGACTTGTTGGTGCATGCGAGGAAGTTTGCGCATAGTACCAACTTCAAAAAGAAAGTTGGCTATTTTTTTGTAAGAGTTTGGAGTTGTTTCTGGCATATTTTTTAGATTATATTTTTTATTTCTAAAATATCATCTATCAGAAAATCTGGATGGGCTTCTGATAATTTTTCTTTTACTTGAAATCCCCAACTTATACCTATAGTTTTTACATCTGCAAATTTACCAGCTTCCACATCTCCAGAAGTGTCACCGACATAATATGTAGAGTTTTTATCCAAATTAAATTCTTTAATGAGTGAAGATATAATCTCACCTTTTTCATGTATGTCTCCAATCACTTTTGTGAATAAATTTGATAATCCTGATTTTTTTGTTTCTGGAATTAATTTAGAAATGGGATCTGAACTTAGAATAAATATTTTATAATTTTTTGTATGGAGTAATTCAATTATTTGGTCTACATTTTTGTAAATCTCTGCTTCATCTACTTGATGTATATATTTTTCATATAATTCACATTGTTTTTCTCTGGACAAATCTGGAAAATATTTATTCCAAAATTTCATATATGGTAGGGTATGATTTAACTTAATTTCTTTTTCTGAAATTGGTTCTTTGTTTAGTTCTTTAAAAATCAAGTTACAAACTTGGTAAAAACAATGGAAGTTATCATTTAGTGTTCCTGACCAATCAAAAATAAAGGCTTTGTTCATATTTTTTATAAATTTTATATATCAATTATAGTGTATTTTAGTATACCATTTCACTCACAAAAAACAAGTTTGACACAATATCTCACTCGTAGTAAAATTAAGCACGGAGGAGAGGGTTTTGCCTCTTTTTTATTCTAAATATAAGCCTGTCTTTTTTAAATTAACTCAATATAAGTAATATTATGGCAACAAAGAAAGAAAATCCAAAAATGGAAGCTGCTAAGACAGCAATAGACCAAATTAGACAAAAATATGGTGACAACTCCATCATGCGCTTCGGTGAAGCCAAAGCTATGGAAGTGGACGCAGTTTCTACAGGCTCACTTTCATTAGATATCGCTTTAGGTGTTGGTGGCGTACCACGTGGACGTGTTATTGAGATCTTCGGACCAGAAGCTTCTGGTAAGACTACTCTAGCTCAACATATCATCGCTGAAGTTCAAAAATTGGGTGGTATTGCTGCTTTCATTGATGCTGAGCATGCTCTTGATCCAGAATACGCCAAGAAAATTGGCGTTGATGTCGATGCTTTGTATATTTCTCAACCAGATACTGGTGAACAAGCTTTAGAAATCTTAGAAACTTTGGTTCGTTCCAATGCTGTTGACGTCGTAGTCGTCGATTCTGTAGCGGCTCTTGTACCAAAAGCCGAAATCGAAGGTGAAATGGGGGATAGTCATATGGGCTTGCAAGCTAGACTTATGTCTCAAGCTTTGCGTAAGCTAACTGGTATTGTTTCCAAAACACATACTGTCGTTGTTTTCATCAACCAAACTCGTCAAAAGATTGGTGTATTTTTTGGTAATCCAGAAACTACTACCGGTGGTAATGCACTAAAATTCTATTCATCAGTTCGTATTGAAGTTCGTCGTAGTGCTCAAATCAAACAAGGTGACAAAATTATTGGTAACAGAGTGAAAGCCAAAATTGTGAAGAACAAAGTGGCAGCACCTTTCCGTACTACTGAATTTGATATCATGTACAACGAAGGTATTTCCGTTTCTGGAGATTTGATAGATACAGGTGTATTTTACAAAGTTTTGCAAAAGTCTGGTAATAGTTATGGTTTTGGTGAAGAGAAGTTGGGAGTAGGTAGAGAAAAAGCCAAACAATTCCTTCGTGAAAATCCAAAGTTGATGGCTGACATCAGAGTTAAAGTTTGGGAAGCTGTCAAAGCTGGTGAAGCCCCTGAGGAAGAAAAAGGCAAGGCTGGTGAAAAAGAGAGTGTTGATGAAGAATAATTTTCATTAAAATATAAAACAAAAAAACAGACACTGGTAACTAAATTGGTTGGTAAAAAGAAAGTTGTCTGAAGAAAACCTGACAGATTATTGAGTCTTACGAAAGTAATGAATAGCATTCAAAATAAGCTCGGCGTTAGCCGGGCTTTTTAGTCCTCTCATAGTTTTAAGGCGGGTATTTAAATGACTAATATAACCTTCAATTCTGTTACTTGTATTTGGTATATTATAAACATCTTGGTATTTAAGAAAAGTAAATGCTTTGTCTAAAGTAAAAACAAAACTTTTAACTACATTCTTTTCTCCATCACCTTGTGGTGTCCACATCTTTAAAACTACTCTTTCGAAATGTTGCCATCTTAGTTGTTTTTGTTTTTCGTTTTTAGAAGCTAGAACCAGTTTAGCATACTTGTAAATGTAATATTTTCTAAGTGTAGATTTCATTCTCTTCTTAGGCATTCTAAATCCTCTTCGTATGTCTCTTAAAATATGTACGTGACATCTCTGGTGTATGTTTAATTCAAAATAACGCAAAGTAGAGCTAATTCCTTTACCACCATCACTAACTATGACTTCTGGCACATAGCCTTGTAATTCTAGTTCTTCTAATAATACACGGTAGCCATAAGTACACTCTCGTCCTTTTCTTAAGTGTCTGTTGACTAAGCCAATTTGAGTATCTAAAGCTAGATATTCATAATATTCTTTACCACCAATACTATGGTGTGTAGCATCTAGCAAACAAACCCGACTAGCTGAATGAAAATTTTTTTGTTATTTCTATTAGTTTTGGAATATTAGCCATTTCTTTTATTGTATTTTTTATTATTCCAACATGACTATATTTTGTTTTCTTGCTTATTCTACGAAAAGTTGATCTGTCCAATATATACATTTCACTTAGTTTACTTTTTTTCCTTCCAGATTTTTTTACTCTAAAAGTCTTATTACATACTTTACATTTCCTTCTACTTTTACCCCACTTTATTATGTTTTTGTCTCCACAAAATTGACAAACTAATTTCATATGGTTAATTGGTTAACTAAAAAATTTAAAAACAAGGCTAATT
>MFRB01000055.1:0-6240 GCA_001783255.1 Candidatus Magasanikbacteria bacterium RIFOXYD12_FULL_33_17
ACCTTAACGCCTAGGTATTGTGGATTGGAGTCTCGTCCCAACCTGGTGGTTCCACCGGCTTTTTTATGTGCCATAATGGGTTTATTATTACTAAATTTTAAAAATTGATATAGAAAGTGGATCGGGGACAGTATACCTTAGTTGAACTTGCTTGTCAAGAGAATGAATGTGGGGTATAATTTGTACAGGCTTGAAAGGCTTAAAATGCTTGAAAAGCCAGAAAGGCCTTTTGTTTAGAGAGCCTTTTAAGCCTTTTTGGCATTTTAAGCTTTTCAAGCTTTTTTTATGAAATTACGTTTATATCCTTTGAAACTTTACTTCTTCTCTATCCCTATCATGTTGATGGTTAGTTTGTCATTGTTATTGAATTTATTTTCTTGGTTTTGGCTCAAATCGCAATTGCCAAATACGAGTGAATTATTTTTGCATTACAATGTTTTGTTTGGGGTAAACTATATTGGAGAAAGTTGGAAAGTGTTTTTTGTACCTCTTGTGGGTTTAATTATTTTATCAGCCAATTTTTTTATGGGTTGGTTGCTATACAAAAAAGATAAGTTTATGGCGCAAGTGTTGAATTTTGTTTCAATCTTATGCCAAATTTTTATTATTTTTGTGGCTTTTATTTTGGTTTTTTTGAATGCCTAAATTATGAGAAAAATCAATTTTGCCAAAGCTGATTATAGTTTTATTATACTTTTTTTTGCTTTAGTTTTGTTTGGATTAATGTTCCTAAGTTCTGCTGGAGTAGCTGTGGGTATACATGATTTCGATGATCCGTATTTTTTTGTCAAAAGACAAATTAAGTTAGGTTTTTTGCCTGGACTTATTTTGTTTTTAATATTTGCAAAAATTGATTATCAAATTTGGAAAAAATATGCTAGCCCAATTTTTATACTTGGTTTGATTTTACTTTTTTTGGTATTTATTCCTGGGATTGGTTCTACCAATAATACTGGTACGAGAAGTTGGATAAATATGTTTGGTTACTCCTTTCAGCCTGCCGAAGCTATGAAATTGGCTTTGATAATATTTATGTCTGCTTTATTGGCAAAGCTTGGCAACAAAATTTTTGATTTGAAAGAAGGTTTTTTCTTGGCCTTGGGTATTGGTCTTATTCCTGTAGCTTTGGTAGCTCTGCAACCAGATATTGGTACAACTTCTATTTTATTTTTTATTATTTTGGCACTTTTATATTTTGCTGAAGCAAAAATATCACATATGTTGATGTTGCTTTTGGTGGCCATTTTTGGTTTTATTTTTTTGATAGTAATAGCGCCTTATAGGGCCGAAAGAGTTACGACTTTTCTTCATCCAGAATTGGATCCACAAGGTCAAGGTTACCAAATAAATCAAGCTTCTTTGGCTATTGGTTCGGGAGGTTTTTTTGGACTTGGTTTTGGTCATTCTCGTCAAAAGTTTCAGTATTTACCAGAGGTACATGGTGATAGTATTTTTGCGATTATGTCTGAGGAATTAGGTTTTGTGGCTATGTTGGGTTTTTTGATTTTATTATTTTTAATTTTGAAAAGAGGATTTTATCTTGTTTTGAATACCCAAGATTTATTTGGTAAATTGCTAGTATCTGGTATAATGTCTTGGTTGTTTGCTCAATCATTTTTGAATATTGGTGCTATTGTCGGTATTTTACCATTGACGGGTGTTCCTTTACCTTTTGTTAGCCATGGTGGTAGTGCTCTACTTATTGGTATGGCTAGTATGGGAATAGTTGTGAGTGTGAGTAAACACTCTTAAGTAAAAAGTTCATAAAGTTCGTAAAGTCATAAAGTAATTTTGAGTAAAAACTTTATAACTTTATAACTTTATAACTTTATAAACTAGGTTTTATGAAAGTCTTATTTTCAGGTGGTTATACTTTGGGACCGGTGACGCCACTTTTGGCTGTCAAAGAAATAATACAAGATGAATATCCAGCTTCAGAGTTCATTTGGGTGGGAACTAAAACAGGACCAGAAAAAAAATTAATTGAGGAAGAAAAAATAAAATTTTTAGCTATATCTTCTGGAAAATTTAGACGTTATTTTTCTTTGTTTAATTTTGTAGATATTTTTAGAGTCTTTGTTGGATTTTTTCAAGCTTTCAAAATACTTTGGAGAGAAAAACCAAGTATGTGTATTTCGGCTGGTGGTTTTGTTTCGGTACCAGTACATTTTGCTGCTTGGCTTATGGGTATACCTACGTGGATTCATCAGCAAGATATTTTGATAGGTTTGTCAAACAGTATCATGTCTCCATTTGCCAGAGTAATTACAACTTCAGTTGAAAAAAATCTAAAACATTTTTCCAAAAGAAAAGTTTTTTGGTTGGGTAATCCTGTACGTAAAGATATTTTGAAAGGAAAAAAAGAAAAAGCGCAAGAAATTTTTGGACTTAAGAAAAACATGCCTGTAGTTTTCGCAACTGGTGGGGGAACTGGATCTATAAAAGTCAATCAGATGGTTGTGGAGGCTATGCAAGATTTGTCAGGACTTGTCCAAATAATTCATCTTTCTGGCAAAGAAAGACCTCAAGAATTGGTAGAAAGAGCACAAAGACATTTTGAGGATTATCATGTTTATCAATTTTTTACCAAAGAAATGAAACATGCTTATGCTGTGGCTGATATTGTCGTATCGCGTGGTGGTTTTGGTACTTTGTCAGAAATTGCTGCTTTGGGAAAAGTCGCTATAATTATTCCTAAATCAGGTCATCAAGTGGATAATGTGGAGTTTTTGGAAAATAAGGGAGCTGCTATTTTGGTAAATGAGAGAACGGCTGATGGTCTATATTTGGCTAAGCTTATTAGACAACTTTTGTTAGACAAAGAAAAAAAAGAAAAATTGGCAAAAAATTTGTCAGTCATTTTACCTCTAGCTAAAAAACATGATATAATAGACCTTGTGGAAAAGTTGTTAAAATAATTTTGACCATATTCTACTAAAATGATATTATTTAGTAATAATTTTAATTTATTTATTAATTTAAGAAAAAATATGAATAAGAAGTTTTCTTTTGTGGGTGTTTTGGGAGTTTTAGCTTTGGTTGGTGCTGGTTGTTCAGCTACAACTAATGATAGTGTAGTATCTGATACTGCTACAAATGTAGTTTCTGAACAAGAATCTACTAGTGAAGCGGTAAATGAACCAGAAACATCAGGTGAAAGTATGGTTGTAGAAACTGTAACACCTCCAGCTTATAATGTTGGTGATGCTGTAATGGTAGATTTAGGTTATGGTTGGTATGAAGGTAAAGTAGAAGACTTTGCTTGTGATGCTGGCTTTTATGTAAGATACAAAGGTCTTAGTGCTAGTTGTATCACAGAAGACAAACTTGTAAAACCAGTTGCTCCAAGTGCTACTGCTTTGGTAGTAGGTGCAAAAGTAATTGCTAATATTGGTAAAGGTGAAATGTTTGGTGGTAAAACAATTTTTCCATATTATAGTGCTGAAGTTACTGCTGTAAGTGGTGAAAAATATACAGTGAAAGATAACAGTAAAAAAGAGTATACACTTACTGCTGACAAAATTTATTTAAAATAATTTATTAATTTATTTAATTAACATAATATATATATTATGAATAAAAAAGTTTCTTTAGTCGCCGCTTTTGGTGTACTAGCTTTAGTGGGTGCTGGTTGTTCTTCAACTACTGCTCCTTCAGGTACAGGTAGTGACGTAGCCGTAGAAAGTACTAAATCAGAAGGTCTTGATGGTACTTGGGTTATTACCGAAGCTACAGGTCAATATGCTGAAATGAACAAAGGTACAAAATATATCTTTGCTGGCGATAAATTGACAACAAAACTTGGTATCATCGAAACAAAAGGTACTATCACTTCAAAGACAGATTCAGAAATGACAGTATCTTTTGAAGGTATGTCAAATCCTTTTGTTTACAAATATAGTATGGAAGGTGGCAAACTTGTACTTGAGTTAACAAGTTCAGGTGGACAAGTTTTCACTTTGGTAAAACAATAATTTGTTTTCAAATCAACAAAAGCACTCTTATCTAAGAGTGCTTTTTGTTTTTATTTAAATTTTTTTTGTTCGTCCTCTTTGCTTAGCAAAGGTTTTGTGTTATAATTTCAGCAAATAAATATCTATTTATGCCAAATATACATTTGAGAGCAAAAGGTGCTGAAGAAAAAAAACCAGAAGACATCTGTGTTTTTGCACAGACAAATTATCGCAATCAATTGCGTAAATTTGGTATTAAGACAGATGATCGACGTCGTCACATGTATGTGATTGGAAAGACTGGTATGGGTAAGACTACGATGATGGAAAATATGGTGTTAAATGATATTTACAAAGGACATGGTGTTGGTATTGTTGATCCTCATGGCGATTTTGCAGAAAAAATTATTGATTTTATTCCTAATAATCGTATCAATGACGTTGTATATTTTAATCCAGCAGACGTGGAATATCCAATAGGTTTCAATATTTTGGAAGTTAATTCAGAAGAACAAAAACATTTAGTGGCAGCTGGACTGATGGGAATTTTCAAGAAAATTTGGCCGGATGTTTGGAGTTCTAGAATGGAATATATTTTGAACAACACTATTTTAGCTTTGTTAGATTATCCAGGTTCTACTTTGCTTGGTATCAACAGACTTTTGTCAGACAAAGATTATCGTCGTAAAGTTGTCAAACAATTGAAAGATCCTATTGTCAAAGCTTTTTGGCAAGTTGAATTTGCCAGCTACAATGACAGATATGCTCAAGAGGCTGTAGCACCTATCCAAAATAAAATTGGTCAGTTCTTGTCAGCTTCGGTTATTCGTAATATTGTGGCTCAAGTGAAGTCTACTATCAATGTACGTGAAATCATGGATAGTGGCAAAATACTTATCATGAATTTGTCCAAAGGTAGAATAGGTGAAGACAATAGTCGTCTACTCGGTAACATGCTTATAACTGAAATACAATTGGCAGCTATGGAGAGAGTTGATATGCCTGAAAATGAACGTAATGATTTTTTTCTTTATGTTGATGAATTCCAAAATTTTGCTACGCCTAGTTTTGCTAATATTTTGTCAGAAGCTCGCAAATATCGTCTTAGTTTAATCATGGCTCATCAATATGTAGCCCAACTTGATGAACTTGTTTCTGATGCGGTTTTTGGTAATGTGGGTAGTATAGTTACTTTTCGTGTTGGTGCCGCTGATTCAGAAATCTTGGCTAAAGAATTTGCCCCAACATTTATAGAACAAGATATTGTCAATCTTTCTAAGTTTCGAGTAATCTTAAAATTGATGATTGATGGTGTGGCTTCTGATCCATTTTCAGCCATGACTATACCTCCTATTGGTTCTAGAACTGGTTCTGCTGAAAAAGTTATACGTGTTTCTCGTGAAAGATATGCTAAACATCGTGATATAATTGCTGATAAAATTTTACGTTGGAGTGGTATGGGTGGTGGTGATTCATCTGCACTTGATGATGACGATGATGAAGACGTTGATGATATTGACACTACTTTAGAAGATAAAACAGTTGAAAAAAATAATAAAAAAATAGAAGATAAAGTAACAGAAGTAGTTGAAAATTTTGAAGAAGAAAAAATAAATAATGTTTTGGATGTTAAAAAATCAGAAGAATCAAAACCAAATGATGAAGAAATAATAAGTTTTGATAAAGCGCCAAATACAGAAAAAATAGCAAATGAAAATAATAAAGAAGAAAAAAAAGAACTAGTTATTGAAAATATTGAAGATGATTTGTTACCTGGTTTGGATTATCGTATAGAAAGTAAAAAAATAGAAACAAAAGCAGCACAACCTCAAAAAAATGAAGAGCCTGTGGATTTGTTGCCTGGATTGATAAAAAATGATAATTTGTCTTTTTCTCAAAATAGTGTTAATAATAATGTATCTTTGGATACACCAAAAAAGAAAAAGCGTAAACGCAATAGAAAAAAGAAAAGTTCTAATGGTCTAGCACAAACAAATGTTGTAAATAATTCAGAATCTAAATCAGACAGTGTACAACCTAAAAAGATTCAGGCTGATGATATTATAAAATTTGATTAGTATTATATTTATGATTTTAAAATCAATAAAAAATAAAAATACTAGAAGTGCTATTATTTTGATTGTTTTATTTGTATTATATTGGTTTTTGGTTTTTTTAGAAGATTATTTTTCAAACTCTTTTTTGAATCCAGTTTTTTCATCTATGTTTTGGCAAATATTGATGACCACATTGGGTTTTCTTGCTATTTTAAGTCCTTTTTTTATTA
>MFRB01000055.1:6491-8753 GCA_001783255.1 Candidatus Magasanikbacteria bacterium RIFOXYD12_FULL_33_17
TATCTTTGTTAATGTTTTCTCCAGGTTTGAAAGAACAACAATTTTTTCAACATTTGATTCTTTGGGTTTTGATGGTTCCTTTTGCTTTGGTCATGGCAAAATGGTATTTTCATTTTGATGAACCTACTACCAAAAAAGGTGTTATGCTTGGTGTAATAGCTTTAGTCGTTGGGGGATTATTGGACGCTGTTATTACTGTACCTTTTTTTGTGAAATCTTATAGTGTATTTTATTCAAATGTTTATATGTATATTGGTATGGTAGAGCTTTTGTTGTTGTCTACTTATGCTGGTTATGAATTCGATAGTACCTATACTATAGATACTGATAAGAAATAAAAGTATTATGCTGAAAATAGACAATAAAGGTTTGATCTTTTGGCTAGTGTTATTTTTCTTAGTGGCTGTTGTTTTGCAAAATTTTTGGTTTTTCTTAATAATTATTTTCTTGTTATTTTTTTTCCTCAAAAAAACAGGAAAAAAAGAGATGATTACAAATTTTTTTAGTAAAATAAATTTTAAAAATAATAATTCAAAACCTATTATGGAAACTATCAATCCAAACAAATATAGTCCAAAGCGTATAGTGTGGACTCTGTCATCTATTTTTATAATTTTTATAGTTATTAGTTTCGCTAGTTCTTTTTGGGTGGTTATTGGAGCAGGGGAAACAGGAGTTCAATCTTTGTTTGGAAAAGTAATGGATGAAGAATTGTCATCAGGTTTTCATTTGAAGAATCCGTTGGTAAAAATAACTAAGTTGAATATTCGTACTAGTGAATATACTATGAGTATTGCTCAGGGTGAAGGTAAGCGTTATGCTGCGGATGCTATTACTGCACTTACCAAAGAAGGTCTTAGTGTTGATTTGGATATTACAGTTCTCTATCATTTGGTAGAAGAAAAAGCTAGTGATGTTTATAGAGATTTAGGTTTGGAGTATGAAGAAACTATTATTAGACCACAAATCAGAAGTATAATTCGTGAAGTAACTGCTAACTACAATGTCAAAGATATTTATTCGGATAAACGTCAAGAAGTGGCTTTGGATATTGAAAAAAAATTGAAAGAAAGAATGGAACCAAGGGGCATAACTTTGGAAGAAGTATTGCTTCGTCATGTAGAATTGCCAGCTAATTTGGCTAATAGTATCCAACAAAAACTTCAAGCTGAACAAGAGTCAGAGCGTTATGATTTTGTCCTAGAAAAAGAACAAAAAGAAGCTGAAAGAAAACGTATTGAAGCTGAAGGTCAACGTGATGCTCAAAAAATTATCAACGAAAGTCTAACAAATAATTATCTAGAATATTTGTATATTAATAGTCTAAAAGATAGACAAGGAACTATTTATGTACCTACTGATCCAAATAATGGTTTGCCAGTGTTCAAAGGATTATAGTCTAAAACTCAATTTTTTGGATAATATATGAGGGTGTGTGTCTCTGTTTATAAAAGAATTGACTAAAAATAGTAAATTTGTTATTATATTTATGGGTAACGAGATTTGAGTATTTCTTTATTTTTATAGAAAAAATAGTACGTTCCCAAAAGGTCGGAAAAATTTATTAATAAACACTTTGGAACGTATATACTATGTATAATCAAGGACCAAGAGAAATGTTCAACGTTGATCTAAGTTGTGCAAAATGTGGTACTCACATTTCACAATTGCCTTTTCAACCTTCAGGAGACCGTCCAGTTTTCTGTCAAGATTGTAATCGCGCTCACCGTGACGAACGTAATGGTGGTGCTCGCCCTCAAAAGAGAATGTTCGATGTAGATGTAAATTGTGCTGGATGTAATACACATATCACACAATTGCCATTCGAACCTAAGGCAGGTACTGACATTTTTTGTCGTGAATGTTACCTAAAGAACAAAGAGTAATCTTTACTTTAGAATTTAAGAGAACTTCCTTTTTTGGGGGTTCTTTTTTATTTCATACATACTAATATACAAATAATACTAAATATACTAATATTACGAATTTTGGCTGAGTCTGGTATTAGTATATTTATATCCTTTACAAAAAGACTTTTTTCCGCTAAGATATGCTTATTATGTTTGAAAATATTGCTAAAAATTCAAAGATTCTCGTCGCCATGTCTGGTGGTGTAGATTCTTCAGTTGTCGCAGCTTTATTAGTTGAGGCTGGTTTTGATGTGACTGGAGCTTATATGATTAACTATGAAGAAACGCGGATTAACACTGATAGTGACGCGGATAAAAACGCGGATAATGTGTCCTGTTGGATTCCTGACTA
>MFRB01000056.1:0-177 GCA_001783255.1 Candidatus Magasanikbacteria bacterium RIFOXYD12_FULL_33_17
CTCGCCAAAGGCGGGGAGTCCCGATTATTTCGGGGCTGAGCCGCAGCCATTACCGGATAAACTTCGCCCCGGCGTGACTGAACCAACAATTGCTTCGCCAGTAATCCAGCCCGCCACCGATACCCCGGTCGCGTCCAAGAAACTGTCCGACCTAATGACCGTCAAGATAATCAAAAT
>MFRB01000056.1:199-1201 GCA_001783255.1 Candidatus Magasanikbacteria bacterium RIFOXYD12_FULL_33_17
AAGATAGTGGACTTGATTCGCAAATATAATTTCACGGCCTTGCCGGTGGTTGATGCCCAGAACAAGCTTAAAGGCATCGTGCTATTAAAAGACGCGTTGGAAAACAATGTTATCGAGTAGCGTGACCCACAGGGCCCCTGTCGGGAGCGGAGTTCGCTTTCCTGGTCACTGCTGTGTTCCGATTATTTTGGGGCATAGGTGAAAAATTAATATGATTCCGAATAATTTTCCCATTTTCTACTTGACATTATTGGAATAAAGCGTATATTTATAGTATGATAAAGATGGAATCCAATCCAATCCCAATCCCAATCCCAATCCCAATCCAATAATGGCTTTAGCGGCCTGTCTACCGTCCCATTGGGACAGGCAGGCGTGGTATCTGGTTCATATTTCATTAGTAACTTATGGCGACGAAACGCCACTGTGCTTATCAACCGATTAACCTATAAACTTATCTACTTACTAACTTATTTACGAGAGGAGTAAAGTATGGCATGGCCAGAAGTTCATGACGGAGTATATCACGACCCATTCACCGTTGACCAGAGTCAATCCACCGGTAGCGCTGGTATTACTTTCCGAGACACCAGTAATAGGGAAAAATTAGCCCAGACATTTAAACCAGCAGTGACTAAAAATATTACTGCCATTGAATTGAGTATTGCTCGCTCTTATTCCCCACAGGGCTATATATGGGTGGAAATATTTGCCACTTCCGGTGGTTTGCCCACAGGCACAGCATTAACCTTTGGTGTAGATAATCGTGTAGCAAAGTCAGCCAAAATAACAACTTCTGCCATCAGCGGTGATTATTCTATAGTCAAATTTATTCTACCCAATGGTATTACTCTGACATCTGGAACACAATATGCTATAGTTTTATGCGGCGATTATGCTTCTGGTTCAGACAATTGTATTGCATGGCAGTTTGGAGCATCTACCTCATATACTGATGGAAGCGTTTGTACTTATAATGGAACAAATTGGTCTGAGATGTCA
>MFRB01000056.1:1255-6295 GCA_001783255.1 Candidatus Magasanikbacteria bacterium RIFOXYD12_FULL_33_17
AATACGGTATATGTTGTTGGTGATGAGAACAAACAAATTCATGTCACCACTGTGGTTGATAATAATTCAAGAGATAAAGCTAGAGTTAGAGCCCAAAAAGTTTTGCAAGAGTCCCAACTTAATTGGGAGAATTCACAAAGGTTAGGCTTGTTAAATACCGTTAGTGGTGGTTTGCCTAGTCTTGGTAAAAGGAAGTAGTTTTTTGTTTGAAATTATAAAAATAAAAACAGACTATTTTCATAGTCTGTTTTTTAGTATATAAGAGATTATTCAGCTCTTTGTACGTTTGTAGCAGCTTTTCCTTTTGGAGTTTCTTCAACTTCAAAAGTAACAGCGTCACCTTCTCTTAATTCAGAGAAACTAACACCAACTAAACTGTTAGCATGGAAGAATAAATCTTCGCCGCCTTCTTGAGAGATGAAACCGAAGTTCTTGTCTGTCAATTTTTTGATGATACCTTGCATATGTATGTAAAGATATGTGAATTAAATACCAAGAGGTAGAAATTCGACTATTATCTCCACACTTTCAATATTTTTGTAGTACTTGACTACGAGTCCTAGTATATCACAAAATATGTTTTTTGTCAAGGTGACACGAATCTTAACACGAATGGGCACTAATAGTAAAAAATAGTATCTGTTAATATTCGTTATAATATTTTTTTCATATCTGAAAAATATTAGACGTATATTAAATAGATACTAAACAAATATTAATGTTTGATTGGTCTTCCTTGACAAAGTATTACTTTTTTGCTATACTTTGGTATTAATTTATATGCACGGCTAGAAATAGTCCTGCGACTCGAATTTTTTTGTGTCATTTCGCCATGTGCGAACAAAGTGTGACTCTTGGAAATATTGGGTCACACATTTTTTTTATGACAGAAAAACATATCGATACCGGTCGTTTTGACGATCTTGGTATCAAAAAGAATTTCTTAGAAATTCTCAAAAACAAAGGCTTTGAAAAGCCTACACCTATTCAGCATCAGGTTATTCCAGGTGCTCTTGAAGGTAAAGACGTGGTAGGTATTGCTCAGACTGGTACTGGTAAAACTTTGGCTTATGGGATACCTCTTATTCAAAATTTAGCTACAGGCAATGGTGGTCAGGGCTTAATTTTAGTTCCAACTCGTGAATTGGCACAACAAGTAGCGGACGCTTTAAGTAGTATTGGTAAGAGTTTAGGGCTTCGTATCGCTGTGATTATTGGTGGTGTATCATCTCGACCACAAATTAAAGATTTGCGTAATAATCCACATATTGTGATTGCTACTCCAGGTCGTCTTGATGATTTGATGGAACAAAGACAATATAGACTGGATAAAGTTAGTATGCTTATTTTGGATGAAGCAGATAGAATGCTTGATGTTGGCTTTTTGCCACAAATAAGACGTATTTTCAAATTGGCTCCAGTCAACAGACAAACAATGCTTTTTTCAGCTACTATGCCACCTTCAATTTCAAGTTTGGCTAGTGCTTTTATGAAAATGCCATTGCGTATTGAGATTGCTCCACAAGGAACTTCTGCTGAAAATGTTGAACAAGAAGTTTTTATTATTAGTAAACCAGACAAAATGCGTTTACTTTATTCTCTTTTGAAAACTTATAAAGATGATACTGTTTTGATTTTTTCTCGTACCAAACATGGTGCTAAACGTATTGCTCGTGATATAAATACTGTTGGTCATAGTGCTACTGAAATTCATTCCAATCGTACTCAAGGTCAACGTAAGGCTTCATTAGAGGGCTTTTCTAGAGGTAGATTTAGAATTATGGTAGCAACTGACATTGCAGCTCGTGGCATTGATGTCAAACAAATTTCTTTGGTGATCAATTTTGATTTACCAGACAATTCTGAAGATTATGTTCATCGTATTGGTCGTACTGGCCGTGCTGGACGTTCAGGAAAAGCAATCTCATTTGTGACACCATCAGAAAAAATGGACATTAGAAAAATAGAAAAATTAATTAGAAAAACTTTGCCAATTTTGGACTTACCAATTATAGCACGTGAACAGTCAGAAAGTTTTTCTGCAGATAGAAGTTTTTCATCAAGACAAAGTTTTGGTGGACAACAACGCCAGCGTGGTGGTCAAGGTCAAGGACAAAATCAAGGACGTCGTCGTAATTTTAGTCGTGAACGTCGTTATGGACGTACTCAAGCTAGAGGTGAAAGATAAAAGTAACGTTCTTGTAAATTAATTGTAGATAGTATATAATTTGATTATATTTAAATTTTTTTTTAAAAAATTTGTATGTTGCTTAGTAAAGTATTAAAAAATCTAAAAAAAATAGAAAATAAAAAAAGTTCTGATTTGAATATTACTCTTCAAGGGCTTAAGAAGCCAGCTCCTAAAAGAAGTGGTTTCCATGCCAAAGCTAAGAGTGAAGCTGGTGCCCTACGTCAGCGTAGTATGGGGAATAGAATGACCAAACCTTCAAGATCAAAATAAAATTAAAACACCAGCTTAAGCTGGTGTTTTTCTTAATAATAAAGACCTCATGTTAAAATGGTGTGTATGTTTTGTATTTTGTATATTAGTGTTATACTAAATATATAATATATATTGTATGAAAAATTATGCTCGTGTTGGCAAACGTCAGGGTAAACCAGCTTTTCGTACGCCTTCTAGTTTCAAAAATAATGTTTACAATGTTGTGAGACAAATTCCCAAAGGTAAAGTCTTGACTTACAAAGAAGTGGCTCACAAGGTAGGTTCACCCAAAGCTTATCGCGCTGTTGGCAACATTTTGAACAAAAATTACGATCCAAATATCCCTTGTCATCGGGTTGTAAGATCTGATGGTAAAATTGGTGGTTATAATAAAGGGTCTGATAAGAAGAAAGAAATTTTGGAAAGTGAAAAGGCTATTTGACAATTTATTGGCTTACCTCTATTATAGGGCAGCTACTTTCAGCTGTTTTTTGTAATATACGAATTACACAAATTTTTGCTTAAATTTTGCATTGTAGCCATAGTTTAGAAATATTTTATTTTTTTAGAAAATATAGTACAATAGAAATATGAAACATAAAGCTCTAAAATTCATTTTTATTTTTGTTATTAGCGTCATTACTTTGCTTATAGTGGCTTATTTTGTTTTGTTTTTTCGAAAGTCAGATGAACAAAAAGTTGGACAAGAAATAATTGATCGACAATCTATTGAAATAGAAGATATTATTAAATCTCGTCAGGCAGAAGAAACCGCTATAGACAATAAGGTTGACCCTTTTGGGGAAGATGGTTTGGTGCGTGTTTTGCTTATCGGTCTGGATAGTCGGGCAGGGCAGACAGCTGGACATTGTGATGTGATTCAAATGATTGAGATAGATAAAAATAAGAGTAATATCCAAGTCACGGCTGTTCCTCGTGGTACTTATTCTCCTTTGCCACCTGGTAAAGCTTCAACTTCTACTGATTATTATGTTTCTAATGCTTGTGGTTTGGCAGGCCTTGAGTATGGAATAGACAAAATAGAAAAAATTCTGGGTAAAAAAGCTGACTATCTTGTGATGGTTGGATTTTCGGAGACGCTGGGTATTTTACGTAATTTGAAATTGCCAACGACTGAGACCTTGCAGTGGCTTCGCCAGCGTCAGGGTTATGCGATTGGTGAACCACAGCGCGCTCGTAATCATTCAACTTTTATCAAACAACTCATGACAAAGTATTTACCAGAAAAAGAATCAAAACTTGATTTACCTTTTCATTATATTTTATATAAACTGGTTAAGACTGATTTGAGCTTTTCGCAAAGTGAAAAAATAGTTGAGGTTTTGATTAATATGGATTTGAAAAATAATTCAGAAAAAATTACATTAGCCATGCGACCAAGTTATAATGTTCAAGATATACCTTATGACCCGGCTACTGCTGGGGAATATGTACAAAAGATGATTGGACCTATAAAAAATTATTTGTCTGGTACCAGTTATACTGGTATTGATACTGTTGAAGCTGATCAAAGAATAGTTGATAAAATAGACGAACAAAGTAATGATGCTGAATTTATCAAATGGGCGTTTGATAATCAGTTGTGGCTTCAGATAGAAGATGATACAATGAGAGAAGAGAATCATTATGATATAATGATTAACTATATATCAAGGTTAACTGTAAAAGATGACAAAGAACAAGTTGTTAGTGATTATATTTTGGAGATGAAGTATCTTGGTTTAGATAATTGGGCTAATAAAGGTGAAGAACTCTTGAAAATTGAAATAGCTAATCCCGACTTAGTCGGGACAAGAGGGTTTAATTTCTAGTTCTGATAAAATCTAGATGAAGATGTTCTTTCTTATATCTCGTCAGTTTGCTACAACATAGTTAATTAGATTATTTTTAAAAAAATTATATGAATGAACAAAAATCAAAAGTTGTAGCAATCTTATTATTTTTATTTTTTGCTTTGGTTGGTTTGTTAGTTGTCTTTTTTTTATTTTCAAAACAATTATTTAAATCTGACACCGTAAATAATAGTAACAATGATAATATTGAAGAATATTTTTGTACAGCTGATGCTAAGCTTTGTCCAGATGGCTCGTATGTAAGTAGGATGCGTGATGGTGGATGTAAGTTTGCTCCATGTCCTGGAGAAGACAACACAGATAGTAATGTTGATGTTGGATTTTTACCAGAGACTGGTTTGGATGCTAATAATTTGGATTGGCAAGAATTTGTTCAAGATGGATTGAAATTTAGAGCACCAAAAGAAATACCAGGTTTGGAATTTGTGAGATTAGAAAGTTGGCCACCAAAGGTAGTTGAGTTTGTTGGCAATTTTGTTTGTGATTCTGGTGTACAAAAAGAAATAAATGGTAGAAATTATTGTATAGTTACCAATAGTGAGGGAGCTGCTGAATCGGTATTTACTACGTATAAATATATGATAGATCATCTTGTCTATGATGAAGTATCTGGTACTGATATAGAAAAAATAGTGAGTATTGAATTTATAGTTCAATATCCTCAATGTTTGAATTATGATAGTCCTCAAAGTGAAACTTGTATTCAAGAAGAACAAAATTTTA
>MFRB01000056.1:6369-7969 GCA_001783255.1 Candidatus Magasanikbacteria bacterium RIFOXYD12_FULL_33_17
TAGAGTCTTGACTACTCGCTAGTTGATTCATTTTCAAATAAAAAACGTCAGTTTATAAACTGACGTTTTTTTATAAATATTTTTAGTGATGGTGATGACCTTGGTAATTTTCTTTTTGCATTTTATCAATATTGCTTTTGCTCAAAAAATGAGCAGCGATGTAAGTCGAAATAGGTACTGCTAAAACTAAAGCGATACTTCCAATCAAAGTACGAACTATTTCTTCAGATATGAATTGACTATTGATAGTAAACCAAAGTGGTGAACTTTGTGCTGCTGAAAAAAGTAAAAAAAGTGGAAGAGATGCACCTGCATAAGCAAGTACTAGAGTATTTACTAAAGAAGAAATATGCTCTTTGCCAACTACTAAGGCTCTTTTGTATAATTCATTTTTGTTAAGATTTGGATTGGCAATGCGTAATTCTCCGATAACAGCTGTTTGTGCTGTGGTAATATCATCTAAAACGCCGAGTGTGCCGATGATTATTCCAGCCAACAAAAGACCTTGCAAATTTATTTCGCCAAATTGAGCCGTCTGTAAGAAAAAAGCTTCTTCTGAACCCATACCAAATAGACTAGACATATGCACAAAAAATTGTGCTATTAAAATAGATATTCCTAAGGTAATAATAGTACTGAGCATTGATAAATTAGTTCTTTTGTTGAAGCCGTGAGCTAGATATAATGAAACACTAACAATAACAAGTGAACCAATTATTGTAATAGTTAAAGGGTTTTTTCCTTGAGCAATTTGCGGTACTATGAAAAGAGACAATACTAGAATACTAAAAAATAATCCTAAGAGCGCTCCAAAACCTTTTAGTCTTCCCAAAAATAAAACTAGTAAAATAAAGATTATAAAAATTGTGATAAGTGCAGACATCCTATAATTGTCAGCATAATCATATTTATTTGTACCATCTATGGAATAAGTTTTTACTACTACAATTTTTTCTCCGACTGAATGATATTGAATTTTATCAATAGTTTTTATACCAGATATTTTTATTTGTATTTCTTTCCCTTTTTCTTTCCCTGATAAAATTTTGGCTGTAAAAATTTGGTAATCTTCGATGTAATCTTCAGCAATAGTGTTGCTACCTTCATCATCAATATGGAGTATGGTAGCTTTACTGTATTCATTTTGTTGTATATCTTCTGGATTTAGCAATTCTTCTTTTAGACCTTCGTTTGTTGTTTCAGCATATTCTATTGGAGCTGCCAAACTAGGTGAAGGTAACGCTAGAAAAGACAATGCAAAAAATAATGAGGTTATAATTATTTTTGTTTTCATAGTTTATTTTTCTTAATAAAATAAAGACGTTTTTATTATATCATACTTGTGGACAGTTTGCTATTGCAAATCATTCGCAATTGTGTTATAGTATCTTCACTATGAAAAATATTTTAGAAAAATTGAAGAACAATGGTTACAAGCTTACCCAGCCTCGCGAGAAGGTTTTGGAGCTTTTATCACATAATCACAAAGCTTTGTCAGCGCAGGATATCCATAGTTTTATCAAAGACGTTGATAAAGCTTCTGTCTATCGTACTTTAAATTTGTTGGAAGAATTGGGAATAGTAAATATTGAAAATTTTA
>MFRB01000057.1:0-6762 GCA_001783255.1 Candidatus Magasanikbacteria bacterium RIFOXYD12_FULL_33_17
AGCGCAATTTTCTTTGTCTGCTCCAGAAAGTAAGATACAGCCTTCAGGATTCTTGAATTTTACTGAAGTGTTGAGCAAGCATTCTTCTTTGGTATATGAATACATACCACCTTCTATTTTGTCACAAGCACTAAGGTCGCCAGTATTTTCAGCAATACGTAGATAGCATTTGTCTTTTGGTGGATTCGAACCTGAATCTGCAAAATCTTCGCCTTTTATTTTTTCGCAAGTGTCCGCAGCTCCTCCTTGGACTGCAGCATTTTGTAAACAATGATCAGGATTATCAAAGAAACTACAAGCCCATTCATTTATATTACTTACACAGCCTGTGAGAAATAGGGGAGCTATCATTATAGTCGCGACTAAAGCAGATTTTTTGGCAAGATTTTTGCTGATTACTGTTTTGACAATGATTATCAAAGTCCAAATAGCGAGTAACCAAAACAAAAATTTGGTGGTGGATAATAGTGGTACGCCAATGTAGTAAATAACACCTCTACCAATGTCAGTATATTTGTTTTCAAAATAAACTAATTGTCTAGCAAAAAAATACCAAGGCAAAGTCATAAGTAAGGCGATAGCTGGAAAAATTAATTTGCAATCTTTCAGTTTGGTTTTTTTCAAAATAAAATAAACAATGTATCCTCCAAGCATAGAGATGAAACCAAGTGCAAGTCCAGCGAAAATACTATACTTACTAAAAATTTTAGTTATACGAGCGTCAGTAATATCAGGGTATTTGATACTTGCCAAATCATAAGCAAAAAAATAAAAAAGACCGCCAAACAGAATCAAAAATAAAAAAGGCATGAGAGCAGAGTGTAAAAAGCATTTCTTTGGCTTTTTTTCTTTCTTTATTTCGGGAATTTCTTCCACTTTTGAATCCACTTTTGTTTCCTCTTGAATTGCTTCATTATTTTCTTCGTCCATATAATTTGGGGTTAGCTACCTTAGTGTAAAATAGGGTAGGGGGTAAGTAAGTGATTAATTGGTAATTTCAGTTATTGATTATAGTATAGCACTTTGATTTTTAAATAAAAATCTTTGTGTTGATAAAATGTTTGGGTAAAAAAACCAGCTAAGCTTTTTAGATGGTTTTTGTGATAGAATATTTTTTAATTTCAACTAACATATTGGCATGATTTACAGTTGCGTCGCATTATTTGAATTAAACATTAGTTACTATTTATTTGTTGTTTTTTATTTCTTATTAAAAAATTCAGGCGATTGAAACCTTGTTAACGCGCAATTCGTAGCATCTTTAAATTCGTCAACACGATTATACAGACCTTTTGAAAGTATTCCGTTCGTTCCATCAAATTGTCTAATATTACCATTAGTATCATTCATTAAATCTTTAACCAAAGGGCCTAACTCTTCGCCATCTTGAATTTTTTTCTGTATAAACATTGGAAGTTGCATTTTTGCACTTATACCAACACCAATCTCACCATGTTTATCCATTATTGCGACAACCCCAGCTAAGAACATTCCATATTTATTAGTATCAACATATCCTTCCATACCAACGTAGTAATCAGCATCTGAATACTTTGTTCTTGCGTTTTTAGCTCTATTAATAACACCTTCAATCCCTTCTTCTAAAATTATTAACACACTTTTTCTTGAACTGCATATTGTGCTGTTGTACGATGTAAATTTTTTATCTTTTTTATATTTTCCCGTGTCGCTGTTTTGTTATTAATAATCGCGAACAAAATTTTTACGTTTTGGATTTTGGGCAGAGGGGCGAGTGATGAATGCCTAAAATTAAAAACACATTATTTATGTTATTATTTTTATTACAGCCACTATAAAATTGTAGAATCTCTAGCAATATCTAAACCCGTAATTTCTTTCCCCATCCAAGACAGAGGAATAAATGTATCAGCTTCCTCTATAGAGTTAAACTCAACTTCAGCACGGATTAAACCTTTAAACTGCCCTTGATAGATTTGTAAAGTTATTTTTGGATTTTCTGACAAAAGGTATGTATCACGTATGGTTGAGCCGTATGCGCGAGATTTGAGATTGTTAAACTCATTTTCTGTTATCTCTTTTTTCTCTCGATTTCGTTCAATGGCGGATATTACATTTTTTTTGTCATAGTAAAATTTATCTTGAATTTTTGATATTCTTTCCTCAGTGTCATCTTTTCCTTTCAGAAAAAATCTTTCGCTGTGCCATGGAGTAATTGCTGAAATATCAGGGCTAGTTTTAATAAAAAATTTTCTTTCAATTTCCTTCATAGTTTATGATGCATCAATTTGATTAAACGACAGGTTCCAATTTTCCTACAATAAACCAATATGAGATAGCTCCTAAAATAGCAATTACTCCCGAAAGAATAATTGGTACAACAAAAGATCCTGTCCTATCCAATAAAAATCCCGTCATAATAGGTGCAATAATACCCGCCATATTCGAAAAAGTATTTTGAATTCCACCAATAGTGCCTACCATATTTTTAGTTCTAGACAAATCACCAGGAATGGCCCAAATCCCTGGGGAAGCCGATATTAAAGCAGTGTAAGAAATTGTTAATAATAACATTGCCATCCAAATACTTTCTGCAAATACAGAAAAAATAATTACGGAAGAAATCAGCATACCTAAACAAAGGGGTATTTTTCGTGCAAAAGATACATTGATATTTTTTGAAATCATTTTGTCGGTTAGATAGCCAACATATAATTCTCCTAAAATTGCAACTAGTGGTGGTATCATCGCAACAAATCCAACCTTTATTAAACTAAACCCTTTTTCCATAACTAAATAAGTTGGAAACCATGTAAGGAAAAAACTTTTTAAGTAATTGTAACAGAAAAACCCTATTGATATACCTATAATTTTTCTATTTTTTAAAAGAGTTAGAATTTGATTTTTAACTTTCACATCAGGTTCTTTATTTTTTTGTATTGGCAAAATAGCTTTCTCCTCATTCGATAGACTTTTAAATTCTTCAGGATCTCGATAATAACTAAACCATACAATAGACCAAATAATTCCAAGAATACTAAAAATAGCAAAAGAGTATCTCCATCCAAATGTAACCATCAAATAAATAATAAAAGGGGCAGCAATTGCTGATCCTATATAAGAGCCTGAATCAAATAAGGCTGTCGCTCGACCCCTCTCTTTTAAAGGAAACCATTGTTTTACAACTTTTGCATTTGATGGAAAAATAGGGGCTTCGCCCATCCCAAGCAGCACTCTGGAGCCCAAAAGAACTTTAAAATTACCAGCCAGTGCTCCTAAACCTGTAAATATAGACCAAAGAAAACATGATAATGCACCCATTATTCTTGAACCTTTTTTATCAACCAAATAACCTCCAAACAACATAAATGCGACATATCCCCATGAAAATGAAGACAGAATAATACCTTGCTGTAGTGAAGAAAGGTGAAACTCGGCTTTGATCTGAAGTATAGCGTGAGAAATGTTAACCCTATCCATGTAATTAATCACGATACCTAAAAACATCAGAGTACCGATTATCCACCTTTTATTATTTTTTAACATAGTGATTCTCATACAATTTAGGGTTATTTAACGACCGTCTCTATAAAATTTCTTTAATTTTAATTTTAAATCTTCCAAAGTGCTAAATACTTCACCTTGCATACCTAACTCAGTAGCCTTGTTAGCATGACTTTCTCTATCATCGACATAGATTATATTTTTAGATGGAATGCCAGCTTTTTCAATAGCTTTTTCAAATATCTCTTTTTCGGGTTTTAAAGAACCGACATCGGAACTAACAATGCTATAATCAAGAAAGCTAGCGTGTCTCTCTTCCATATGTTTTTTTCTATACGTATCAGCATTTGATAATAAACCCGTTTTAACTCCTACATTTCTGTATCTTTTTAAAATATCAACGATATGAGAATTGACTTGGTAAGATTCCGCCCATAGTTTTTCAAGTTGAGAATAATCTAAATCAGCCACAGATCCAGATAGTTTAACAACAATTGACCAAAACTCTTCCCGAGAAATTAAATTTTTTCGGTAAGCTTCGCCGTGAGGTGATTTTTCAGATAAAAGCGCTTTTAGTTTTTCTTCATCAACACCAAGTATGTCGGCCAAATCCTTGTGATGTGGTTGTTGATAATGATCAGAAAGCACACCACCATTGTCTAAAAGAATAAGTTTTTCGACAGAGAGCTTCTGTTTTATTCGTGGTAATTGAGTAAAAGCAGGCATTGAATCTAGTTCAGTCCAATCAAACCAACCTGCCTCATCTGCTTCCTTCTCTTCAACAGAAAAAGTGGTGGAGGGATCCACTATAATCCTAAAAACGGTAGTTATGTCATGATGACCAGCATTTTTACCTTGAGTTAAAATTTTTGAAATATAAAATGGATTAGATCTTTTCATATCTACTGTTAAACCAAGTTCTTCTAAAAGTTCCTTTTGAATTGCGTCTTGTAAAGTTTCTCCAAGATCAACATGTCCACCGGGCATTAAATAAGCCCCCGCCTTTTTGTGGTTTAATAGAAAAACCTTATCCATCGTAGGACTAATAACAAGAGCGACAACGCCTAGATGTTGATCTGGACTTTCTTTTTTAGTAACGTGATCTGTACCTCTAAGCCATCCAATAACTTCTTCTTGAATTTTTTCTTCCTCCGAATCAAATGGAATAATGTGTTCAACAGAACTTATGTAGGATTGACGAACTTTTTCCTTGTTACTAATAAATTCTGGATTGTTAGGTGGTTGTTCCATATTAAATATTTTACACATTAATAAATTAGTTTTTGACTGTTTTACAACAGACGGAAACACTTTATTCCCCTTTAAAATCAATTGAAAAAATTTTGTTTCGCGTCCTTTATTCATTAATCACCATGGGAAAACATGAAAAAGGATAACTGGTATATAATCAGAATAACTCTTGATTTTATCACTATATTGTAGTATAATCAGAACGTTTTTGTATCCAATGTATACTAGGATTTGCTGAAATTATAGCAAAAGAAATGAAATTACGCAATTATATTTATGATTTTCAAAGATAAAATAAAACCAATTCTCGCTCTTGCCCCTATGGCCGACATGACGGACTGGGCTTTTGGTCAAATCTGTCGCCAGGTAGCTGGAGACGATTTTGTGATATTTCGAGAAATGGTGAGTTCAGAAGCGATTGTCCGAACCAATGAAAAGACTTTGAGAATGTGTAAATTTGATAATAATGAACATCCTATCATCCAGCAAGTTTTTGGAGCTTATCCAGAAGTTGTAGTCAGCGCTGCCAAACTTATTGTAGCAAATTACAAACCAGATGGAATCGACGTAAATATGGGTTGTCCTGTGCCAAAAATAGCTGGAAAAGCCGATTGTGGAGCAGCTTTACTCAAAGACCCACAAAGGGCTTATGACATAGTAAAAGCTCTAAAAAAGGCAAATTTGGGCGTCACAATCAGTATTAAAACTAGATTGGGCTGGACTGAAAATGATGATATTTTGACTTTTGCGCCACTGATGGAAAGTGCTGGTGCTGACTTCATTTCTATACATGGTCGCACCAAACAAGAAGGCTATACAGGAACAGCTGATTGGGAAAAAATTGCTCAAGTAAAAAAACTAATTTCTATTCCAGTCTTTGCCAATGGTGATATCAAAAATCAAGCAGATATCAAACGTTGTTTAGAAATTACCGGAGCTGATGGAATTATGATTGGTAGGGGAGCGCTTGGTAATCCTTGGATTTTCAAAGGTTTAGATAGAGAAGATGTTCCTCTAGACGAATTGAAACGCGTGGTAATAGCACACGCCAAACTTCATATACAGCATTATGGTGAAAAAGCGATCACCACATTTCGAAAACATCTGTCTTATTATTTCAAAGGCATGGCTGGAACGAAAGATCTTAGGAGTGAACTCGTACGAGTGAAGAGTATTGAGGAATTAGAAAATATTATAAAAAAAATCCCTGGTTAAGGGATTTTTTATTAATCAGATAAATCACCAGCGTAAGCTGGTGAATGCGTTTAAATGCAGAGCCCCTGGAATTAAGTAATAATTTTGTAAAAAGTAAAAGACGAGAATTTAAATATCAATAAATTTGATTGAATTAAAAACCTTTTTTATAAAGAAGCCTTTACTTTTTATAACTAAAAAGTAACAAAAAGTTTTGAGGGGAAAGAACTCGCCTGTGTTGCCACTTGCGAAATAATCATTAGAAAACAACGGGGCTCAAACAGCTTTCCCCTCAAACTCCCTAAATGTTATTCAAACTCGATAAGTTTGTTTTGGCTGGTATAATCAACAAAAAAAACCACTAGTGGCTGAGCTAGTGGTTTTCATTTTTTAAATTTCTGTAGGGAATGCTTCTTTTATTTGGGCTTGTAATTCTTCAAAACTTGTTTCTTCTAATTTTTGATATAAAAAATTTGTTCCAAGTTTACTTTCTAAATAGATACCTTCAGTAGTTTTTACAATCTTCATTGTTGATACTGGTGTTGTAAATTCTGAAATATATTCACCACTGCTTTTTTTAGAGACTGGACCTGTTAAATAGGGTTTTAAAATTTCGGTTAATTTTTTTTGTAATTCTCTTGAATTTGCATATTTTTTTTCATTTTGTCCATCTATATTCGCTAGAGTTTGTTGTAATTTTTCTCTTTGTTCTGCTACATGAGTTCTTGTTTTATCTAGTGTTCCAAGATCTTTCTTACTTAGTTCACCCATAGCTTTTAGTACATCCGATTCTGTTTGTCCAGGTTTAGATATTTCCATATATTTTTACTTAAA
>MFRB01000057.1:6816-9353 GCA_001783255.1 Candidatus Magasanikbacteria bacterium RIFOXYD12_FULL_33_17
TGATTTTCCCTCTCTTCTGTCAATAAATGTAACAGGAATCTCGGTGATTGTAAAGCCTGCTTTTTGTGTTTTGTATAGTAGTTCTTCTTGAAAAGCATAACCATTGCTTTTGATTTCATCAAGATTTAGCGTTTTTAACACTTGTGAATTGAAACAACGAAAACCTGCTGTGACATCTTTGGCTTTTAGTCCAAGCAATATTCTAGAGAGCCACATTGCACCATTACTCATGAATTTGCGAGTGAAGCCCCAGCCGATAATTTTTCCGCCAGCTATTTTCCTTGAACCAATTACTAAATCATAATTTTTGGCAGATTCAAGTATAGCTGGTAAATCGTCTGGGTCGTGCGAAAAATCAGCATCCATTTCGAAAATACGATCAGCTTGCAATTCTAAAGCTTTTTTGAAGCCAGCAATATAAGCAGAACCAAGACCAAGCTTGCTGGCACGTTCTAGAATATGTAGGGGATATTTACTTTGTAAATTTTTGACTACTTGAGCTGTACCATCTGGAGAATTGTCGTCAACTACCAAGATTTCTAAACCAATTATATTTAGAGCAAAAATTTTATTGATTAGTTTCTCAATATTTTCTTTTTCATTGTAAGTCGGTATGACGATTATTGTTTTCATAGTTAGTCTGATATTTTTTCCAAACCACTTTCCAAATTTTTGAATTTGTAAATTATTGGTTTGTTGTCTAATAATTTTTGTAAATTTTCAGAACTCAATTTTTCTGCTCTATATATTTTGCCAGAAATAGTTTGGTTTTTGTAACCATATAATATTTCTTTATCAAAATAAGTTAGGAAAGCTAGTATTGATCTGTTACCATCTGGAATCCCATTGGGAATGTCATAGAACAACATATCTTTTTTGTCAGGCCATGTTGGATAATCTGTTGTTACTTGGTTTCTAACGAGAGTGTAGGTGTCGGTAAGCTTTTTGTATTGACTTATTGTCTGTGTAGCTCGTGTCAGACTTAGTATAAGTGTAATAGCGATACTTACATAGATCAAATAATTTATTATTTTCTTTTCTTGTTTTATTGCTAGAATAAAAAAACCTAAACCAAGTATGAAGAAAAAAATAGAAGAATAAAGAAAACGTGGAGCCACACCTTTGACAATAGCGAAAGGTAAATAGGTGATGACAACAGAAGCAAAAGATAATAGCGTTAGCTTCAAATATAAGTTTGTTTTGAAAAAATATTTATAACTAGCTGTAATAATAAGAATAAATAAAGCTAAATAAGATAATAATATTTGTTTAGTATAAAAAAATAAAAGTACAACAGAGCGCAGATTATGAAAAGGTGCTAAAAAAATATTGCTTTGATTGGTTCCGACACTACCTAGACTTTTGCCTAATATAAAATAGCGATAGACAATAAGCATCCCCAAAATTAAAAAAGTACAAAATGTGAGTAGATAATTTTTTTTGTTACGTAGTTCTTTGAATATTATTAGAGTTGTTGTAAGGATGAGTGGTACTGCAAAAGAAACTTCATAAGTCAAAAATCCTAAAATAAGAAAAATATAAGCTAAAGTAATATTCAATTTATTTTTTTGTAATTTTGTGAAAGATAAATAAAAGAATAATCCAGAAATTAAAGATATAAGTAATCCCCAAGAATGAGTCTGTCCAGAAATCCAAGCTACTACTTCGTGATGATCTGGATGTACTGCAAACAATAATGCTATCAAAATTGGAAGTAAATGTTTTTTACTAATTTTTTGTAAAATAAAATAGATAAACCAAGTGATACTGGTGTGCAAAAAAATATTTATTAAATGCCAACCAAAAGGCCATTCATCAAACATGATTCTACTTGCAAAAAATAGTAGACGCATTATTGGGCGTAAAGTATTGCCATGTTCCCATGATCCAATAAAGAGATGTCCAATTTGTGCCAAATTTAATGGTTCTATCCAGACATAATCGTCGAGAATAAAAGTGCCGTGCAAAGCTGGATAATACAAAGCAAAGATAATGACAAAAATAAAAAACCACGCAATGAAATTGTGGTATTTTTTTATTAAATTTATTAATTTACTATTCATATTTTTTTTGTGAACAAGTCAGCAAATTTTTCATGAGCAAAGAAACAGTAATTGGACCAACACCGCCAGGAGTAGGTGTGATAAACTTGGCTTTTTTGACAGCTTCCTCAAAATTTACATCACCATACATTTTGTTGTTTGCAAAAGCAATGCCCGTGTCAATAATAATTACATTTTTCTTTAGCATATTTTTGCGTATCAAATCTTTTTTGCCAACAGCGGATACTATGATGTCAGATTTTTTGAGGATTTTTTTCAGATCTCTAGTGTGTTCGTTGCAAGTAGTGACTGTCGCTTGTTTATTCAAAAGCATTATGGAAAGTGGTTTGCCGACTAGTGCTCCTGCACCAACTATAGTAATATTTTTTCCTTTGACATCAAGATTTATTGATTTGAAAATTTCAAGTACGGCTTGAGGAGTTGGGGGACTGAAGTCAGCTGTTTTCATAACCAGTTTACCAATATTGGTATTGG
>MFRB01000058.1:0-536 GCA_001783255.1 Candidatus Magasanikbacteria bacterium RIFOXYD12_FULL_33_17
ATCTATTTGACCTAACACTATTTGTTGACCAACCAAACTTAAATAACTATATGTAGAAGTGTCAAAAGTAATAGCACTATGCAAATCAGAAACTCTTGCAATCGTAGATGAGACTGACAATGTATCATCGGTCAAAACCAAATCCCCACTCACCGCCAAATTTGTATAATCAGAAATATCTATTCTAGCCCCATGCCAAGTACCAGTAGTAACCATACCAGAAGAATCAACCAAAAAATTAGTATTTTCTGACCAGTTTGAACCATCCCAAGTAAGTATCGTACTAGTAGCAGTACCATCAACAATAGAAGTACCCTGAGAAGTCATGTCTACCCAATCTTCGGCTATAGCATCATAAACATACAAATTACCATCGCCAGTATTATAATACATATTGCCACCAGAAACAGTGGAGGTACTCGCTGCTGTAGAAGATGTGAAAGCTCCATAAGAAACATCAGAAACAAAAGAATAACCAACAGAACTAAGTGGCGTACGTGGTGTCATTTCACTATCAGTCGCTACAGTGATACCAA
>MFRB01000058.1:627-2220 GCA_001783255.1 Candidatus Magasanikbacteria bacterium RIFOXYD12_FULL_33_17
CGTTTCTGTCCAAAGTGCAGTACCACCACTAGAAGCATTATAAATTTTGAAAACGATATTATAACTTCCAGTCACAGGACTTCCAGCAGCACTGTTCAAAGTACCAGAATATCCCAAATAACGAGGAACACTAACAGCTTTTACAAAACTTGAAAACAAAAAGAATAACAAAAAAAGTATTGCCATTCCAGTAAATAATTTTGAAAAAATTTTCATAGTTAAAAATTTTCCCTTAGATCTTTCTAAAGAAAATAAACTTTGCAATTATTATACCACAAATTATAAATAATGTGAAAGAGAAAAACAACAAATGACTATTGCTACTAGCAATTTCAACATTAAAATTGAAAATACCATTATCAACTTGATATTCTTTACTAAATTTGTCTCCAAAATCTTGATTATAAACATGTAAACGATAAGTACCGTTGTCCACAAAAAAAGCAAATCTACCAGAAACATCCGTAAAAGCAGGATTATACACATTATCACTATGTTGTGACCAAATACTCCAGGTACCATCTTCATTTTTTTGTTCCAAAATTATTTTTGTATTACTCAAAAATATTTTTTCCTGTGTCAAAAATTGCCATGGTTTTGACCAATCAAATGGCGCACTTTTGCTAGCGTAAACAAAGCCATATTTATCCACAAACAAGCTATTGTGAACATCTTCATAAGTGTCATCTGCATAAGTTATTCTAGACAAAACTTCATATCTAGCACTCTTACTAGGCACAGTTACAAATCCTTCATAATTACCACTACCTTCATTTTTTGTTAAAGAATAGGTATTATTTTCTATACTAACTATAATTTCACTAACTTTTTTATTAAGAAGACTTGAATCTAAACTAAAAAATAATTGACTATCAGGAAGACTATACCAATCAGCCCCAAATATTTTGGCAAGTTCTTTTCTATCACCTACCGTAATATTTATTTTTTCAATATCATTTTCAATTGGCAACACTAAACCAGTAATTTCTTCTATAGACTTTTTTTCATCAAAACTCAAACTTTCATAGACATTTTGTTGCAAAACTCCAAAATTATCTACCAAACCAGGTTTGAGAGCATTAACACCATCTATTGTGTCCTTTGGTAATTTTTTGAAATTTTCTACCAAATCTATAAAATTTTTATCTACATATTGAGGTGTGATATTATACAAATCAAAAACATTAGTATATTTGACTTCCAAAGTATCTTTACTATCTACTGGCACCAAATCATTATTTACCTCTGTCGTCTTTACCGGTACAAATTCTTGTTCTTGATTAGTATCCAGGAATGGATTATCTGCCTGTGTATCGGTATTATTATCTACAAAATTAATAATAGGTAAAGTCTTGAAAGAAAATACTTGAGAAAAAATTTCGTTATGTTGACGATTTATTAGATATATTACAAAACTATAATTAGTAGCAACCTTTAATCCAGACAAAACAAAGTTATGATTCAATAAATAACTTTCTTCTTTGCCTGTTTCTAAATTGAATTGAGTATTTTCTCCAAAACGTATATATGCTACTGCCAAAGTATCTGTATCAAAAGATATCTTAGCGGTAGAAGTACTAAGATTAAAAATCT
>MFRB01000058.1:2230-5841 GCA_001783255.1 Candidatus Magasanikbacteria bacterium RIFOXYD12_FULL_33_17
AAGATTTATGACATCTCCATTAGTTTGGCCAATTCCAGAACCTCCGTTACTATTATTAACAGCTGTTTGTCCATCATCTGAATTATCAGTTGTTTGAGGTACAGATGAGCCCCCAGTTACAGAAAAACTTTCAGAAGAAGGATTCCCGGTTTCAGAACCAGAAGACAAATTGACTTGAAAATTTTCAGACAAACCAGATCCAGCAGTAGGCACTACTTCTCCACCAGTAATATTGAAACTCTCACTACTTGGAGCTACAGCCAATACAAAATTTGGCAAAATCAGTGATATAGCCAAAATAAAAACAAAAATGTTTTTCTTCATAAAAAAATCGAGAAAATTATTTCTTTTATTATAGCATAAAACATAAAAATAAAAAACTCACTTTTATTTCAGTGAGCTTTTATTTATAGATAAATAATCTGTTTATTTACAAACGTAAGTCAATTTTTTTGTCTTAGGATCTGTTACATAATTACAAACCTGTTTTTTTGTTTCTACTTTAACAGGAGTTGTGATTGTAGTTTGTTTTATTGGAGCTACAGGAGCCTTACTCTGCACTGGTAAAATAGGTTGTTTGGCTTGTTCTGGCAATCTACTTGGTAGATTAGAAAAATTGGAAGCTGGAGTTCTACCATTAGTTGCACTAGGATTACTGTTCTTACAAATCAGACGTGGTGAATAAATATAAAGACCAAAATCCAAAGTACAATTATCATCAAAAATAGTTACAGTAATTTTTGACGTTCCTACTACAGAAGCATTCACAGCACCAGCCAATTCAATATCAAACACTTCAGGATATTCAGCTAAAGTATCTTGTACAGCTTTGATAGAAAAGGAAACTGTTTTACTACCAGCTGGAATACTAATATAATCTAACTTTGTATAATCTAAATTAGCTGTAGCCACAGGCTTGTAAGACTGAGCCGTTCCACCATAAGCAAATACCAAACCAGTCTCGAAAGCAGTTGGGACAGATAGGTACACAGTTACGTTAGTAGTGTTTCCTAACTCAGGATCTTCACTAAGAGTACTTTTATCTACTGTCATACTAACTTGAGCGATAGCAAAACCAAAATCATTATTAATGAAATCATTATTTTGCAATGGAACAGAAATACTTTTTGAAGTAGTCAGACCATAAGTCTTGTTACCATTTGCTGTATCATTTTTTAAAGCAACAGAAGAATCATTGATCACAACAACATATTGATCATCGTTCAAATTGTTGAAACTATATTTACCAAAAAAATCAGAATTAATAGTATCCAACAAAATATCTACTTGTGTCAAAGTTTGAGAACTATCCACATCTTTATACAATTTTACTTCTACATTTTTCAAACCCACAGTATCATCACTGTCTTTTAATCCGTTTGTATTATTATCTAACCAAACATTGCCAGAGATACTATGCTGAGAAATTATAGGATCATTATCATAAATAGTAATACTTATTGGACTAGCAATAGAATTTCTAGCACCAGAAACACTAAACACATCTATATTTATCAATTCTGAAACTTCTGGCACAGTGTCATCATTAACTTTCACTACAAAACTACTAGAACTAACAAAAGGATCAATATATACAAAATCCAATTTGTTATAATCTACATTTGGAGTAGCATCACCACTATATGACAAATTTATTGATACAGGAAAAGCTGACAAAGGTAATACACTGAAAAACATATTTGCTTCAGCTGTTGGTATAGCACTTTCATAGATAGAATTAGTAGAAACAGAAGCTCTTACTTCTACTTCATCAAAACCAAAATCCAAATTATCAATGATCTGTCCAGCAACAACAGATATAGATCTTACTTCTCTAGTAATTAAACCATAAGTACGAGAAGCATTTATAACACTATTGTTCAAATCACTGTCAGCCTTATCTACTTTGATAAGATAATCTCCTACAGGCAAATTATCAAACGCATAACTACCATTATTCAAACCATTGCCAGAATTTTGAGTAGCCAACAAAGTATCAGAAGCAGTCAAAGTATGAGAATTATCAACATCTTTATAAAGAGAAATATAAATATTTTTTAATTCATAAGCTTCACTTGTTTCTTTACTTGCATTGCCATTTTCATCATACCAAACTTTACCTTTTAATTCTCCAACTTGAGGAATAACATATTGATTTTGTCTATATGAATAAACAGCACCAGCATCAATACCAATAGTGTCATCTTGAAAAGCTCCAACTATAGCATTGACACCATCAACAGCTAGTCCATAAGCAAATAAATCACTACTTTTGACCCCAGTACTAGGTAACTTTTGTTCAACCCATACACCGCCTTCATAATTCAAAACATAAGCAGCACCAAAATATGTAGTTCCTTGAACTTCATAAGATCCTATAAGGGCAACATTGTTAGAAAGAGAAACATCTCTACCAAAATTTTTGTTTGATGATACTTCACTCGCGACAAATTTTGATTGCTGTATCCAAGTATTTCCAGATCTTTGAAATAAATAAGCGGCACCAGCATTATTATTATCACCACTTGCACTAACCAATATTTGATCACCATAAATAGATATTTCTCCACCAAACTGATCAAATTGAGCAATATCTTCCGAAGTCACTTTTGATTGATAAGTCCAGATATCACCAACACGATGATATATGTATATAGCACCTTTATATTGATCATAATAGGCACCTACTACAGCATAATCTCCATCTATAGATACAGATTTTCCATAAGCATCATTTGTAGTACTCAAACCATCAGAAGCAAACTGTGCTTGTTGAGTCCACACATTACCTACCCTATGAAAAATATAGGAAAATCCTTGATTACCCTGATCATAATCAGCAGTATTTGCGCCTACTATTACATAATCACCTGAAATATCCACATCTTTACCAAAAAAATAATTAGCAGCCGCATTACTTGCACGTATTTTTGCTTGTTGAGTCCAAGTATCTCCTAACCTATGAAAAATATAAGCGGCACCAACACCTCCTTCGCCATTATATTTTGCGCTATCTGCTCCAATAATTATATAATCACCATCAATTGCGACATCTGACCCAAACTTGTCAAAAAACACACCATCACTTGCAGTAAGTTTAATTTGTTCTACCCAAGCTGAACCATTCCAATGATATACATAAGCAGCACCCGCATCAAAACCACGAGTATCATCTTGTACTGCAGAAATTACAGCATAATCACCTGAAATATCTACTGAGCTACCAAAAAAATCCTGACTTTTACTTTGTAATGACGTAATTTTATTTGTTTCAAACCAATCTGTAGCAAAAATGGGATTTGTAAAAAATAATGCGCCAAAAAAACTAAAAAATATTGTTAATAAAAGCTTTTTATACATATTTTATAAAAAAATAATAATTAATACTACTTTAGTAAGCTACCACATTTTAGCCAAAAAGTCAAGGTCTTAACCACATTTAAACACAACCTAATTAACAACAAATATTGCTTAATAAAAACAAAAATTATATAATAAAGTCAACAATAATAATTATGTCTTACAAAAAAATAACTTTAGATCTAAATAAATTAGCCAACCCTACAAAAGCCACCATCCTTTCAGGCTTTTTTAAGACAGGCAAAGGACAA
>MFRB01000058.1:5852-6007 GCA_001783255.1 Candidatus Magasanikbacteria bacterium RIFOXYD12_FULL_33_17
TGACAAATTCATTGGTATTACAGTACCTTTGCAACGGAAAATTGCCAAGAAATATTATGAAAGTGCTAGTTTCGTAGATTTGCAAAAAATGCTTGAAAATAAAATCCATGAATATCGTTTGACTGCTCTTATCATGCTCGTCTATAAATATGAAA
>MFRB01000059.1 GCA_001783255.1 Candidatus Magasanikbacteria bacterium RIFOXYD12_FULL_33_17
ATTACAAACAATGATACTAACGCAATTACTAAAGAAAGGAAATGGCAGTTGAACGAATTGAATAAATCAAAATAATTCATAATCAAACTATATGTCACAAATTTCAAAAATTATTCTCACTATAATTATTACAGCTATCTTATCTGGTAGTTTAGTTTATTTATTACAACAAAAACAAAGCCCTAGTTTACCACCTACCTCACAAGAAGAAACATCTTCTGACGAGTGGAGTAAAATCGTTAAATACAACTGCGAGCAAAGCGGAGGAGAATTTACTAACAATAAATGTGAATGTCCTTTTGAAGATCAACTTGAACAAACATCTGAAAGTATGTACGACAAAAGTACTGGTCAATGTCAAACAACTATTGGTGGACCAGGTGGCGAATTAGGACAAATCATGAATCAACATATTGGTTTAAGATTAGAGCTTGATGAATGCAAGAAAAAATAAAAGTTGTTTTTTGCTAATTTTATGGTATAATCTAAACAACCTATTTAATGAATTACCTTGCGAAAAAACTACGAATAATTAATTGAATAACGCATTTTTATTATTAACAAAAAAATATGCCATTTGATTTTAAGTGGAAAGAAGAATATAGCATGCACGTTCAAGAAATAGATCAACAACACAAAAAAATGATCGGGATGATCTCTGATCTTTTTGATTCCATCAACAAGAAAGATACAAAAGAAAAGTTAGGAGGTATCTTAGATGAATTAATAAAATATGCTGGTTACCATTTTGCCACTGAAGAAAAATACTTTGTTTTATTTAATTATGAGAATACAGAAGAACATATCAATGAACATCACAAATTCACCGCTAAAGTGTTAGATTTACAGAAAAAATATTTAAATCATGAAATTGAAATATCTTTTGAATTAATTGATTTTCTAGAAGACTGGCTTCTTTACCACTTGTTGGAATCTGACAAAAAATATATCAAATGTTTTACAGAACATGGTTTGAAATAATTTGAATGAATTGCCAAAATTATTATAATCCCGATTGAATCGGGATAAAATTGATAATAATTTACATTCTATAAAAATATATATACATTTCAAAAAATAGCACGACTAATATTTCAATAGTTGTGCTATTTTTTTCACCAAAATTTGTCTATTAACCCTAAAAAACAATTACGCTATAATATAGTATGTTTCTGTGCTATACTCAAATAGAGGGGTAATTACAAAAATTAATTCAATCAACTACCCCTCAGTCCCGATAAAATCGGGAACGAGGTATGAGAAGGAATCCCGACCAAGTCGGGATAGCAAAAGCTACGGGGAATTAAACCCTCTTGTCCGCCTTGGGCGGATTAATATATACCCATATGCTTTGGACTATCGCTATCGTTCTAATCGTCTTATGGTTACTAGGAGTAATGACTTCCTACACAATCGGAGGTTTCATTCACATCCTACTTGTTGTAGCTGTTATCGTAGTACTCGTAAGACTGATTAAAGGTCAAAAAATAGTATAACAAACAATATCAGTTTGTTCTATCTATGTTTGCTAGTTATAAGACTGACGACATAATATACGACTAGCAAGCATCTTTTGGCTAAAATAAATTTATTTTTCTTTACCATCAAATTCTAAAAAAATATCATGAATTCTAATTTTTATCATTCAAAATTAATTACCTTTTTAATTATACCGTCACTTCTAATCGTGACAGTAATTTTTATTTTTCTCAAATTACCATCCTCATCGCCTGCTAATGAAAATAATGATTGTCATCAAACAAATCTTCCTTACCAAGATTCAAAATTAACAATTGAAGAAAGAGTCGCCGACTTAATGAGTAGAATGACTGAGGCGGAAAAATTAGGACAAATGGTTTTGATTGAAAAAAATAGCATCAATAATATTAATGATATTAGCAAATATAATTTAGGGGCGTTATTAAGCGGTGGCGGAGCTGGACCAAAAACTGATACACCTTTAGCCTGGTTACAAATGATAAATAGTTTCCAAGACGCTGCCAAAGATACTTGTCTAGGTATACCACTTTTGTATGGCATTGACTCTGTCCATGGCCATGGCAATGTTCTTGGTGCTACCATTTTCCCTCATGCTATTGGTTTGGGCGCTAGCCAAGATCCAGATTTAGTGAAGCGCGTTGCCAAAGCGACAGCCGATGAAATGGCCGCGACCGGAATTTATTGGAATTTTGCTCCCAATCTTGATGTTGTCCAAGATATCCGTTGGGGCAAAACCTACGAAACTTTTGGCTCAAATACAGACACTGCCGCACAACTGGGAGTTGCTTATTTAGAAGGCACACAGGATTCATCATCTGGCTATTTCAATGTCTTAGCCAACCCAAAACATTTTATTGGTGGCGGAAATATGATATATGGCACATCCCGCAATAAAGATTTTCAAATAGAAGAAGGAAATATAACTATTGACGAAAAAACTTTGCGTCAAGTTCACTTACCTCCTTTCCAAAAAGCAATCACGGCAGGAGCACGTGTCATTATGGTAGGTACCGCTAGTTGGCAAGATACCAAAAACTCTGACAATTATCATCTTTTGACAGAGATTCTAAAAAATGAAATGAAGTTTTCTGGTTTTGTAGTTTCCGATTGGTATGGTGTCTATCTCATCGAAAATAATAAATATAATTCATTAGTTAGAGCAGTGAACGCCGGAATTGATATGGTAATGACGCCATTTGATTACAAAGATTTTGTCTCCAATATGCAAAAAGCTGTAGTTAATGGCGATATTACAAAAGAGCGTATAGACGATGCTGTCAAAAGAATTTTAACTGTGAAATTTGAGACAGGCTTATTCGATCGTCCACAAGCTTCGGCAGAAGGATTATCAGTGATAGGCAATGAAGAGCATCGTGAAATAGCTAGAGAAGCAGTTCGTAAATCTCAAGTATTATTAAAAAATAAAAATTCAGTATTACCATTATCCAAAACATTGAAAAAAATTATCGTGGCGGGATCATCCTCCGACAATCTAGGTCGCCAAGCAGGTGGCTGGACAACTGAGTGGCAAGGTATAGACGGCAATGCTGGTATTTTAGGAACGACCATTCTTGAAGCTATCAAAAATACTATTTCCAAAGATAGCGAAATTGATTATAATAAAGAAGGAAATTTTGCTACCACAAATAATCTAGCTGACGTTGGCATTGCTATTGTCGGTGAAAAACCTTATGCCGAAGGCTGGGGAGATATTGCCAATCCAGACTTAAGTCCTGAGGATCTATTGGTAATAGAAAAAGTACAAGCCAAAAGTAAAAAAATAATAGTAATAATAGTTTCTGGACGCCCACTAGATATAAAAGACTATGCCAAAAATTGG
>MFRB01000060.1 GCA_001783255.1 Candidatus Magasanikbacteria bacterium RIFOXYD12_FULL_33_17
CGTTTTTTCTTACCAGCTTATTCTTTTTACAAACATCAATTTGAAATAAGTAAAATAGAAACCGAACTAGATGGCACAATTTCTATATATATCTCTGGAAAAAACTTAGAAAATTTCAAATACACTGCCGGACAATTTGCTATTTGGCGTTTCTTGGACAAAAAACGTTTTTTGCAAGCACATCCTTTTTCTTTTTCTTCTGAACCACAAGAAAAATATTTACGTGTCACTATAAAAAATTTAGGAGACTTCACTTCTGATATTGTCAATATAAAAGTAGGAACAAAAGTTGTCATCGATGGTCTTCATGGCATATTTACGACCAAAAGAACAAAAAACAAAAAATTAGCTTTCATTGCTGGTGGTGTAGGTATTACACCAATACAGTCTATCTTGAAATCACTAGATGAAAATTATGAATCTATTGTTTTCAATTGTCACCACACGACACAGGATGCCATTTTTCAAAAAGAACAAAAACAATTTTCTGAAAAAAATGTAAAAATGATTCACGTCTTGAGTAAAGAAAACAACGGAATAGACGAATACGGCTATATGGACGAAGAAAAAATAAAAAAATATGTACCAGACTATTTAGAAAGAGATTTCTACATTTGCGGACCAAAACCTATGAGGACGATTGTTACCAAAGCATTAAAAAAACTTGGAATACAAAAAAGTAAAATATATTTTGAAAAATTTACTCTCGGTTAATTAAACGCGGATTAAAATGATTATAACGCGGATAAACGCAGAAAAAATATGGAGGGGCTTATTTATGAGCAAGAAACTTATAAAATAAGAGGATCTTGTTTCAAAATTTGGCAAGAATTTGGTGGAGCTTTCAAAGAAAGTATTGTTGAAAATGCTTTAAAAATTGAACTAGAAGAATTAGGTTTTGAAGTAGAAAGTCAAAAAAGATTCCCAATATATTATAAAAATAAAAAAGTAGGAATTTATATTCCAGATATAATAGTAGATAATAAAATATTAATTGAATTAAAATCAAAAGAATTTGTTACCAAAGGCGACCAAAAAACATTTTGGCATT
>MFRB01000061.1 GCA_001783255.1 Candidatus Magasanikbacteria bacterium RIFOXYD12_FULL_33_17
TGTCAAATTGTCAGAAAATATTATTGCCAAATATAATATTGAAGAAGCCCTCAAAGATGCTGAATTTGTTTTTTTGGCAATTCCTAGTGGAGTGCTTGAACATACTATTGCTTTTGCTTCTAGAAATATCAAAAATAGGGCAGTAGTGATAGACTTGTCAAAAGGAATTGATGCTAAGAGCTTGCAAATTACTTCTTTTGTCATTGCCAAACATTTGCGTGCTGGTCTCAAGAAAAATGTTGTGACTGTCTCAGGTCCAGCTATTGCTAGTCAAATGGTGGACAAAAAATTTACAGCCATGGACATCGCTTCCAAAAATAGTGGTGCTATCAAAAAAGTTCGAGCTATTATGGAAAATGAATATATCAAACTTGTTCCTACCAAAGATGTGATTGGAGTGGATGTCGGAGGATCTTTCAAAAATGTCTATAGTATCGCGATTGGGATGTGTGAAGGCCTTGGTTATGGTCTCAATACCAAAGCTGCTTTGATTACTTATGCGATCAAAGAAATTGCGGATATTACCAAGGCTATGGGAGGCAAAAGACATACAGCTTATGGTTTGGCTGGTTTGGGTGATCTTATAGGTACGTCTCTTTGTGAAGATAGTCGCAATCATCGCTTTGGCAAATATTTGGGTCAAGGTATGACTGCTGACAAAGCTTTGAAAAAAGTAAAACAAACAGTTGAAGGAATTGACGCTTCTGCTTGTCTCGTTACCTTAGCCAAAAAATACAATCTTGATACACCTTTTGCTCATACTATTCACCACTGTATTGTGAGTAAACACGATCCAAGACGAGCTTTTGAAAATTTGCTTCGCAATGTACTATAATTAGTTTAGTGGTAAATTAGCGATAATATTCTTTAGCGACGAACCAGGAGAGGAAAACGCCATTTCTCCCTCCCTTCGTAGGGGAGGGGCTAGGGGAGGGGTTCTCCGCTAACAAATCCAACTTATCAATTAACCAAGCACATAGTTTAAATGTTGACATTCTCCACCACTATGGTATGATAAGTATGATAATTCATATTTATCTTTGTATTTATGAAAAAAAATAAAATAGAAAAAGAAGAAATATTTGGCTGTGTATATGGCACGACTCTTTTGGGTGAAAGGGGACAAATTGTTATACCAAAAAAACTGCGTGAAAAATTGAAAATGAAAAAAGGTAGTAGTTTTGTCGTGGTTGAAAAACATGGTATGGTCGCTTTGATGCCGACTGAAATTATGAATGATTTTGTCTCAGAAATGACCAAACATTTGGAAAAAATAAAAAGTAAGAAGGTGTGAGGAATGGGGAATGTGGAACGGGGAATGAGTGTTAAAAATTATAGTGTTGTTTACATTTATAAATACGTTAATAATTTCTAATTCACCTAATTTCTAATTCCTAA
>MFRB01000062.1:0-967 GCA_001783255.1 Candidatus Magasanikbacteria bacterium RIFOXYD12_FULL_33_17
CCATGTATAGCCAAAGTATGATTGATGACCACACTCATCGCACTACCAGCTGCCATACGTACAAAAGCTGAAATTCCCAAAGCTACAGTTTCTTTGAATATATAAAATTTTAATTTTAAATTTTGTAAGTGAATACGCAACATACTATGTTTTTTACTGACAAAATAATACACAATATATGCAAAAGAAAAAAACTGAGATATCACCGTAGCCCAAGCAGCACCAGCCAATCCCATATCAAAAACAAAAATAAAAATAGGATCTAAAATAATATTTATAAGAGCGCCAACCAGCATGGTTATCATAGCCATTTTGGCATTGCCTTCTGATCTAATGACATTATTGGCTGCCACACTAATAGAAAAAAATAAGTTTCCTGCCATAATTATTCTGCCATATTCCAGAGCTGAAGCCAAAATACCTTCCGTTGCACCAAAAGCCAACAAAATTGGTTCTATAAAAACCAAACCAACAATAGTCAAAATTATACCCAAACCAAACAACAAGGTCACCATATTACCCAACACTTTTTCAGCTTCTTCTTTTTTATTTTCACCTATACGAATAGAAATTATTGAAGCTCCACCAATACCAAACATCATTGATAAAGACATGATTATCATTGAGATTGGAAACACAATAGCAATACCAGCGATACCAATGACACCAACACCATGCCCAACAAAAATAGTATCCACCAAATTGTACAAAGCAGAAACCAACATACCAACCATAGCAGGAGCTGACAACTTCCATAATAATTTACTAATTTTTTCTTCACCTAATAATTTTTTTTGTTTTTCCATAAAATAAAACTAATAACCTTAAACTCAAGAGACTATATTATATAGCAAATTTACAATTAATACAATTCTAGTATATAAACTAAAATATAAAAAAATAGCCACTTTTATGACTATTTCAAATTCTATAATTTCCAAATTAAAAATTGTTTCCACTCCGCCGA
>MFRB01000062.1:1002-1453 GCA_001783255.1 Candidatus Magasanikbacteria bacterium RIFOXYD12_FULL_33_17
TTTCTTATCTAGATCAACAAAAGTATTTTCCAATTTCATTTTTATAATTTCTCGTCCACGTCCAGTCTTATAAAATTTTTCTCTATTATCAGCATCTTTTTTATTCAAAAAACTCTCTGCAAAAATCAATATTAATGGACGTCTACCTTTGGTTGAAGTATTCATTCCACTATTATGTCTTTCTAATCTTTTCTTCAAATTTATCGTAGTACCAACATATAACTTAAAATCTTTCAAACTATACAATATATAAACATAATGCCATTTTGAAGATTCCTCCATATTTTTTATTTAAAAAGTAGTCTTGATTAGACTACTTAGTGGGCAGAGAAGGATTCGAACCTTCGAAGGCGGAGCCAACAGATTTACAGTCTGTCCCCTTTGACCGCTCGGGAATCTGCCCTTTATTAGTTTATAAAGTTCATAAAGTTAAAAAGTTTATAAAGAAATT
>MFRB01000063.1 GCA_001783255.1 Candidatus Magasanikbacteria bacterium RIFOXYD12_FULL_33_17
ATATACTGCACGTATGGACAGTAAATGGCTTCTTATAGAAAGTAGTTGTGGCAGTGGTTATGATGATGGATCAGAAAAACCAATTGGCTGTACCGAAATTAGAGAAAAAATAATGACAAATATAGAACTCAACTAATCTATAAAATACTTAAATTACAAAAAACAGTCCCGACAAAATCGAGACTGTTTTTATATATTTACTTACCCAAATTAATATTAGGATCATTAGTAATATCACTGTCTAATCATTCTTGCAAAGGAGCGTCAGGACCCTCTTCTAGTAAAACAGCGTCTGGATCATTAGTAGGATCAGTGTCTGGCCCTTCTTGCAAAGGAGCGTCAGGAGCATCTGAATTAAAAGGTTCTTTGCGAAAGTCTCTTTTCAAATGAGCTTCTGGTGGTCGATAACCTGATTCTTGTTCTGGCATATTAACTTGAAAATTAAAAATAAATAAATTTAATTAATATATTTACAATTTTATACCGGTTCTTCAAAAAATACAGGCTCACTGTCCAAATCTTCTTTATTTACTTCGCCTTCCTCATGCTTCATAAAAGGGACTTTGTTTTTTCTTTCAAAAGCTTCCTGACCTAAAGTATTATAAATCAAGTTATCTTCACTATCATCTACACCAAGCATTTCATCGTCTTCATCTTCTTCTTTGTCTAACTCCTCATCAAAATTTGGTAAATCTGGTACAAAATAATCAGGTACATCATTTTCTACAAAATTTGGTGAATAACTGCGTTTTCTTTCAGACAAAATATCTCCTGCTTTGTGCCATTCGGGCGCGTGAGAAAAATCTTCAGCAAAAGGATCCTCTGGCGGATTTTTCTCCAAATCTTCGGCCAAGACATCACCTTGCCAACCCTTTTCTTCTTCCTCTTGGTAAGAACGCCAAATAGCTATATCACGGTTTATTTTGTCCAGTAAATCCCTCTCTGACATCTCATACAAATCTTGATGTTCGTACCCATAGCAATCTGATCCCATATCTTGCATATCTAGCATCATCTCATAAGAATCCAAATCCATCATGACCATATCACCTTTTTGCTCGTCATGGATAATAAGGGTACTACCACTTTTTTTGGCTAATTTTATTAGTCTATCAAGATTGGCTGACATAAAAGATTTTTAGATAATAATTATAATAGTATTTTAGCGAGTTTTTGCAGATTGGTCAAGTGGACTTTTTTATTCCCTTTTTAGCTCAAAAATGGTAATATAACTTATATTTATAATTTATATTATATGCAAAAAAATATCTCAATGCTATTCCTTACTACTGCTATCCTAATAATAGGAGGCTGTACCCTTACAAAAACTGACAATCAAACAACAAATCCAACTCCTCAAAATAACAGACAAGAAATAATAACACTTTACGAATGCGAACAAACTTATAATGACCAAACAGAAAAACATAATTGCAAAGACTTGATTCTAGAAAAATTAGATTATATAGGAGCTTTTTATGGACATGACTGTAGCGATACTGAAAATTGTCAGGCACTCCAAGAAGGTTATGATTGGGCTAGTGAAAACGAAATAAAAGATGAAAAGGACTGTCCAAATTATTCTTACGATTTTCAATCTGGATGTCAATTTTTTGTAGAAGACGAAAATTATACAAATGTTACAGACACAGACTTTTCAGACCAAGAACAAAAAGCTGAACAAATTGTAAGAAATCTCGAGACTGTAAAAAATTGGTTAAAACAATTTTCTAATCCAGATGGTACATCTCCAATTACAGGAGGAAAACCAATGATTGAAGTAGACCGAAATGAATATAATACCATTACCTTTCATCTATACGAAAGTACCAAAGAAAGAAATATTACTTTTGATTGGTATGATGTGGATATGGAAACATTAACCGTAACCAACATGATGTTGGATGAAGTGAACTAAGATATGAAATTAGTTAAAGACAACGAACCACTCAGCGCCCTAACTCATTTCTTGGGACTAATCCTCTCTATTGTGGGTTTAATTCTAATGGTTGTCTTTGCATCTTTAAAACACAAACACGTAGAAGTAGTAGGCCTAAGTATTTTTGGTGCAAGTCTCATTCTTGCCTACTCTGCCAGCTTCGTTTATCACATCTTTGCCAAAGAACACAAAATCAAAAAAACTTTGCAAAAAATAGACCACGCCATGATCTTTGTCCTGATTGCCGGCACTTATACTCCGGTTGGAATTAGTATGCCAAACAAAGCTCTAGGTTGGAGTATTTTTGGCATAATTTGGGGGGTTGCTCTTGTCGGCATCATCATAAAAGCTGTTGATATAAAAATACCAGCTTGGCTCTCTACCCTACTTTACTTATCAGCCGGTTGGCTAGTTACTCTCGCCATCGTGCCGATAACAAAATGGCTTGGTATGTCTGCCGTCTGGTGGCTAATTGCAGGAGGCCTCGCTTATAGTATTGGCACCATTTTTTTTGCACTTGAAAATTATGTCAAAAGAAGTCGCTGGTGGGGCATGCACGAAATATTTCATCTCTTCGTGATGCTTGGTAGCTTTTGTCATTTTTGGTTGATGTTTCATTATTTGATTAGGTAGTTAAAACATTTGAGGTATAAAAAAAGAAAAAATCAATCTCTGAAAAATATCTTTGATTGTTTCATTGTCCCACTGTCCCATTGCCATATTGTCATAGTAAAAACCACAATAGGACAATTAGACAATGGGACAGTATTTCTAAATTTTCTATAGACTTAAAGTAAAAAATGTTCTATAATTAAAAATGTTAATTGTTAACTGTCAAAAGTTAATAGTCATAATCGCCTGTCACCTTATGAAAAAAATAACCAGTTTTATTTCCAAAGAAAAACTTCAAGATGAAGAAGTAGTATCTCTAAAAAATTTACAACCAGAAATTGTCAAAATACTCAAAAAAGATTTCCCCAAAATAAAAAACACAGACTATATTTCTCTCTTTGAACTCAATCGTTATAGAAGATTATATTTTCTTTCCCTTATTCAAGAAGAAACTGGCGAATACGACAAAATAGAAAAAGATGTAATAGAAGCTATTTCTAGCAACAAGATATTATCGGAAAATATTGAGGATACTATTGAAGATAAACTGACTATTGGACAAAAAGTTGCTGACAAGGTCGCTACTTTTGGTGGTAGTTGGGGTTTTATCATTACTTTTTTTCTATTCATGACTTTATGGATGATTTTAAATATTTTGTTTTTAAATAGCGAGGCCTTTGATCCTTATCCTTTTATCTTACTAAATTTAATTCTGTCCACTTTGGCTGCCATCCAAGCGCCAATCATCATGATGAGTCAAAACAGACAAGAGCAAAAAGATAGACAAAGAAGTGAGCATGATTACAAAGTAAATCTAAAAGCTGAACTAGAAATAAAACTCCTCCACGAAAAAATAGACCATCTCGTCATCAACCAAAACAAGCGACTACTAGAAATGCAAAAACTACAAACTGATTATTTGGAAGAAATTGTGGAAGGAATAAACGGAAAAAAGTGATTTTTGATAGACCAGCTTAGACAAAGAGCTGGTTTTTGTTATTATACAATTGCAATATTGTCCCGCTGACCCATTGTTCCATTGACTTTTTTAACAGTGTTTTTTTATGGAAAAAAAGTTTTTAAATTTAAAAGATATTGATTGCTATATATTGTCTTATAGACTTAGCAATTATGTTTGGGAAATTATAATAAAATGGGACTATTTTACAAAAAATAGCATTGGTTCACAATTTACCAGAGCCATTGATTCAATTTCGGCAAATATTGCTGAAGGTTTTGGTAGATATAACAAAAAAGATAAGATTAAATTTTATAGATACTCTATTGGATCTTTATACGAGTGTCTAGATTGGAATCAGAAATCAATTAAAAGAAAATTGATAACACAAGATGAATACAATTTTATTTTTGAAAATTTACAAAAGATTAAGCCTGAAATTTATTCGTTGATAAATTATACAGATTCCAAACTAAAGTTTTAACATCTTAATAAGACCACAATGGGGCAATATGACAATGGGTCAGTAGAACAATGTACATCAAAAAACAAAAAAACGTCCGTAATTATACGAACGTTTTTAAAATTATAAGATTCACAAACACAAACGTGACAAGAAACTGTCTATCTCCAGAGCATAAGATCTTATTCTTGCGAACATGATCTCGACTTTGGATTTTTACTTTCGTAAAAATGTACTCCAGAAAGGAGGTGATCCATCCACAGCTTCCGCTACGGATGCCTTGTTACGACTTCACCCTGATCATTGACCCCACCTTCGTCCCTCATAAGAGAGCCTTCGGGTGTTGCCAACTTTCGTGGTGTGACGGGCGGTGAGTACAAGACCCGAGAACGTATTCAACGCGCCGTATCTGATGCGCGTTTACTAGTAAATCCAACTTCATGCAGGCGAGTTTCAGCCTACAATCCGAACTGAGACCAGCTTTATGGGATTTGCTCCATCTTGCGATTTGGCATCCCTCTGTACTGGCCATTGTATCATGCGTGTAGCCCAAGGCGTAAGAGCCATGCTGATTTGACGTCGTCCCCACCTTCCTCCCGGTTGCCCGGGCAGTATCTTGTGTACATTTAACACAAAACGAGGGTTGCGCTCGTTACCCCACTTAAGGGTACACCTCACGGCACGAGCTGACGGCAACCATGCAGCACCTGTGTGGCACCTTCGAAAGGGGCTCCCGTTTCTGGGAGCTTGCAGCCACATGTCAAGCCTTGGTAAGGTTCGCCGCGTACCATCGAATTAAACCGCATGATCCTCTACTTGTGCGGGTCCCCGTCTATTCCTTTGAGTTTTAACCTTGCGGCCGTACTCCCCAGGCGGCATACTTAACGCGTTAGCTTTTTTGAACGGCACTGAGAGGGTCGATACTCCCAATACCTAGTATGCATAGTTTAGGGCGTGGACTACTGGGGTATCTAATCCCATTCGCTCCCCACGCTTTCGTCCCTGAGTGTCAGGACTGTTCTAGTACACTGCCTTCGCCTTTGGTGTTCCTGTTGATATCAACGCATTTTACTACTACACCAACAGTTCCGTGTACCTCTCCCAGCCTCTAGCCAAACAGTATTGATAGCAGTCTTTGAGTTAAGCCCAAAGATTTGACCACCAACTTACTTGGCAACCTGCGGACGCTTTACGCCCAATGAATCCGGATAACGCTTGAGGGCTCTGTATTACCGCTGCTGCTGGCACAGAGTTAGCACCCTCTTATTCATGTGGTACCGTCACAAATTCTTCCCACATAAAAGTAGTTTACACCCCGAAGGGCGTCTTCCTACACGCGGTGTCGCTCCATCACACTTTCGTGCATTGTGGAATATTCTCGACTGCAGCCTCCCGTAGGAGTCTGGGCAGTTCTCAGTCCCAGTGAGCCGGGTCACGCTCTCACGCCCGGTACTGATCAAAGCCTTGGTGAGCCATTACCACACCAACTAGCTAATCAGACATAAGCCCCTCTCTGAGCCAAAAAGTTTACATAAAAAAACTTAAGTTCTCTTATGACTATCGGGTATTAATCCATCTTTCGATGGGCTATCCCCGACTCAGAGGTAGGTTACTAATGTGTTACTCTCCCGTTTGCCGGTCCGTATCTCACCCGAAGGTAAGCCGGTCCCTCGACTTGCATGCCTTAGACACACCGCCAGCGTTCATCCTGAGCCAGGATCAAACTCTCAAATTAAAGATAAATAATAAATTATTTATCTTAGGTGTTGCTTCACAGCAACGTAAGAGTTGATACTTCTAAATTAATAGAAGTTAAAATATATTCTGACTCTAAAAATAGACTTGGCCATATCCCCATAAGGGATATAATCTTGTTTCTTGTCACATTTGTATTGTGAATCATACCTTTTACTATCGAGTAAAGATATGAATACATTTCTTATACAGTTTAGGAAAAAACTGTATAGAACCTTACCGATCACGATTATCAACACTAATCGGTACGACTAATGTTTCGTGATTGGTTACTTATAAATTGTAATGAACTTTGCAAAAGTTTGTCTTTTTATAAAAAAAAGAGAAACCTGTTTGCATTTTGATATAAATATCCAAATGCAATTTAGTTGCTCTTTCTCGTCCTAGTATCTTTCAAACTAGACTTGGGATGAGTTAAATTGTCTTGTTCAATTGCCTGCACATAATACATAATTTCAGAAAGTATGTCAAGTGGATAATAATACACATTTTGTGGATAAGTCTGAGAACTGTGTTTTTACAAGAAATTTAGTTAAAAAAAGACATCGCTTAGTGGTTATATTATTAGACAAATATGGCTTAATTTTCAATTTTGCAATTTTAAATTTTCAAACAATTTTTAAATGTTTAATTTTAAAATTTATTTGTTATTTGGAATTCTCTTTCCTCCACTTTTCTATTTTCTTATGATCTCCTGACAACAAAACTTCTGGCACTTTCCAACCTTTAAAATCTGCTGGTTTGGTATATTGAGGATACTCCCCTTCTGAACTAGAAAAAGTTTCATCTTTAGTTGATTCCAAATTTCCCAAAACTCCAGGAATCAAACGAGATACAGCTTCTATAATTGTCAAAGCTCCAAGTTCTCCACCAGCCAATACATAAGGCCCAATAGAGACTTCTTCGTCAATCATATTGTCTGTCACACGTTGATCAATACCTTCATAACGCCCACAAACAAAAGTGATTTCATCTAGTTTAGAAAATTTTTCAGCCATCTTCTGATCAAATTGTGTACCACGTGGAGAAAGCAAAATTGTTCTTTTTTTATTTTTCAAACTGCCATTGAATACTTTTTTTATTTTTGTCAGACCATCAACTTTAGCAAAAGGAATAGCATCAATATTTTTCAAAGCAAGATAAATTGGCTCAGCACTCAAAATCATCCCAGGTCCCCCACCATAAGGTGTGTCATCAACTTTGTTATGTTTGTCCAGTGTAAAATCACGAAGATTTATAGCATTTATTTTTATGGCACCAGCTTTTTGTCCACGACCAAGAATAGATTCTTTGGAATAATCTTCGATAATATTTGGGAAAATTGTGATGACATTGAATTGCATGTGTCGAAATGCTGAAAAGGCTTATCCACCCCAGGCGGACCCGTTTACACGGGAAAGGCCATAACTAATAAACATATATTAAACTAATTTGAGAGAAAAATCAATAATTGTACTTTGACCAATTATTTTTTGTTAAATCTATCTCAGCCATAATCACTTCTTCTTTGTGATTAGAAGCTTTGACAATTATCTCACCATAGGGATTTACAATCATACTATTACCAACACTAGTCTCTTTGTAAATACGACCAGTCTTCGCTATTATATCCAAATTATCAGCAAAATTACAAAATATAAAATAGGATCTATTTTCAATAGCTCTAGCACGTGACAAATATTCTGTCTGTAAAAACTCTATATTTTCTGGAACTATTTTTTTGT
>MFRB01000064.1 GCA_001783255.1 Candidatus Magasanikbacteria bacterium RIFOXYD12_FULL_33_17
AATAGAACAATGGGGCAATAGAACAATGGTTCACTTATTTATATAATAAACTACTCTTAACCCATAGTCAACAATAAACAGCCAATACTTGACAAAAAAAGAACATCCTGTTATAATCCACTCGCTATTAAAAAACTAAATCCGCGTCTATCAGCTTAATTATCCGCGGAAATCAGCGTTTATATATGAAAAAAAACATCCACCCATCAGTTAACCCAGTCGTTTTTATAGACACTTCTTGTGGTGCTGAATTTTTTACTACATCTACTTTGAAATCTGACAAAACTCGCGTAGTAGACGGTGTTACTTATTTTGAAATTACAATGGAAATTTCTTCAGCTTCTCATCCATTTTTCACTGGAAAACAAGTTCTAGTCGACACTGCTCGTCGTGTAGAAAAATTCAAAGAAAAAATGGGCAAACAAGCTGCTGTAGCTGGTGTACGTAAAGGTAAAAAAGCAAAAAGTGTTGCTCGTGCTGCAAAAAAAGAAACTTCAGAAAAATAGTTCTAAAATATTACAAAAACAGGTCCTACTTTGGCCTGTTTTTTTGTACAAGGCTCAAAAGAGCCTGAAAAGCCAAAAAGGCTTGAAAGGCAATACAATTTGCAAGCCTTGTTGGCCTTGTAAGCATTTTGTTATAATTATCTCAACATTATCTCTATTAATCTCAATTTATTTAAAAAAATATGTTACAGAAGTATATTGATCTCAAAAACAAATACAATAAACTAGAACAAGATCTCCAAAACCCTGTTATTATTGCTGACCAAAATAAACTGAAAACTGCAGCTCAAGAATATGATGACTTAAAAATGGTTGCAGAAAAAGTCAAAGAATTAGAAAAAATAGAAAGTAATTTGAAAGATAATGAAGAAATAATCTTAGCAGGAGAAGATGCGGATTTAGTCGAGATGGCAAAGCTAGATTTGGAAGAAACAAAAATCAAAAAAGAAAAACTAGAAGAAGAACTATCTGAGATGACTAGAGAAACAGATCCAATGGACAAAAAAAATGTAATCGTCGAAATACGCGGTGGTGCTGGTGGCGACGAAGCTGCTCTTTTTGCTGGCGTACTTATGCGTATGTATATGAAATACGCCGATAGCAAAGGTTGGAAAACAACTCTAATAGACTCCAACCAAATTGGGATTGGTGGTTTCAAAGAAGTTATCTTTTCAATCGAAGGCAGAAATGTTTACAAAGATATGAAATATGAAATGGGTGTTCATCGTGTACAGAGAATTCCAGAAACTGAAAAATCTGGACGTATCCACACCTCAACTTCTAGTGTTGTTGTCATGCCAGAAGTAGAAGAAAAAGAATTTGAAATCAAAGATTCAGATCTTCGT
>MFRB01000065.1:0-547 GCA_001783255.1 Candidatus Magasanikbacteria bacterium RIFOXYD12_FULL_33_17
ATTGCTTCTTTGATTCTGTTTTTACCTCCAAGTCTCTTACTTGGTATTGTTTCTCCCTATGCAGCAAAACTAAAACTTAATAATTTGAATAGTTCTGGAGTCACTATAGGAAATTTGTATGCTATTTCAACAGCTGGTAGTATTTTTGGGACATTTTTTTCAGGATTTTATTTGATCCCACATTTTGGTACCAATAAATTATTAATGATTTTGTCTTTATCTCTTATCATAATCTCTATTATACTTTCATCAAAAAACTTAATCAAAACAAAACTAACAATTTTTATGATTATTTTTTTGAATCTGTCTGCTTTACTTCTCACTACTAATAACAGCAATCAAAAAAGACTATTCCTAGATGTAGACACAGCTTACAACCGCGTTTGGATTTATGATAATCAACGAAATAATACACGTACACTCTCTATCAACAATGAATATAGCTCAGCGATGTTTTTGAATAGTGACGAACTCGTTTATGACTATACCAAGTATTACCACTTAGCTAGACACTTCATGCCCGATTTCAAAGAAACTCTAATGCTTG
>MFRB01000065.1:572-1040 GCA_001783255.1 Candidatus Magasanikbacteria bacterium RIFOXYD12_FULL_33_17
AGATTTTTTATCAAAATATCCAGAAGCTAAAATAGACGTAGTTGAGATAGATCCACAAGTCACAGAACTCGCCAAACAATATTTCAATTTAAAAGAAAATTCAAATTTGAAAATTTATCATGAAGACGGACGCGTTTATTTAAATAAAACAAACAAAAAATACGATGTTATCTTTGGAGACGCTTTTAGTTCACATTATTCTATTCCTTACCAATTGACCACCAAAGAAGCGGTGCAAAACAAATACGATATTTTGAACGACGAAGGTGTTGTAATTTTGAATATCATTTCTTCTATAAATGGCGAGCAAGGCAAATTCCTACGCGCAGAATATGCCACTTACCAAAATATTTTTCCTCAAGTTTATCTCTTTCCTGTAAAAGATCAGCAAAACGACAAAGAAGTACAAAATATAATTCTAGTAGCTCTAAAATCAGACAAAAAAACAAAATTAGAATCTACTGATGA
>MFRB01000065.1:1083-7014 GCA_001783255.1 Candidatus Magasanikbacteria bacterium RIFOXYD12_FULL_33_17
AAAGAATCTATGCCAATTTTAACTGATGACTTTGCACCAGTAGATTATTATATAAGTAAAACTATTTAGTAAACTTTCACTTTTGAGCTAACTCTTGACAAAAAGACATAAATAACATATACTAAGCACGCTCTCAAAGGTACACTCAAACATTAGGAATAGTTCACCTAAAAATGTACCAAAATAAATTTTTATTTAAAAAAATTTTACTAAAAACATTTATGCCAATTTTACAAAATGCAAAAAAAGCATTACGCCAAGCAAATAAACGTGCAGTAGAAAACATGGTTTTCAAAAAAGCTTACAAAGATGCTTTGAAAAAAGCTCGTAAAGCTGTAGCTGCTGGTGAAAAAGATCTAACAGAAAAAGTTCGTTTAGCTCAAAAAACACTTGATAAAGCTGTAAAAAAGGGTGTTTTGAAAGCAAATACTGCTTCTCGTTACCTTTCTAGATTATCTACCAAAGTAGCAACCCCAAAAGTAGAAAAGAAAGCTGTAAAAAAAGGAACTGTAAAGAAAGTAGCAAAAAAAACTACTAAAAAAGTTGCAAAAAAATAAAATAACGTATAAAATAAATCCTGACTATAATAAGTCAGGATTTTTATTTTTAAAGATATATACTTATATGAGTGAGGTACAAAAACCAAGAGAAATTACCTTTGAGGGAATATCTACTGATGTACATGAAATCAAAAACACAATAGATCAATATTTTACAAAATTAAAAAAAAGTGGCTTCTGGTCAGATGCTGATTCTGAAAAAAGTTGGGAATGGTTCTCTGATAAATACCAAAAAGCTATTGATAGAGAACATGGCCCTGATAAAAATAACAAAAAAAAAATAACCAGCGAATACAAAACTCAAATAACAACAGAACTTCTAGCTGAAATGCGAGTACTATCTGAAGGTGTCGTCCAGGAAAGAAAAGAAAGTCTTTCACCTGAACTTCTAAACAGATATGGTGCTGAAAAAGAATTTTTGAGAAGAACCGCAAAAGCAAAAAAAGAAGGCCAAGTAGTCGTTTTAGTAACTTTTGATTTAGATGGATTCAAAATTATAAATGATACCGTAAACCATGGTGCAGGAGATACTCTTTTAAGAGAATTAGCAAAAAATTTAAGTACATCCATAAGACCAGAAGATATAGGAATTCGATTTAGTGGTGATGAGTTTGGGGTATTGATGTCTGTACCAAAGGAAGAAAAAGATAATATACAAACTTTTGTAGAAAGAATAATACAAAAAGTAGAGAATGGTACAGAAAGACCTGACAACACAAAACAAGAAATGAGTACTGGTTATATAGTCATTGAAAATGATGATCCAGACAATAGAGATTTCTTCAAAGAAACCCGAAAAAAAGCAGACAAAGGTTCTGAGCTTTCTAAGCTCATCAAAATAGAGCAAATTATAAATGGTGAAACAACAACCTCAAAAGATAGAGTTGTATCATCAGACGATACGGAAGATTATTTTGAAGAGGAAGAGAAAGCTAGACTTTCCTATATAAGACAAGTCATGCGTCCAATGCGAGAAGTACTAAAAAACAAATCAGAAAAAGAAATAGTAGAATATGCTCTACAATGTTATAAGAATTTGGTAGAAAAAAAATAAGGACTGTTTTTTCCTTATTTGTTTAGCTTATCTAAATAATTTTTTAAAAAACTTTCAGAATCAATTGACGTAATCTTTTTCTAAATGTTTTAGCTTTAGAAAGATCTTTCGTCGTATTCTCGACTCAAGATGACGGTACTGTACCCACAAAAACATCCAACAAAAAAGACTGACCACCCTGGCCGGTCTTTGTTTTTGTATCCATTTCAAGTAACTTCAAATAAATGTCTTTGATTTGATTTAGAGTATATCGTTTAACAAAGGCAAAAGATTTGCTTACCACAAAAGGATGAAGCCCTAACATCTTGGCCAAGTCATTACTATTGATATTATCTTGCTTCTCATAGACTTCACGCATCTCAAGTAATATTCTAAACTGACGCAAAATCATGGCAAAAATAAATTGAGCATCTTCACCATTTTCATATTGTTTGCGAATCATTTTGAAAGCTTTGTTTTTTTGTCCAGCGACGATAGCATCTACTAGATTGAAAATATTATCATCTACTTTTTCCTCTACAAACTTCTGTACATCACTCAAATTTATTTCTTCGTTTGTATATGAAATCAATTGATTTATAAGAGTTGAAAGTAACCACATGTCACTACCAAAATTGGAAGAAAGAAAATTCAAAGCCTTCATTTCAATCTTACCTCCACGAGAAACAATTTCACTTTTTATCCAATTACTAATTTCAAAACCTTTCAATTCTGGAAAAGTCTGGGCAAATTTTTCTTTTTTCAATTTTTCAAAAAGGGTCTTGGCATTTTTAGTTTTGAAAGTATCATTACCTTCCCAAAAAATAATAATATTTTCTTCTGGGAATCGATTCTCTTCTATCCTCACAATTATCTCTACTAAAAAATCTTTATGTTGACTAGCTGATAATAAATTTTTCAATACTGTCATTCTTTTGTCTGCCAAAAAAGGTGTAGCCAAAACTTCTGACATTATTTTGCCAGAATCTTCTTTTTCACAATCAAGTTCTACCACATTGTAACCTTGAGGATCCCTATCAATCTTAAACTTATCAACCATTTTTTTCAATTGTTGTTTACTGCGGTAGGTATCTTTGCCGTAAAGAAATATAATCATAATTATAGATTCAAATACTCGAATAATTCAGATAACAGATTCGTTTTAATTCGTTAGATTAGTTCAATCCGTGTTCTATTGAAGTAATAATAGAACACAAATCTAACGAATTAAACGAATACAAACGAATTTAATTTTAAATTAAAAAGTGATCAGGTGATAAAGTGATTAAGTGTTTACTTGAGACGCCCCCAACAATACCCAATCGCGACTTCTACATCAAGAGGTACTTCCAATTTTACCACATTTTCCATTTCATATTTTACAATCTCAGCAATTTCATCTTTCAAATCTTCACTAACTTCCAAAACCAATTCATCGTGTACTTGCAAACACAATTTTACTTTATCTTTATATTTATCTACATTTATTTTATTACTAACTGCAATCATGGCCAGTTTCATTATATCAGCAGCTGTACCTTGCACCGGCATATTTACCGCCATTCTCTCGCCAGAAGAACGAAGTTGAAAATTATTAGAGTGTAACTCTGGAATATAACGACGACGACCAAAAATGGTTTCTACAAAACCATCTTCCTCGGCTTGCTTCAAAATATTTTCCATATATTTTTTGACACCAGAGAAATTTGCAAAATATTTGTCAATAAATTCTTGAGCATCATAACGACTAATACCAGTACGAGAAGCTAAACCGAAAGCTCCCATACCATACAACACACCAAAGTTTACTTCTTTGGCAGCTCTACGCATTTCTTTAGTTACCTCTTTTAGTTCCACACCATTGATAGCCGCGGCTGTAGCAGTATGGATATCTTGTTTATTTTTGAAAATTTCAATCATTCTTTCATCTTTGGCAAGTGAAGCCACCACACGCAACTCAATTTGTGAATAATCTGCAGCAATAAGAGCATTACCTTTTTCAGCTATAAATACTTCCCGCACTTTTTTGCCAAGTTCAGTACGAATCGGAATATTTTGTAAATTTGGATCAGAACTAGAAAGGCGACCTGTAGCTGCTACTGTCTGATTATAAGTCGTATGAATTCTACTAGTATATTTGTTTCTCAAATTTGGCAAGACATCAATGTAAGTATTACGCAATTTTTCCAATTCACGAAAATCTTCGATATAAGCAATGATAGGATGAAGATCTCTCAACTTTTCTAATTCAGCTGCAGCCGTAGAATATCCTGTTTTACCTTTTTTGATACCTTGGGTTGATAATCCCATTTTATCAAATAGAATATCTCGCAACTGTACAGATGAAGCCACATTGAATTCTTCACCCGCTTCTTTCCAAATTTGTTTTTCTAATTTACCCAAAGTTTTGTTTACTTGTACTGACAAATCTTGAAGAATATCAGCATCAATAGCCACACCATTTAGTTCCATTTCAGCCAAAACAGAAAGAAGAGGAATTTCAATATCAAAATACAAATCTTCATATTTTTCTTCCACAAGTCTTTCCTTATATATTGTATATATTTCAAAAACAGCCAAGACTTCTTCTAAAGCATTGGTAGGATCTATACCAAACAAACTTTTTTGATTGTCTGAAATAATAAGCTCTTTGCCAAGTTCACGCAAAGTCAATGACTTGATATCATGAGCTCTAGTACTAGAATTCAAAATATAAGATGCAATCATTGTATCAAAAATTTTGTTTGTTATTTTCACTCCACGTAAATTGACAAGTTTTATTAAATTTTTCAAATCATGACCAACAAAAAATATTTTTTCATTCAAAAAAATTTTCAAAACTTTTTCACTTATATTTTCAAAAAAATAATTTTCCTTATGCGTTGCCACCAATAAAGAAAAATTATTTGGTGCAAAAATATCCGTTTCTTTCATCAGTTCTTTGGCTACAAAAAAATCTTCTTGCAAAATTTTTGAAACAACATCATCAATTTCTTTGTCAGTTACTCTTATAATTTTTTTGGAAAGTTGTAGTTTATTTTTTTTCTTACTACTTTTATTTTCAACAAAACTATTTTCTCCACCTGGCAATCTCTTGATAAGAGAATAAAATTCAAATTTTTGAAAAAGTTCAACTACTTTTTGTCTATCGAATTCTTGCGTTTTGGCTTTATCCAAATCAAAATCAATACCATCGACATCAGTACGAATAGTAGCGAGCTCCTTACTCATGAAGGCTTTTTCTTCATCTGTTTCCAATTTTTTAATTACACTTGCACTAAAATCTTGATAAAGTTTGGAATCTTTATTTTTCAATTGTTTATAAATTTCATCAATACTACCAATCTTAGTAATCAAGCTAACAGCAGTTTTATCACCAATACCTTTGACACCAGGAATATTGTCAGAAGCGTCACCACGCAGAGATTTGTATGATATGACCATCTCCGGTGCAAAACCCATTTTTTCAAAAACCATTTTTTCATCACAACTTTCAAATTCTGACATGCCTTTTTTGAGTAAAAAAATTTCAATATTTTCTTCATCATCAACTAATTGTAACAAATCTTTGTCCCCAGTAACAATTATCGATTTTACATTTCGTAATTTCGTACCTTTCGTATTTCGTATCCCTGCTACATCAAACGCCAAAGTACCTATAACGTCATCAGCCTCAAAACCTTCTTTAGTAAAAATAGGAATATTAAAAGCATTGACTAAATCATAGACCAAAGGAAATTGATCATACAAATCTTGATCGGCTTTGACACGTGTAGCTTTGTAATCAGTAAAAATTTCATCACGAAAAGTGCCACCAGCCACATCAAAACTAACAGCTAAATATTCTGGTTTAACATCATTGATAATCTTGAGTAACATCGAAGCAAAACCATAGACAGCATTAACAATCGTACCATCTTTGACACGCATGGGTGGTAGAGCGTGGTAAGCACGATGGACGATGGCGTTACCGTCGATTATTACTAGTTTTTTGAGATTTTCATTTTTCATAATAGATATATTGTAACACAGAGAACTAAAACAGGAAAGCAAAGTCAAATATTTAATAAAAAGACTTTTTACTTTCTACTAACTACTAAACGACTTTTGACTTTATAGACATTAAAAACTTTCGACTATGTAAGTCTTGACTTTTCAACCCTTTTTCCCTATAATCTACCTATTAATTCATTTATTTTTAATTTATAAAGTAGAGTATGCTAACAACACTACTGCTTATCGGACCGGCCGTTTTGGCGATTGGTTACGGTATCTTTTTAATTCAATGGATAAACAAGAAACCAACAGGTTCTGAACGCATGCAAAATATTGCTCGCG
>MFRB01000065.1:7027-7718 GCA_001783255.1 Candidatus Magasanikbacteria bacterium RIFOXYD12_FULL_33_17
TGCCAAAGCTTATTTGGCTCGTCAATATAAGACTATTTCTTATGTGGCTATCCTTGTTTTCTTGGTTCTTGGAATAACTCTAGGTTGGATGACGGGCTTGGGTTTCCTAGTTGGAGCTCTTTTCTCTGGAATTGCTGGTTTTGTAGGTATGAACGTATCTGTCAAAGCCAATGTTCGTACTACAGAAGCTGCAAAAAAAGGTTTGAAAGCTGCGCTTGATGTAGCTGTCAAAGGCGGTACTGTTACTGGTTTATTAGTAGTCGGTCTTGGACTTTTGGGAGTTGCTGGTTTTTATTTATTGACCAAAGACCTAGATGCTCTTATTGGATTAGCTTTCGGTGGTAGTCTTATTTCTATCTTTGCTCGTATCGGTGGTGGTATTTTTACCAAAGCTGCTGACGTCGGAGCTGATTTAGTTGGAAAAGTAGAAAAAGGTATTCCAGAAGATGATCCTCGCAATCCAGCTGTAATCGCTGATAATGTAGGTGACAACGTAGGTGACTGTGCTGGTATGGCTGCTGACTTATTTGAAACTTACGCGGTAACTGCTGTAGCTGCGATGGTACTTGGTGGACTTACTTTTGTAGGTACTACTGCTGGTATTATGTTTCCTCTTATGCTTGGAGCTGTTTCTATTATTGCTTCAATCTTGGGAAGTTTCTTCATCAGACTTGGTAAAAAGAACAATATC
>MFRB01000066.1 GCA_001783255.1 Candidatus Magasanikbacteria bacterium RIFOXYD12_FULL_33_17
AGGATATTAAACAGTTAAAATTATTTGATTTATAGCAAAATATTCTAAATAGCATAGACGCCCTGTGATGTCCCGCAGGACTCACAGGGTTAATTCACAAAGTATAAACTTTCAATTGATTCTAGAAATCGTCTAGAAATTTTTGATGTACTTTTAACTAAGGATTTACTTCTTTATAAATTTACTTTCATTGAAAAGCAAAACAAATAAAAACAAAATTGCTGCAATAATACTTTCCCAAATCCAACCAACGCCAATAGCCATACCAAGAGATGCTACAGCCCATAGCCCAGCAGCTGTGGTAAGACCTGTTACAATATCCTCACCACGTTTTTGTTTGTGAACAATGACACCAACACCCAAGAAACCAATCCCTGTGACAATTTGGGCAGCTACACGGCCTGTTTCTACACCAAAGGCGTTGATAGATAGAATAGTAAAAAGAGCAGATCCTGCTGATACCAAGGCAAAAGTTCTGGGACCAGCTTCTTTACCAACAGCAACTCTTTGCCAGCCGAGCATACCTCCCAAGATAATAGCCAAAATTATTTGAAAAGTAAAATAAACGTAGTGTTCCATAGATTTTTGTTAGAGGTTGATTTATTTTGCAATTAAGTATAGTATATCAGAAGTAATATATTTTATAAAGTATATAGTCGCGTAACACATATCGCGTATCACATATCGAAAAACGGTATGCGTTACGTGTTATGTGGTATGCGTTACGTATTTTTATGTCACAAACATTTCATATAAGTAAAAATATTGATATTTTAAAAAAACGTTTCGAAATAATAAAATTGATTCGTGAATTTTTTTGGTCCAAAAATTTTATTGAAGTAGAGACACCACTTCTTATCAAATATCCTGGACAAGAACCAAATATTTCCGCAATTGAAACAATTTTTCATAATGAACAAAAACAGGAGTTTAGAGGATATTTACACACCTCACCAGAATATGCAATGAAAAAAATGTTGGCAGCAGGTTTTCAAAATATTTTTTATTTAGGCAAGACTTTTCGTGATGAAGAAAGTTTTGGGGGAACCCACAATCCGGAATTTACTATGCTTGAGTATTACAGGACTGGGGTGGATATGTTTATTCTTATGAAAGATGTGGAAGAATTATTTAAATTTTTAGAGGAACGTTTTAGTAGGAATGGGGAACGTGTAATGAGGAATGAAGATAAAAATTTCAAATTTTTGAGAATTACTATGCGTGATTTGTGGTTGAAAATTATTGATATTAATTTGGATGAATATTTGACTAGAGAAAAAATGTGGGAATTGTGCAAAGAAAAAAAATATAATGTTGAGGAAAATGAAAATTATGAAGAATTGTTTTATAGAA
>MFRB01000067.1 GCA_001783255.1 Candidatus Magasanikbacteria bacterium RIFOXYD12_FULL_33_17
ATTAGTAATTATTAATTAATAATTATATTGAAATTAATATTTTTATTATGGGAGCTATTTTCGAAGCTATACTTACTCAACCTATTTTTAATCTTTTTGTTTGGATATATAATCTTATTCCTGATGTGGGTATTGTGATTTTTGTTATCACTTTACTTATCAAGTTGGCTTTATTTCCAAGTACCAACAAATCAATCAAGGCTCAAAAAGATTTGACAGAGCTGCAACCAAAATTAGAAGCTCTTAAGAAAAAATACGAAGGTGATCAACAAAAAATTGCTACCGAAACCATGGCTCTTTATAAAGAACACAAAGTAAATCCATTTGGTTCTTGTTTGCCATTGCTTATTCAATTACCAGTGTTCTTAGCTCTTTACTGGGTGCTAAGTTCTGTTTTTGAGGGTGATAATTTTGAATTGCTTTATTCTTTTGTAAAAAATCCAGAACATATCAATTCAGTAACTTTGGGCTTATTTGATTTGAAAGAAAATGGAAATATTTTCTTGGCATTGCTTGCTGGTGCAGCTCAATTTATTCAAGCTAAGATGTTTACTCGTAAGCAACCTGCTAAAGGTACTGGTACTGGTGCTAAAGATGAATCAATGGCAGCTATGATGAATAAGCAAATGCTTTATTTCATGCCCGTAATTACTGTTATGATTGGCTATCAATTGCCAGGTGGTTTGGCACTTTATTGGTTTTTATCTACTGGCATTACAGCTTTGCAACAGGTCATACTTTTCCGTAAGCACAATGGTGATGATTCTGGTAAATCTAGTGATACCAAAGTTAGTGGTGTAATTGAAGGAAAGTTGAGTGAATAATTATATTAGCTAAGTATAGTCAAAAAGACAGGTTGAAAAAAATCTGTCTTTTATTTTTAGCTGTTTTAGGTTAAAATGGTATTAGGTGAATTAAGATATTTTTATTTATGCCAAGTTATAATGATATTCAAATACAAGAATCCATACTTAAGACTTTGGCTTATTTTGATATTTTTGATTATCCTTTGACCAAATCAGAGCTTAGGAAATTTCTATGGTTAGCAAGTAAGCTAGTAGAAAAAGAATTTTTGTTTAATTTAGAAAATCTTTTAATTCAAAAACAGATAGAGACAGAACATAATTTTTATTTTTTGAAAGACAGAAAAGATAATGTAAAAAATCGTCAACTTAAGATAAAGTTAGTAGAAGAAAAATTAGTTATTGCCAAGAAAGCTGTCAAAAAATTGCGTTACGTACCTTTTTTACGTTCAGTTTTTATTTGTAATACTGTTGCTGCAGGTGTCCCAAATAATGACAGTGATATCGATGTTTTTATAATTGCCAAGAAAAATTATTTGTGGCTTGTGAGATTTTTTTCTACAATAATTTTGAAGTTTTTTCGTTTGCGTACTTCTGAATTAAATCACAAAAACAGAATGTGTCTTAGTTTTTACGCTACAGACACTAATCTTAATTTGGAAAAATTACAAATGAACAATAGGGATGATGTGTATCTTGTTTACTGGATTTTGCAATTGATACCAATATATGATCAAACTAATCTTTATCAAAGTATTTTACGTGCGAACAAGTGGTTGAATAATTATGTTAATTTGCAAGAAGATAATTATTATTTACCAGAATATTTGCAAGTAAAAGATAATAAAAATAGTTTAAAAATAAAAAAATTTTTTGAAAAATTTTTTGAAAATAAAAAGTATTTGTTGAAGTTGATAGAAAAAATACAATATAATAAAGTTAGAAAAAATTATGGTTTGTATGCTGATATGTCAGATAGTAGAGTTGTCATTTCTGATGAGTTTTTGAAATTTCATGAAAATGATAGAAGAAAAGAGTATAGTGACAAGTGGGTTGCAAAATTTAAAGAAATCTTATAGTAATTTTATTTGATTGTTTCCCCTCCTATTAGCGGTAGTGCACACCTTTTTAAGTTAAAATAGAAATGTCATTTCGAGCGGAGTGAACGAGGGACGAGTGAACGAAGTCGAGAAATCCCCTTAAATTACTGAAAAAAATAAACAGCAAGGGGATCCCTCGACTCCCCGCCCAATCGGCGGGTCGCTCGGGATGACGCTTAAATGTTCAAGAAAAAGGTTCAACACTCGACCTGTGGCAAATCTTCGCAAGGTTGTGCGTAATCTATTGCATCAATAGTAAAAATTGTATGCACTACCCCTATTAGGGGGAGAATTTAAATCATCTGTTCTTATGCTACAAAAAATAAAAAAAGTCTTGTTACAAACTTTTATTTTCCTTTTACCTATTCAAACTGTTTATATTGTTCAAGATAATTTTTTAAATGCTGAAAAATGGCAATATGGTACTAGTGTGTTTTATGTAACAGAGATGCTCATGTGGTTTTCTGTTATCTTTTTTATAATTGATTACTTCGTTTTGTTTAAAAAAAAGTTAATTCAAAGAGATGCAGGTTGGAGTAAAGAAAAATTATTTTCAGTTTCCATTTTATTTTTTTTGTTGTACTTACTGTTTAATACTTTTTTTGTAGCTCAAAATTTTCAGGTAGCCTGGCAGATGACAAGATGGTGGATGCTTTCTTTTTTATTTTTTATAATTTTGACAAGTGGATTTTTGAAAATAAAAAGTATTTTGTGGCCAGTAGTTTTGGGGAGTATTTTGCCAAGCGTGCTTGGTATTTGGCAGTTTCTAATGCAACAGACTTTTGCTAGTAAATTTTTTGGATTAGCCTTGCATTCTCCCGAAGTTTCAGGTGTTTCTGTCATTGCTAGTGATAGCATCGGTCGTTGGCTTAGAGCTTATGGCACGTTTGGTAATCCAAATATGTTTGGTGGTTATTTGGTTTTAGTTATTATTTTTACTTTTTTGTTGATGAAAAGAGTAGAAGTCAAAAAACAAAAAGTTTTTTTGATGATACTTCTCTTTGTACAGACTATGGCCTTGTTTTTTACTTTTAGTCGTAGTGCTTGGATTGCTTGGTTTTTGTTTGCATTTTTTATTTCTATCTATTGTTTTATTGTGAACAAAAAAGTTGCTTGGCCTATTATTTTTAGTTTGATTTTCTTTGCTATTTTGTCTTTGCTTTTTTTCAATTTGTTACAAAATAGAATAGAAGTGAAATCACGTTATGAAGTAAGATCAATCTCTGAAAGAGTCACTGGTTATCGGGAAGCTCTAGAAATTTGGGATAATCACAAATTTTTGGGAGTAGGGTCTGGTAATTATACTTTGGCAAGTTTTGATTTGGACAAAAGGCAAGTAGGAACTAGCTATCAGCCAGTACATAATATATTTTTATTGTTTATTGTGGAAAATGGTATTATTGGTTTTGCATTTTTTTCTTTTATTTTAGCGACTTTTTTTATTTATTATTTAAGTATTGTAGGCAATAAAAAAGTACTTTTTTCTCTTGTTTTAGCGATTATTTTCCTTATTTTAGGACTTTTTGATCATTATTTGCTTTCCTCTTATATAGGGCTTATGATTTTTGCTCTGTATCTAGCAGTTATAAGTCGTTTGTCCACAGATTAGTCCACCTATCTATCCCCAAAAAAATCAAATTGGCTAAAAGAAGCCAATTTTTTATGATTGACACTTTGGTCAATTTTGACTAATATACCTTTGTTGTTCGCTAAAGAAGCCAGTGTTAGCAACATGCGTGAAGCGTACGCTGTTTTAAATTCGTGTTTTCTGACAGGCATCACGAATTTTTTATACGGTCGTCGCATCGAGCTGTTGCTAACATTGGTCTCTTGAAACACGAATCTTAACACCAATTTGCACGAATGTTTTTTGCAGAGCTAACTTTGAGGAGTTAGTTTTTTGTTCCAAAGATAAAAGGGATTTGTGTGTATTAGTGTTAAGATTCGTGTTTCCTTGACAATTTTTGGTAGTAGTTATAATATATTATCACTCACTCGCATTGAGTGATAAATATTAATTTTTAATTTTATATAATATGAATATTAGACCACTTGGTGACCGTATTTTGGTCAAACCTCAATTAGAGGAAGAAAAAACTCTTTCTGGAATTATTTTGCCAGAGACAGTGGACAAAGAAAAAAAAGCTGAAGGTGAAATTATAGCACTTGGTAATGGCGAAAAACTTGCCAAATTAGATTTGGCTGTTGGTATGAAGGTACTATTCAAAAAATGGGGTGGAGAAGAAATAAAAATAGGTGATGTTGATTACAAAATTTTGGATAGTGTGGATGTGATTGCGGTCGTAGAGTAAGTTTATTGATTTTTAGTAAATCTTATTTATTATCTCTATTTTATCTCTTCTTTTTTGAAAAATAAAATAGAGATAAGGAGATAAATTGAGATAACTAGTTTTATTTACTATTAAAATTTTATCTCGATTTATCAGTAATGTTTTTAAATAATAAAATAAAGATTAAAATATAAACTTAATAAAATAATTAAACACAAAAATGTATGTCAGCAAAACAAATAAAATTTGATAACGACGCTAGACAAGCTCTTGTCAACGGCGTCAATATTTTGGCCAATGTGGTCAAAGTAACTCTTGGACCAAAAGGACGCAATGTAGTTTTGGACAAAGGTTATGGTGCTCCTGTTATTACCAAAGATGGTGTGTCAGTGGCTCGTGAAATTGAACTAGAAGATAAATTTGAAAATATTGGAGTAGAACTTATCAAAGAAGTAGCCAACAAAACTAATGATGTCGTAGGAGATGGTACGACTACTGCTACTGTTCTTGTGCAAGCAATTGTTAAAGAAGGAATGAAAAATGTGACAGCAGGTGCTAATCCTGTGGCACTTAATCGTGGTTTGCACAAAGCATCTGAAGCTATTATCAAAGAGCTTCGTGATAATATTGCCAAACAAGTAGAAGAAGATGAAATAGCGAATGTAGCTTCAATTTCAGCCAATGATCGAGAAATAGGTGAGAAGATTGCAGAAGCTATGAAAGTGGTTGGCAAAGATGGTGTGATTACTGTTGAAGATTCTCAATCTTTTGGTATGGAAATAGAGACTGTCAAAGGCATGCGTTTTGATAAGGGTCTTGTTTCTCAATATATGGTTACCAACAATGAACGTATGGAAGCTGAGTATCAAGATGCTTTGGTTTTGGTGACTGACAAAAAGATTTCTTCAGTTGAACAAATTGTTCCAATTTTGGAAAAAATTGTTGAAAGTGGTCGCAAGGAACTCGTAGTAATTGCAGAAGATGTCGATGGACAAGCTCTTGCAACTTTGGTTTTGAACAAACTGCGTGGTACTTTCAATGTTCTTGCTGTCAAAGCTCCTGGTTTTGGTGACAGACGCAAAGAAATGCTTGAAGATATCGCTATTCTTACTGGTGCTAATGTTATTACTGAAGAAGTTGGTTTGAAATTGGAAAATACTACTTTGGCAGATCTTGGTCGTGCTAGAAAAGTAATCGCTAATAAAGAATATACTACCATTGTCGAAGGTGGTGGTGAAGTCGCTAAAATAGAATCACGTGTCACCCAAATTAGAAAATTGATTGAAACAGCTGAAGGAGATTTTGAAAAAGAAAAATTACAAGAACGTCTTGCCAAACTTTCTGGTGGAGTCGCTGTGATTCGTGTTGGTGCGGCTACTGAGACTGAAATGAAAGAAGTAAAACATCGTATTGAAGATGCTGTTGGTGCTACCAAAGCGGCTATTGAAGAAGGTGTTGTACCTGGTGGTGGTGTGGCCCTTATTCGTGCTGGACGTATTTTGGATAGTTTGAATTTGATTGATGAAGAACAAGTAGCTGTCAATATTTTGAGACGTGCTATTGAAGAACCACTTCGCATTATTGCTCAAAATGCTGGTTTTGAAGGTGCTGTGGTTGTAGCTGAAGTCAAGAAACATGAAGGAAATTTTGGTTTCAATGCCGCTACTGGTCAATATGAAGATATGGTGGCCGCTGGTATAATTGATCCTACCAAAGTTACTCGTAGTGCTCTTGAAAATGCAGTATCAGTTGCTGGAATGTTTTTGACTACAGAAGCTGTAGTGACAGATTTGCCAAGTAAAAATGATTCTTCTTCATCTGCTATGGGTGGTGGTATGGGTGGGATGATGTAAGACACTGATTACACGGATTAAAAAAAGATTACACAGATATACAAACAGCCTTTCTTCTAAAAAGAGGGGCTGTTTTATTTTAGTTTGTAAAGTGGTTAAATTATAGGTATTTTCCTCTCTTGTTTTTTCTTCCAAATTAAGGCATAATAAGGTAACAAATAATCCCAAATATGGAAATGCAAGAAGTGGTAAAATCAATTGAAAATCTACAAAAAAAATTGTCAGAAATGTACGATATTTTGGATATTGCCAAAAAACAGTCACAAGTTTTGGTAATAGCAGAAGAAGTAAACAAACCAGATTTTTGGAAGGATCAAGAAAATGCTACTAAAAAAAGTAGAGAGATGAGTGATTTGCAAGCCGAAATTGATCTTTGGGGTAAATATGACAAAGAAACAAAAGACTTGTTAGAAATCGCACAAATGGACGAAGCAGATAAGGACGTGAATATGCGAGAAGACATTGAAAAGCAATATGTGGTTTTGGAAAAGAATATCCTTAAATTAGAGTTCAAGACCTTGTTTGATGGTAAACATGACAAAGAGAGTGCTATTGTCGCTATCCACTCTGGCAGTGGTGGTACAGAGGCCCAGGATTGGGCTGAGATGCTACTTCGGATGTATCTTCGCTATGCTGACCAAAAAGGTTGGAAAACAACGATTTTGGATGAAACTAAGGGCCAGGAAGCTGGATTTAAGTCTGTTACTTTTCAAGTAGAAGGTAACTTTGCTTACGGTCATTTGAAATCTGAACATGGTACTCATAGACTGGTACGTATTTCACCATTTGACGCCGAAAAAATGCGTCACACTTCTTTTGCTCTGGTGGAAGTAATTCCTGAGTTAGAAGAATCAGAAGACGTAAAAATAGATGATAAAGATATACGTATTGATACGTTTATGGCTGGTGGAAATGGCGGACAAAGTGTCAACACGACTTATAGTGCTGTGCGTTTGGTACACATTCCTACAGGCATTACTGTGACTTGTCAAAATGAAAAATCTCAACAACAAAATAGAAAACTGGCGATGAAAGTTTTGCTATCTCGATTACAAAAAGTTCAAGAAGAGAAAGATGAAGAAGAAAGATTAAAACTTCGTGGTGAATACAAAAGTCCCGAGTGGGGAAGTCAAATCAGAAGTTATGTCTTGCATCCTTATCACATGGTCAAAGATTTACGCACTAGATATGAAACAACAGATGATGAAGGGGTTCTCAATGGAGAATTGGATCCCTTTGTGGAAGCATACCTTAGATTTTTGAAGAATTAATTACTTAAAAAATTGTTCCATTGTTCCACTGACCCATTGTCATATTGTCGAAAATTTTGATACGAAAACCACAATGGAACAATGGATCTGTGGGTCAATAGTATTTTTCAAAATAAATTAATCATCAAATTAACAAAATATGTCACTAAGCAAAAAGATATTCTTCAAAATAAACGCTCAAGTCGGCAAACGTGCTTGGCTTGATAGACTTATGTATTTGTCAGCCAACTTACTTATTTATGTTTTGGCTTTTTTTGTTATTACTTGGGGTGTATTTGTTTTGGGTGGAGTTGATCCAGAAAAATTTGAAATAATGGTAAAAATATTACTTACTGTTTTCGTTTTTTCTTTTGCTATTAGTTATGGTATTGCTTTGCTTTGGAAGCACCCTCGACCGATAGTCGAATTTCCAGAAACAAAAATGTTGCTTCATCCAATAGAAGTTTGGAAATCTTTTCCTTCTGATCATACTAGCATGTCATTTTTGCTCGCCGGAAGCGTAGTACTTATGGGTGCTGGTCTTGGTTTTTCTATTTTTGTTTTATTACTTGCAACAATTATTGCTTTTTCTCGTGTTTATGTCGGAGTGCATTATCCTCGTGATATTGTAGGTGGTTTTGTTTTAGCTTTAGTTTTACTTTTTGGCTCAAATTGGTTATTGATGAATATTACTCAACCGTTGTATACGTTTTTGACTAATTTGATCGCGTAACGCGTAACACGTAGCGTATAACAAGTGTTGGAGGAAATTTTATTTATTTAATAAATCAATAACATGAAAATAATAATCAGTATCTCGTTTATCATTTTCGTCGCAATTGCTTTTACTGCGCCATGGCTTTGGATTAATAACGGGGAAGATATTATAGAAAACAATTTTTTCCGAGGAAATGATTCCGAGAATTTCAAAAAACCAAAAGGAAATTGCGACTGCGACGGATCATGCATAAATGTTAAATGGGCTCCGTTTGGAGTAAAAGTAGATGCTTGTTCTGAAGATTATTATTTTATTTCATTCTGGGGACAAAGATTCTACATGGACGGTGAACAAAACATTCTATAAAAATGAATAACTGGCTCCAAAATTTTCATCCCTTAGTTTTTATGAAGGTTTACCTGTCTGCTGGCAGGCAGGTAACACGTAGCGCATAACGAGTGTTGTACGAAATTTAAAATAAGGCAAAAAGAAAAGCTTTATTGGGCAAATTTATTTGAGAAATTTTGTCTTTTAACACACAAATATATGATTACTGAAGGAATGCCACAATTTACTCCACCACAAGAAACTCCCAAGGCAATAATGCCTGAAGTAGAAATTACACCAGAACAGAAAGAAATTTTAAAATCAGCAATAATATTTGCAGAATATTTAACAGGTCGATGGCCACAAGTTGACACTGATGTTGAATTGTCAGAGTTATCCGAGGGTGTAGAAACTATATCAAGAATGAATTATTACCTTTCTGGCTCTTTGGCCTCTATGCTTTTATCTTGTGCAGAAAAATTTACTGAAATGGACGAAACTCGGATTCCTGCTTTAAGAGATGTTCGTACAAGAGAAATACCTGAATCAGCGAGAAAAATTTTGGCTTCTTTTGCTCGCCAGATTGGCGATTTAGATTATGTTCCTACAGACCACTACAAAGCAAAGAAAATTCACGTCCAAAATTCTTTCGGTAAAGTAAGTGCTGAAGAATATAGTCGATTGCGTACTCAGTACATCTGGAAAGGTGGTAGTGGTCCCTCTTTTGACGAAGTGCCAGAAAAAGGACGTAAAATTTTAAAACGAGGTGATGATCAATTTAAAGTAATGTGTGATCCTGTTGAAGCTTATGGGCCAAGAAGAGTGGTTAAAGTGAATATTGAGGGGAAAGATTATTATATTGCGAGACCAGATACTATTCTCGCATATAAAGTTTTACATTTGCTTCAAAGCTATGAACAAAAACCTGAAAAATTTAATGACGATTTTAGAAAACTTCTTGGGGCTTTAAAGGAAATGTACAGCGATGAAGAATTAGAGCAAATTACCCAGCAAGTACTTACAGATTATGAGGATGCAATGGAGGTTTCTCATATTCGTCGAAATGAGGGTAAAGAAAATCCGCCAGCATACGAAAGAAAAGTCCCTAAATTTATTGAAAGAGTGTTGTCCAATCCGCAGTTATCTCCGGAGATTAAAACTATACTTGAAAGATTAAAAAAATAAAATTGTTCTGATTTAATTTCGTCTATCTGTGAAATAAAAATTTTTCATTGTTTACACGCATTCATTATGAATTATATAATAATTATTATATAAAAAAACTTTATAAACTTTACAAACTTTTAACTTTCTTGTCCGCCTTGGGTGGAATAAACTATTGTATATGAAAATCCTAATCTTCGCTGGCGGAGCCGGCACCAGACTTTGGCCAATTAGCCGTAAATCTAGTCCAAAACAATTTGAGATTCTAAAAGGTGACAAATCTACTATTGCTATGGCTTTGGATAGAGTAGAAAGTTTTGGTGTAGAAAATGT
>MFRB01000068.1 GCA_001783255.1 Candidatus Magasanikbacteria bacterium RIFOXYD12_FULL_33_17
AAAATCATTGTTGAAATACTAAAAGGTAGAAACTAGCCTCTATTTTTGTCTATTAACCCTAATTTATCAAATTATTAATTAATAATTATTAATTTAAGCTTTATATTTAAACAAAATTTTTATATACAAACAAAACAATGTTTTCTAACAGTTTAATTATTATCCAAATCTTTCTTATAATAATGTTCATAAATAGACATCACCGAAAGATAAAGAGCGGCAATCACAGGACCAATTACAAAACCAGAAATACCAAATAATATCAAACCACCGATAGTACTAAAGAAAACAAGCAAAGGATGCATCTGGGTATCTTTTCCAATAAGTGGTGGACGAAGGAAATTGTCTATAATACTAATAACAAGGGCACCTACTGCCAAAACAATCGCCTGCCAAACATTACCAAAGACCAACATTATAATAGCTGCTGGCACCAAAATAATAGAAGTTCCAATAGCCGGAATAATTGCAATCACGACCATAATCACTCCCCAAACAAAAGCTCCTTGAATACCTGTTATCCAAAAAAGTAAACCACTCAAGACACCCTGCACACCACCCACGATCAAAGTACTCTTGAGAGTAGAACGTATGGTAGAAGTAAATCTTGCATATAATTTATCTTCATAATTATCTCCAAGAGGAGAAATCTTTTTTAGCCAAGCCAAAAATCTGTCGCCATCTTTGAATAAATAATACAAAGTATAAAACATGACAAACAAAGTAAGAACAAAATTGATAGAATTCTTACTAACATTTGTAATGGTATTAAAAATAAAACCACTAACATTTTTGGCTGCTTCGGCCGCATAATTTGTCCATTCATTTTTTATAGTCTCAACATAAGGGGCAAGTGGTGTTTGTTCCAACCAACTTGAAACTTGTTCAGGATGCTGAAAAAGACTACTTTGGGAAACATTGTTGTAAAGTGATATTGATTTGCTCACCAACAGTACTGACAAAAGAACCAAAGGAATAAAAATAACAAAAAAAGATATAAGCGAAGTTACCAAAGAAGCCAGGCCTTTGCCTTTAAAAATTTTGAGCATTTTTTTGTGCCAAGGATAAAACATTATCGCAATGACCGTTGCCCAAAATATAGGATAGACAAAAGGTCTAAAAAAATAAAGAATAGCCAACGTCAAAATACCAACGAGGCCGAAGAAAAAAATAGAACGCATTTTGTTGAAACTTACGTTATCTGTTTTGCTAGGAGGCATAAATATTTATGTTAAATTATTTATAAACTAAGTATAGCATAATAATTAAAAAGCAGAAACAGCAGGATACGAAAGTTTCGTAATTTCGTATCTTTCGTATTTCGTATCCATATAAGCTAAATAATCTTACTTTTATCCACGTACTTCCACTTTCCCACTGGCAAAATACCAAGTCTCAACTTATTTATTCTAGTACGACGAAGAGATTGCACATTATAACCAATATTACCAAACATTTTTCTAATCTGACGATTTTTTCCTTCTGTCAAAATAGCTGTTACAATACTTCTTCTACCATTTTTAAATTCTTTCAAAATTTGAATACCTTGGACATATTCATCAGCCAACATCATTCCTGTTGTCAAAACTTTTATAGCATCTTTGGTCAAAAAATTATCAATAGTAATTTCATATTCTTTTTCATGTTCGAAACTAGGATGGGTAATTTGGTTAGTCAATTCTCCATCATTTGTGAGTAGAATCAGACCTTCTGAATCTTTGTCTAATCTACCAACAGGATAAACTCTAGTTGTCATTTTTTGTCCTTTCATCACACAATTTTGAGGTGTAATCAAATCTAAAACTGACATACCTTGTTCACTAGAAGCACTACTAATATAGCCAACAGGTTTATTGAGAGCAATATAAATTTTGGAATTTTTTGAAAAATCAATAGCTTGTCTTTTTTCTGGTTTGAAAGTTTTACCAGTAATTTTGTTATCCAAAACTTCTACTTTGTCAGCACTTGGATCCACTTTTACACCCATTTCTGTAATCAACTTTCCATTTACTTTTATTTTTTTAGCCAAAATAAGTTCTTCAGCCTTGCGACGAGAACAAATTCCTAAATCTGCGATGTGTTTTTGGAGACGAACGAGCATAGTTTTGAAATACTTACTTAACGAGAGTGTTTTAATGCTTTTTCAGCAAAGACTGATCAGCCTTGGGCGGAATGTTTTTATGTTTTAATAATAAATAGAGATAAGTAGAGATACAATGGAGATAAAAAGCTGTCTCTGCTGACTCTGCTGTATTTGCTATATTTACTAATAAACTTTCTATAAAAAATACCCCTAAAAATAGAGGTAGATTTTATAAATAAAATTAAAGTTTAAAATTTAAAAATACTACGAAGCAAAGTTCTAATCCAATTCTTAGCAGTACTCTTGGCCATATTAGTAGCCATATTTTTGGCAACCATCTTACCAATATCACCTGGAGCCATACCAGCTTGTTTCATAGCTGCGTCCATTCTTTCTTGTTCTGTCATATTTGCATAATCTGGAGTTGATATTGTTGGTTGATTTTGTGTGTTGTTTTCCATAAAAAATATTATTAATTACCTGTTAAGACATTGCCACCAGATTTTGGTAATTGTCTTTTATCTATATTACTTTCTACACGTACATTTGCTTTAGGATTATTGATCATATCAATCTCTCTATTCAAAGCAACTAATTTTTCAGTTTTAGAAGCAAAATCAGGATTTTTTTCTTCAAGATTCAAAACTTTTTTTCTATTCATTCCTAAAAAACCAGCAGGAACAGTACCATCTTCATTTACATTTACACCATACTTAGTTTTTAATTCTTTGATAATAACAATACATTCACTTTTTAATTCTTTTGGTGTTTTTATTTTTTCTTCTTCAAAATGTTTTATTACTCCAGTTTCTTTATAATCTCTCAAAAATGCTTCTTCATCTATATTTCTTACAACTATTTTATCTCCAGAAACTTTTCCATTATCCACAAAACCAGATCTTACTTCTACAATTTTATCACTACGACTATCTTCATCTTTAGCAAAATATTGTCTATTCAAAACATCACTGTCAATAATTTGTTCTCTCTCTGTATCTAAAACAGCTACAGTAGATGCTAATTTTTGATAAGCAGTATCTAATGATCTCTCTGCTGCTCGGGCATCAGCCCTTTCACTTCTTTTTCTACCAACTCCAGGTATTTCTGGTATTTTACCAGTACCACCAAAATCTTCCTCTATACCTTTAAGTTTTTCGGACATATTTTTTGGGTTAAATTGAATGAAGAATTATAAAAAATATTATTTTGAACCATCTGATTCTGGCGAAGAATTTTGAATCAATCCTGTTTCTCTTTTAGCTCTTTCCTCTTTAGCCAATTCAGCAAAAGTTTTTCTGATATCTTTCAAAGATGCTTCTTTTCTTGCTTCTTCTTTTTCAGCATCTTGTCTCCTTTGAGCTTCATGAGCTGTTTTGCTTACCAAAATATCAGCCAGAGTTTCAGAACGCATTTCTGCTTCTGCTAAAATTTCTTGATTTTTTACAAAACTTTTATCACCAGCGAAACCTGATATTACTTTAGGTTTTTTAAATTCTCTTTGATTACTTGAACCAGCAGAAGATGATTGATCACCATCATACCCTGCTCTGTCTAATCTTTTCATATATTTTTATATTAAATAAAATTATATTATTTTGAATCTTCTGGAATTGGTGGAGGATCACCCCAATCTCTTTCCTGTGGAAGTGGTGGAGGATTTGTTTTATTAAAATCTGTTGTCGTAACTTGTGAAACTTCTAATGTTCCTATTTTCCCTTTTACTTTACGAGAAGGATCTTTATAATCATAAGGTATTGCAGGCTTACGAATACTAGGTTCAGTTGATTCTTGAGTAGAACTCCCTATGGAAGCTAACCCCCTAATATAATATTCACGACCATGATCAATTTTACGTCCAAAATCATGATTATTTAAACCTGATTCATTTGTACTCATATTTTTAAATTAAAAAAATAAAAAAGATATTTTGATTTTGAAGTAATTTTTCTAAAAATTTCTTTACTTTTTACTTAAATATGTACTTATTATAGCACAAAAAACGCGTTTTGTCAATGTCTTTTTTTCGCTAACTCTTGCTTTTTTTGAAAAAATCATTATAATGGGAACACGAATCTTAACACAAATCTACACTAATTATTTTTAAGAAAAAACATTTCTCATTCCCCACTTGCCCGCCGTTTGGGAAGGTTCCTCATTCCTTATTATCAATGATATTTTTCTACACTATTATGAATTTTGAACAAAAAAAACTAAAACATAAATATCATATAATAACCTTCGGTTGTCAGATGAACAAAAATGATTCAGAACGTATTGAATCTATTTTTGAATCTATGAATATGATTTCGACAGATACACCAGAAGATGCTGATGTCATACTCATGAACAGTTGTTCTATCCGTGAATCTGCTGAAGACCGTATTTATAGTTTCAGTCATGAATTTGCCAAATTAAAAGAAAAGAAACCAAATCTAATTGTAGTTGTCACTGGCTGTATGCCAGGACGTGACAAAGACGGCACACTCCGAAAAAGATTGAAAGGTGTGGATTTATTTTTCCCAACCAAAGATGTCATCATGATGCCTAGATGGCTAAGTGAACTAAATCCTGAGTTTAGACCAATAGATTTGGAACTAGATTACCTAAGTGTCAAACCACACGTCAAAACCAAATTTCAGGCTTTTGTGACGATTCAGACTGGCTGTAATCAATTCTGTACTTATTGTGTCGTACCTTACGCCCGCGGGATGGAAGTAAACAGACCACTCAAAGATATTCTTGATGAAGTAAAATATCTAGTAAACGAAGGATGTCTAGAAATCACTCTCTTAGGACAAATCGTCAATCATTGGCTTGCCAAAGAAGATGATAAATTTAGTCCAAATAATCCTTATACACAAAATGATTTTGCCAAATTACTATGGGAACTAAATCAAATAGAGGGACTAGAACGTATTCACTGGACAGCACCACATCCGATTCACATGGACGATGAAGTAATTGACGCTTTGACACTCCCAAAACAATTGAATTTTATACATTTACCGGTACAATCTGGCAGTAGCAAAATTTTGAAAAAGATGAATCGCAAACATACTCGTGAATTGTATTTAGAAAAAATAAAGAAAATCCGTGCCAAAAAACCAGACATTGCAATTGGTACAGATATTATTGTTGGTTTTTGTGATGAGACAGAAGAAGATTTTGCTGAAACTATTTCTCTTTATCAAGAATGTGATTTTGATATATCTTATACTGCCAAATATTCTACTCGTTCTGGCACGACCGCAGACAAAGCTTTCAAAGACAATATCACCCAAGATGAAAAGAAAAAACGTTGGTTTGAATTACAACATTTGATGGAAGATATCGTCTTACGCAAAAATCAATTATACTTAAATAAAGAAGTATCGTGCCAAAAAACCAGACATTGCAATTGGTACAGATATTATTGTTGGTTTTTGTGATGAGACAGAAGAAGATTTTGCTGAAACTATTTCTCTTTATCAAGAATGTGATTTTGATATATCTTATACTGCCAAATATTCTACTCGTTCTGGCACGACCGCAGACAAAGCTTTCAAAGACAATATCACCCAAGATGAAAAGAAAAAACGTTGGTTTGAATTACAACATTTGATGGAAGATATCGTCTTACGCAAAAATCAATTATACTTAAATAAAGAAGTATCTGTCTTAGTGGACACTTTCAAAAATGGAATGTGTGGTGGCAACTCTCGCGAAATAAAACGTATAAACTTTCCAGGAGACAAAGATTTGATTGGTAAAATAGTGAAAGTAACCATTACCGAAGCAGGACACTGGATTTTGTGGGGTAAAGTGCTATAATATAGATAGCTCTTAATTTTATACAGATTGTGAAAAACCAACACACCGAGAACAAACAGCTACCGAAGTTGGTGGTAATCTTAGGTCAAACAGCTAGTGGTAAGACTGACTGGAGTTTGTATTTAGCAAAAAAATTTAATGGCGAAATAATCTCAGCTGATTCACGACAAATCTTCAAAAAAATGGATATAGGTACAGCCAAAACTCCAGGAGAATGGCGCTGGGATGGTTTCAAAAAAACTTATTATGTAGGTGACATTCCTCATTACTTGATAGATTTCCTTGATCCTGGAAAATATTTTACATCAGCTGAATTTCATGATCAAGCCATCAAATACACCAAACTGATTCATGGAAAAAACAAATTACCTTTTGTAGTTGGTGGCACTGGTATGTATATCCAATCTTTTGTAGACAATTATAAAATGCCAAGAATCGCTCCCAACAAAAAACTACGCCGAAGTTTTGAAGAGAAAAGTGAAATGGAATTGTTGGAATGGCTCAAACAAGTAGATCCAATTTCAGCAGAAATAATTGATCAAAAAAACAAAAGACGTCTCATCAGAGCACTTGAAGTCAGTATTCTTAGTGGAGAACCATTTTCTAGCCAACAAAAGATGGGAGAACCGCTATTCAATATTTTACAAATTGGCATCAAAAAAGAAAAAGAAGACTTACATCAGAATATTGAAAGAAGAATAGACGAAATGGTAAAACTTGGTATAGTCGAAGAAATAAAGAGTCTACTAAAACAAAAATATAGTTGGGATCTACCTAGTATGAGTGGCGTAGGTTACAGACAATTTCGTGAACATTTAGAAGGTAAAGAAACTCTAGAACAAGCCTTGGAAAAATTAAAAAAAGAAACCAAACATTTTGCCAAAAAACAAATGA
>MFRB01000069.1 GCA_001783255.1 Candidatus Magasanikbacteria bacterium RIFOXYD12_FULL_33_17
AATAAATTTATTTTGAATATTTTGTTATGATATTAAAAGTTCCATTTTACAAAAATACTGGCGATGAAAATCAATGTATGCAAGTTGCAATGAAATGTGTTCTTAAATATTTCCTTGATAAAGATGTTTCTTTGCAAGAATTAGACAAACTAACAGGACGAAAAGAAAATTTTTGGACAGCGACTCCTCAAATAGTATCCGTTTTATATGATTTTGGTTTAGATTTAAAATTTTATTCCAAAGAAAAATTGGAACCATTTTTAGAAGGTGAAACATTTATTCGAAAACATTTTGGTGTAGATGCTGATAAAATTCTCAAATTCACAGATCTTCCAATAGTTATCAAAAGTGTAAAAAAATTACTTAGTTATGATTTATTTGAAAATAAAATTTTATCTATAGCAGATATTCAAGAACATTTGAAAAACGGAAATGTACCAATGGTACTTCTAGATCATAATAAAATTATAGATAAAAACGATTACTATCAAGGTCATTTTGTCGTAATAACTGGATTTGATAAAGACAACATATATTTTCACGAAACAGATCAAGATAATACAGAACCTAACAAAAAGGTTAGAAAAGAAATTTTTGAAAAAGCCTTTAATGCAAATGGTACAGATAATGATTGTGTTATTGTGTATGGGAAAAGAAAATAAAATATTATAAAAAATAAAGAATGGAGGACGTAAGTTCGCCCCGTTTACAAAACTTGGCGAACTTACGTTCACCATGCCTATTTATTAAACTAAATTACAATCTCTTGTGAAGGGGTTGTTTTTTTGATATGATAAAAGTGTGAATCTTTAGCTAAATTATGAATTAACTTTTATTGAAAATAAATAGCGTAGTTTAGAGATTATTTTAACAAGTTAATCTATTAAGTTAGGCAAAATAAATAATATCTTTCATTTTTTAATTTCAAAAATATGAGCTGGAAAAATTTTATGTCATCAATAATTAGTGCTTTCATAGGAACTATCATTGGTCTATTAGTCAGTCTAGTTATTGATTCTATAATGTATATCAACCAACCAATATCTGGTCTTGTGATAATAATTTCTGTGCTTTTAGGTATTTATCTAGGAGTAAAATTCAACAAAACTAAAAATGTCTATTACTATATATTCAAACCAAACAAAATTAATATTATCTTAAGTTTGATTATATCATCAGCAACGTATTTTTTCTTGATTATTTTTTATCGTGATCGAGATTTCTTTAATACAATAAATTTCGAAACCATTACTAATATACCATCTCTTTTACCAATAGCTATTATAATTTCAACGATTTACTTTTACCCATTCAGCGCATTAGTCTATTTTTTTTACAAAGAAAATAAAAAAATAATCCCAAAAAAAACAAAGCTTACAATAATAGCACTTTTACTTTTGTTTAATCCTCTTTCACTCTATTGGTTCACTGTCAAAAACATTAGGATGAATCTTAATAATCTTTATGAAACGTGTGGAGTAGAAGTTCTTAGTATATATGATAAATCTGACTTAAAAAATTCTGGCATTTCTAAAGGAGATGTTATTATAGGTATTGATGACATAAAAATTTCCACTATTTCTGAATTAGAGACGTTCTTAAAAGTTATGAGCTCTACAAGAGAGGTTAAGGTAATTACTAAAGATAATATTTTCTCTACATATCCGTATCTTGATGAACAAGATCAACAATACAAATTAGGTATTAAAATCAATCAAAAAATGTGCGAAAAAAAATAATTTTTAATATTCACTTTTAAAGATTATTACCAAAAACATATGCCCAAAAAACAAATCACCACTTCTACACTCCACAAAATACCGGCTGATTTGAAAAAAACCTTAGCTTCCAATCCAGAAGTACTTGAAAAATGGAACAGCCTCACTCCCCTCGCCCAAAACGAGTGGATATGTTGGGTTACCATCGTAAAAAAGGCAGAAACCAGAAAAGAACATCTAGACCGCTTATGTACCGATCTTCTGGCCGGTAAACGCCGACCTTGCTGTTGGCCGGGCTGTACTCATCGCCGACCAAGCGCCAAAAAATATTTTAAATAAACAATACAAAAACAGTGTATTGAAAAGTCGCTGTTTTTTTGATATGATTGTAATATGAATTTATAATTGTTTTAAATATTATGACACAAAAAAATACAATCCATTTCATTATAACTGGTGGCACAATAGATTCTTTTTATAATGGTGTAAAAGATACAGTAGACACTTTGAAAGAATCATCAATACCAGCCTATATAAAAAGTCTGAAACTCCACGAAAAAACAGAGTTTACAACCATTTGTATGAAAGATAGTAGAGCTTTGAAAAAAAGTGATCTTGCAAACGTATTGAAAGAAATTAAAAAAAGTCCTCACAAAAAATTTATTGTGACCCACGGAACCTATACCATGCCAGACACAGCACGCTATTTAGATGCAAATCTTGGTAAACATAATAAAATTATTATTTTTACAGGTAGTATGATTCCACTCCTTGGGTTTTCACCATCTGATGCCCCATTTAATCTAGGTTATTCTATTGCAAAAATTCATGAGCTAAAACCAGGTATTTATGTTTGTATGAATGGAAAAATATTCAATCCAACAGAAGTAATCAAATTTCTCTACGAAGGAAGATTTGTATCCGTTTTTAGCAAATAATTTAACCAATTTTTTTATTTACTAAGCAAAAAATTATGGAAATGACTAACACTACAAAACAAGAAAAAATTGTCGCCGCATCAGCTTACCTCTTCGAACTTGGATATATAATATCATGGTTAACCCAAACTAATTCAGAATTTACTAAATTCCATTTTGAACAAGAAAACAAAATAATAAAAATGATCATTATACCAGGAATAGTTATTTTGTTTGTAGGCCTTCTATGGGAAAGCGTCGCCTCAAAATTTTTGATATATACTGGTTTAACAATAGTAATTTTATCATTTGCACTATCAATCAAAGGTGCCTGGCACGCTTTCAAGGGAGAAAAAAAGAAGATGTTATAAAATTTAACTACATCATTTAACATAATTTAAAACAATCCCGACTAAATATCGGGATTGTTTTTTCCGCCCAAGGCGGATCCCTGCCTACCGGACAGGCAGGCGCCTTGGGCGGAATGTTTTAATACAACACCTAAAACAAAATATCTAACAAAGTAAAACCACTATTTGGAAAAATTCTCACTGTCGGATTTTCATATCTATTATCAAAAGAAAAATATTTTCCAGCTTGTGTAGTTCTGGCAAAAAGATAGTTTTCTTTTATCAACTTTAGGGAACTTGCATTGTATTTTCCAGATGGATAACAAAAAGAAATTACTGGTTTAGCAATTTTTTCTTCAATCATTTTCTTTGATTCTACTATTTCTTTTTTCTGCTTTTCCAAACTAACCAAAGACAAATCCAAATGATTCACAGTGTGTGAACCTATTTCTTGTCCAGCATCAGACATTTCTTTTATTTCTTCCCAATTTAGATGTTCCTTTGTGTTCAATGTTGCATTAGTAATAATATAAAAGACTCCTTTCATTTCATATTTTTGCAAAAGACGAAAAGCGTCTTTGTAATGACTTGTATAACCATCATCAAAAGTAAGAATCACAGCTTTTTTCGGCATTTTTTTCTTGCCTTCCAAAATATCTTTTACATCCCAAAAAGTCAGAGTTTCAATATTATTTTTTTTGAAATATTGCAAAAATTGTTCCAACTTTTCTGGTGAAAAAGACAAATTATAACGAAGTTTGTCAGATGTATTAGCAGAAATATCTTCTACATAATGAAACATGAGTACTGGCAAATAGGTATTTAATTTTTTATTTAGATTTACAAGATCAAAACTATCAGAATAATCCCTATCATCTTTTGCTATTTCAAAAATATAATTTGTATCAACACTTTTGTTTGCTACTAGATAATTTTCTTCTGCTTCGACCAAGACTCTTACGACAATATCTACATAAGCACCGACTACTTCTTTTTTGTCGCTAAAAAGCTGTAATCTAAGTTTATACTCACCTAGTTTGTTTGGCGCTCGCAGATAAATAGTATCACGAGTATTAGTATAAGATACAATTTCTTTATCTTGTGAAAGAATTACATTGGCTGAAGCCCAATCATCATCAGTAAAATTATAATCTTTACTGTCATCAGTTATGGCAATAGTATAACCATTCCAAGCAACTTGACTCAAATTTTGAAAACCCAAAATAAATGGAATTTGTTGAGAACCTTGTGCAATAAAATCTTTGTTACTAATCATTGACAATTTTCCACTAGAAAAACTAAGATTTTTTGTGTTAGTTGTAGCTACAACAGTACTGACTACTTGGCTAATTTCATCATTAGCGACAGGTACAATATCGCTAAGTGTGACATTTTCTACAACATTCAAAACAACAAAAAAATATCCATTTTTTACCCATGAATAATTGTTTGAAGCCAAATAAAATTTTTCTATATATTTACCAGGCTTATTTGGTGCTTTTAATTTCAAAGATAACTCCCCTATTTCTCCAGGCTTTACCTGTCCATTTATTTTGGCAGTTTCATAATCACTCAACCAATTTTCTCCATGAAACACTGAACTACGATAACGAGGTTCCATAGTGAAAGCAGAAATATAATTTTTACTATTACTATCCCAAGTTTTGGTACCAATATTTTTGAATTTGAAAATAATATTTATACTGTCCCCTGCTTTGATTTGAATATCGTCAGCAACTGATTGGCTAATGTATTCAACACTAAAACCTTCATCTCTCACTCCGACATAAGGAACTGAATCAGCTTTGGTAATACTTGGTAAAAATGAAAAGATTAATAAAAAAATAAAGATAATCCCGATATTAAATCGGGATTTTTTTAAATAAGAAAAAAAATGCATAAATAAAATTTTTTTGAAAATATAATGCTTAAATTGTAACATATTTGAGTATAATAAACAATAAAAAAAATATCTTGCCACTGATAAATAAAAATGTAAAATTTATTATATTAATATGACAGAGTAAAGGTTGATTCTCGTCCTATTAGGGGGAGTTTGTTTGCAGGTAGGCAAGTTAGAGGGGGTCCATCTTTGAGAAAAACGTTTTGTTATACTCTGGACCTCCCCTTCAGCCAAAGGACTGATCCGCCTTGGGTGGAAACCCCTCCTAATAGCGGTAGTGCATACAATTTTTACTATTGATGCAATAGATTACGCACAACCTTGCGAAGATTTGCCACAGGTCGAGTGTTGAACCTAAAAACCGCTTCTAAAAGGTATGGTTTGTAAAG
>MFRB01000070.1 GCA_001783255.1 Candidatus Magasanikbacteria bacterium RIFOXYD12_FULL_33_17
TTAACTCTTTTTGATTTTATTTGTCAATAAAAAAACAATCTTACTAAGTGAGATTGTTTTAATGTTTTTATGTTTTCATGTCAACGTCCTTTCCTTACATTTCTATTTTCATATTCTATCATAATTTTTTCCATATCTTTTTCAGTCAAATCTGGTAAAAATTTATCATAAAAAATAAATTCACTGTAAGCTGCTTGCCAAAGACAAAAATTTGATAATCTTTGTTCGCCGCTGGTTCTGACAATCAAATCAAGTGGGGGAACTTCTAAATATTTTTCAAAATTATTTCCACCTTTTTTGACAGCCCGTCTAATTTCATCGTGACTACCATAATCCATACAAAGAATAACTGTAAATTTTTTGAAGTTTTTTGTTTTTTCTTCTAAATCTTTTATTTTTTTCATGAGTGTTTTTGGTAGTCTTGTCTTTCTTCCTGCTTGAACAAAACGAACTTGTTTTTCGATTAGTTCTTTACCCCAAGTATCGCAGACTTCTTCAAAAAGTTTCATTAGATTTTTTATTTCTAGAGGGCTTCGGTTCCAATTTTCGGTAGAAAAACTATAGACAACTAAAGTATCAAATTTATCTCTGTGATTGTATAAATATTCAAAAAAGACGTCTTTTACAGCTAAAAAACCTTGATTATGGCCTTCATTTATTTTCAAACCTTTTTCTTTGGCCCAGCGTCTGTTGCCATCGGCTATAAGGCCTATTTTTAGTTTTGGCATAGTGGTAACGGTAATCCCGAACCCGAGGAACGAGGGGAGGGATCTTTCCTAAAAATAAATTAATTTAACTAATAAATCTTGAAATGATTCTAAAAGATATTTTAAATTCAAAGTTCACAGGGTCCACAGATCCCTCATCTCTTCGCCCTCCCGACTTACTTCGTGTCGGGATAGCTCGGATTTCGGGATTTTTGTGCCGAACTAAAAAATCTCAAACTTAATATTTTTCATATCAATATCACTATCAATCAATAATTTACGAATATCTTTGACCATGTCGGGACTGCCACAAAGGTAGAATTGATTATTTTTTTTGTCTGTTATTTTTGATGGTAAGTGGGCACTCACACGTCCACTGTTTCCCTTCCAATTTTCACTGGGTCTTGATAATGTAAAATCAAAAGAAAAATTTTTGTATGTATTTGATAATTTTTCTAATTCTTTTATATAAAAAATATCTTCTTCATATCTAATACCAAATAGTAAATAAATTTTACTTTTGTGTCGATAATCTTCCAAAGAAGTTCTTAGCATTGAAACAATTGGAGCAATACCACTACCTGTGGCGACATAAGTTCTTTCAATGTCATCTTCGTTTATTATAAAATGTCCCATTGGATCAGAAATAGTTATTTTTTCTTCGACAGTAATATTTTTGATAATTTCAGATGCTTTACCACCTTCCAAACATTTGATACATAAATCAATAGTTTCGTCACTTGGTTTGGAGAAAATAGAATAAGATCTTTTGATATCTATAAAAAAAATTTGTAAAAATTGTCCAGGTAAAAAAGAATAATTTTCTGGTTTTTGTAATTTTAGACAAACAGTATCTTTATTTAGATATTTTTTTTCTAATATTTGACTTTGATAGCTTGTTATATTCATATTATACACATTTGACAAAAGGTTTTAAATGTTATATCATACCTTGCAAGTATAATATATAGATTAATAAGTGGTTTAGTAGCCAATCTCTAATTAGTGAGATAAATTTTATTTTAAATATGATTAGTATCAATCGACAAAGTGACTACGCTATACAATTAGTCGTAGCTTTATCTAAGGTTAGCGAAAAGGCACCCTTGAGTCTTAGGAAATTCTCTACAGATAGTAACATATCTTTTCTCTTTTTGCAACGTATTGCCAGATCACTAAAAAATGCAAAATTGATTGATTCTACCAGAGGTATGTATGGTGGTTATTTTTTGGTAAAAGATATTAAAAAAATCACTGTCAAAGAAGTTATGGAAGCTGTAGAAGGACCTTTTGGAGTAACAGCGTGCTTTCGAGGTCATACTTGTCCTCGTGCTAAGACTTGTACGGCTAAACAAGTTTTGAATAGTCTCAATCTACAATTAGATAAAATTTTGTCTAACATGGTTATCGC
>MFRB01000071.1:0-11733 GCA_001783255.1 Candidatus Magasanikbacteria bacterium RIFOXYD12_FULL_33_17
ACATTATTCTACTTTTTTCCAACGTCTTGGTCGGCAATTCATCCCTGTGAGTCCTGCGTCGGACATCACAGGGAGTTCTTGCCGTCAGTCCTTAAAAGATAAATGTGATTAAATAAAAATTTAGTATTGTGTTCCCTCTCCCCGTAGGAGAGGGTCAGGGAGAGGTCTCAACCTATATAGAAAATATTATAAACAATATTCCGATAAGACCCTTCTCTGTCTCTTCCCTACGAGGGAAGAGAACCCTCTAAAAAGTTCTACTTATCATTAATCATACCAGCCAAAGCCTGTGCCGTCTCACTCATACTCACATCTTTACCAAAAATTTTTATTTGCAAATTATTTCTTTTAGCACATTCTTCCAACATTCTAATTCCCTCTTTGTCATTTGGTCCGGCTCTACGCACCACTATTGGAAAGTTTGGTTTTAGTTCATCAATTGCTTGCACAATACCTGCAAAAGTTGCGGCAATATCTGTAAAATTAGCCACACCACCCACAATCCAAAGTCCTTTCAAATCTGGTTTTGATAAAACTATTTTACTAAGTTCAAAAACTTTTTCCTGCGGAGGATTGCCAGAATATTCAGTATAATTGGCAGGCTTCAAACCAACTTGATAAAGGGCATCCATATTGGCAATACTTGCGCCACCTCCAGAAAATAATACAGCTATATCACCATCTAATTCAATATATTTGCCAGCTGTACCTTGATAATATTTTTCACCTTTATCAATTTCTTGTACAGCAATTTCTCGTTCAGTAGCTCTACGACCAAGCATAGTACGAGATTCAAACAAATCCCAATCTGTAATAGTTGACTGTTCTATTCCTTTTTCTTTAGCTTTTTCTTGTGCTTCTTTATTATGACGATAAAAAGCGTCGTCGTCTAGGGCTACTTTGGCATCCAGGGCCATAATTTCACCAGACGTTGTTTTGACTAGTGGATTTATTTCAAAAACTCTAGTATCCTCAGCGAGAAAACATTGCCAAAGATTCTTGGCAGTTTCTAAAAACTCTTCCGGTATTAGTGAAAACTTGGAAGAATTATTACTTTCAATAGAACCCCCTCTAACTCCCCCTACAAGGGGGAGAACACTATCTCGTATGTCTAGTGGAATACGTAAAATCTTTTCATCAGAGACATCTTCAATATCCATACCACCTTCAGTACTAAAAATCAACACAGGTTGTTTTTTATTTGTATCGTAAGTAATAGACAAATAATTTTCTGATTCAATATTTATTTTTTCTGTAAGCAAAACAGAAGAAACATATTGTCCACGAATAGACATATTGAAAATTTCGTCAATTGCTTTTTCTACTTCTTCCAAACTATTACAAAATCTAATGCCATTATTTTTACCACGTTTACCAGACAAAACCTGGGCTTTGACGACAACATCTTCAAGACCAAGTTTTCTATAAGCATCAACAATATTATCACCACGTCTGACAACTTCGCCAATGGGAATTATAATACCATGTTTTTCGAGTAATTCTCTTCCTTCAAATTCGTATAGGTTCATATTTTATATATCATGAAGCGTAGCAAAGGATCTGTAGATCCTGAGCACGCACTCATTAAATTATTATTTTATTAAAGTATTATAATACTTCATTTATTGTAATTTAATTTTAAATATAACATCTTCTTAAAATTACTCTCCAGCCTGTGCCTGACAACCAGGACAACCAGCACCATGGGCACCAGCCTTAGCTTTGGAAGCTTTGAGATTCAAACGAAAGTTTTTACCATGATCATGAAAACCAAGTTTTTCATAAAAATGATGCATATCGTCTCTACCATATCTACTTTGCATCAATATTTTGTAACAGCCAATTTCTCTAGCTTTTTCAATCATAGTTTTCAAAAGTTTACTACCAATACCTTGACCCCTATAAGCTTCATCGACTGCAAAATATTCAAAAAGAGCGTAAGGTTCATCATGAAAATCATTTTTAATAATGAATATATAACCATGAGCAATTTCTTTTTTGTCTTCGTTGTTTATAAAAAAACGAATACCTTCTGATTGAAATTCTTTTATTTGTATTTCCATAAAATTATTATAATCCTATTATTTCTTTTAAAAAAACAGAAAGTTTATCAGAACAGAGACCTCCACCAAATCTTTCATAATCACATTCCAAAATATTATGCTCAGACAAATTTTCTTTATCATAATTTACAGGCTCCCATCCACGCTCTTTATAATTTATCAATTCTTCATTATTCAAAACATGATTATCATAAACCACTAGATCAAATTTTCTTCCAATATATTTTTCCAAAATTAAAACAGCTTCACTAAAATTAGTAGGACCTGTTTCTCCATCACTATGAATAGCATTACCAAAAATATATACTAATTTTGCAGATGTTTTTTGTAAAACTTTTTTAAAACCTTCTGGCAAAATTGTGGCAATAATACTGGTATAAAGATCACCTGGTCCCAAAAATATATAATCAGCTTTTTCCAAAACTTTTTTGGTCTCAAGATAAATTTCCGGGACTTCCTTATTTTCTTTCTTGTCCGCCATAACCGCCGATTCGGCGGTGACGGTGGATTCTTTTTCCAACCATACTTTTTTTATTTTAATATTTCTATCATAACTAGGCTCACAAATACTTCCCTCACCAAAAATAATATCTCCATTTTCAAGCTCAGCTACCAAATTATTTTTTTCTAAAGTAGTAGGATATACTTCACCTACAGCATTTACAGCCTGTTTCAAAGCTTCAACACCATCCATAAAACTAGAATATTTTTCAGATAAAGACAAAAATATATTACCCAAACTATGTTTGTCTAACTTACCAGCGTTTTCAAATCTTGTTTTGTTGAAAATATCTTTAAGCAAATTATAATCATAAAATGACATCGCCAAAACAGCCCGTAAAATATCTCCTGGTGGATAAACACCCAATTCTTTACGCAATCTACCACTTGAACTACCAGAATCACTCATACAGACAATAGCTGAAAGAGAAATATCAGGAATAAATCTTTTCAGAGCTGTAATGCTAATAGCACTCCCATTACCCCCAGCAATTGTAACTATATTCTTCATATTTTAAAATATTTTACTTAAAACAAATACCAAAAGTGGCAATATAAACAAAACAAAAATTAATAAATAAAAAGGTGTTAAAAAAGAAATAAATAATAATTTTTTTGTTTTCTTTTTATTTTCTTTATGGACTTCTTGATTATTTTCTGGAATCTTTGTATTATTTTTCATGTCATGAATGTCTCTACTCTCTACAAACTTTTTCATCAAAAATAAAACAATACCAACTAAAGTTACTATTACTAAAATAATTGGTAGGTACCCTATAATATTTAGGAAACAACCTTTATAATAACTACAATTTTGGACATAAATATATTTATAATAACCTATTGAAGTCAAAAAGTTATTATAAGGTTGAACAAGTCTCTGAAAAAAATCGTAATATTTTATCCCCAAAATAAATAAAATAATTGGAGTAAAAAATATTAACAAAAAATAAATTAAAGAATAATCTCTTTTTATTTTTATATTTTCATTCTTTAATATTTTCATATTTTAATATAGAGCTACTCAACAGTAACCGACTTTGCTAAATTACGTGGTCTATCCACATCACGACCTAATAGCACTGCAGTATGATAAGCAAACAATTGCAAAGCTACACTATTCAAAAGTGGTTCCAACAGTTCCATTGTTTCTGGTACATAAATAATATCTTCTGATAAATTTTTAGCACCTTCGTCACCTTCAGTAGCAATAAGAATTATCGGCGCTTTACGAGCTTTTATTTCTTCTACGTTACTTCTCATTTTATCATAAAGCTGATTTTTGGTCATGATAGCAAATATTGGGAAGTCCATACTAAGCAAAGCAATGTGACCATGCTTTAATTCTCCACCAGGAAAAGCATCAGCGTGCACATAAGATATTTCTTTGAGTTTGAGCGCACCTTCTAGCGCTACAGGATAATTTACACCACGACCAATAAACATCATGTTTTTGGTATTTTTATATTTTTCTGCAATCATTTTTATTCTATCGCTTTGTGCCAAAATTTTATTCATTTTTTCTGGTATTTCAAGCATTGCTTTCAAAATTCTTTCTCCTGTTGCCAGACTAGTTCTTTTGAGACGACCAAATTGTAAAGCATACAATAATAACACAGCCACAGTATTAGTATAAGCTTTGGTAGAAGCTACAGCTAATTCTGGTCCAGCATGGATATATGTACCACCATCTGTTTCACGTGCGATACTTGAACCAACCACATTGACCACACCACGCACAAAAGCACCCTTTCTTTTTGCTTCACGCAAAGCTGCCAAAGTATCGGCAGTTTCACCAGATTGTGAGAGTACGAAAACCAAAGTTTTATTATCAACAATTGGATCACTATAACGAAATTCACTAGAGACTTCGACAGTCGTTGGAATTCCAGCTAAACGCTCAAAAGCATACTTACCAGCCATACCAGCATATGAAGCAGTACCACAAGCAATAATTATTATTTTATTGACACTATGCATTTCTTCTTCTGTCATGTTGATTCCTCCCAAAAAAGAAATACCATTTTTCAAATCGAAACGACCACGAATTGCATCTACAAAAACTCTTGGCTGATCAAAAATTTCTTTGAGCATGAAATGAGGAAAACCTTGTTTTTGAACTTCAGCTTCATCCCATTCTATTTCTTCAATATTTTTTTGTACAATTTCATCTTTGATATTAAAAGTATTCATTTTGCCTCCACTAATTTCCAAGACTTCATTGTCATCCAAGAAAATTACTTTTTTGGTATAAGACAAAATAGGTGAAGCATCACTCGCAATAAAATATTCATCATTACCATTGTCAGTATTTACTCCCACAACAAGTGGACTGCCAAGACGAGCTGCTACAATAGTATTAGGATGATCACTATGCATTGCTACAAGAGCATAAGTACCACGCACCATAGCCAAAGATTTTTCTATAGCTAAGCGCAAATCACCCGTATAATTACTTTCAATTAAGTGAGCTAATATTTCGGTATCTGTTTCTGATTTATAAGTATGACTATTGCCTAGTTTTTCTTTTATTTCTCTATAGTTTTCTATAATACCATTATGAACGATAACAAGTTTTTCGTCACAACTAAAATGTGGATGAGCATTTTCTTCTGTCACTCCACCATGAGTAGCCCAACGAGTATGAGCAATACCAGCATGACCCTCAAATTTTTCATCCTTTACTTTATCAGCTAGATTTTCTATCCGACCAACAGATCTAATTCTTTTTATTTTAGAACCTTCTAGGATTGCCACACCCGCACTATCATAACCACGATATTCTAGACGTCGCAAACCTTTGATTAAGATTGGCAAGGCTTCTTTTTTCCCGATGTATCCGATTATTCCGCACATATGATTAATAGTTAGTATTTATATAATATTTTCAAGTAAGGTGCATTCTAACTCTTCCAATGAATTTAATATCATATCAGCAATGTAAAATTGTTTTTTCTGTGATTGCATTTTATCTGGAATCGCAATGCATTTCATCTTGGCCGCCTTGGCAGCAATAACTCCATTTAGAGAATCCTCAATTGCCACACAGTCTTGCGGGGATACGTTCAACTTTTGTGCCGTAGTCAAATACACTGCTGGATGAGGTTTTCCAAATTTTTCACCTTCGGCAGAATAAACAACATCAAAATAACTACGAATATTAAATTTATCAATTACGGTATCAATAATTTCAAATGAAGAAGACGATGCCAAAGCCACCTGTACATCCATTCCTTTTACAATATCTAAGGTAGAAAACACACCAGACAAGGGTTCACCTTTTAATTTTATTTCAGCAATAACTTCTTTAATAATCTGTTGTGCTATGCTGTTTATATCTAAATTCATTTCTGGATACTTATTGGACCAATGCTCAACAACCTCTTCAATTCTGAGACCAGTAGTTTCCAAACAATCAGTCTCTTTTAATGTTACACCATGTTCATTAAATACTTTTACTTCAACTTCTCGCCAAATTGGTTCGCTATCTATAAGTAAACCATCCATGTCAAAAATAATAGCTTTTTTCATATATAATTTTAATTTATTTTATATTAAAAAACCTACTTCAAAAACTTGTTTATTTTCTTCCCAATTTTTTTTACTAGCAAGTTTTTTTTCAAAAATTACAAAGACATCATCTTTAACAATCAAACTTTTTTCTACCAAAAATTTAGCCACTACTCCCAAGAAAAAAATATTCAAACTACTACGTGATATTTTATTTTGTAAAATTATTTCTTGATAATTTTTGAAATCAATAATTTCAGTATCATCCGAAACATGCTCTAAAGTTCTTTCTCTTGCTTGATCAGACATTAGTAACAAAAAATCTGCTTTGGCAAATTTTGGATAAAATATTTTTTTATCAGAGACTTGGATGAAACTCAAAGAAACTCCACCACGTTGTTCCAAACCATAATTTGGAATAGAACTTACTTCAAAATTTTTGACAAAAAAACATTCAGATACAATTTTGGCAATTGTCTGTACACCTTGTCCTCCATCTCCAGCAAGTAAAATTTTAAACTTCATATTTTTTAAATTAATATTCCCCGATTACAAAAACTTTTTTCAATTCTTCCAAAAAATTATTTGTTTCTACTCCGAAAGTTTTCCAAGAAGTCGGACAATAAGACAAAACTTCGACAATAGAAAAATTGCCTTGTTTTTGAGATTCAATAGCTTTTTGTAAATATTCCTGCAATTGTTTTGGATTATTGACAGACGACCTTGCGACGAAAGCTTTTTTGTTGACGGCTCTAACCAAAGCCAAACCATCTATTGGTTCTTCACTATTCCCCACAGGTGCTGTCAAAGTTATTTGATCTTTCATTGTCGTCGGCGCAGTCTGACCACCTGTCATAGCATAGACTGAATTGTTGACGACAATCACAGTCACAGGATCATTACGCTTGGCCGCCCAAAGCAAACTTTGTAAACCAATAGAATAAGCTCCCCCGTCTCCAGTGTAAGCAAAAGATAAAGAATCTGGTTTGGCACGTTTGAATCCCACCATTGTCGGAGTTACACGACCATGATGTGTTTGAAAAGTATTAACTTGCAAAAAATCCCAAGCCAAAAGAGAACAACCAATGTCCAAGCCCAAAACACTTTTTTGTTCTTCATTATTATTTTTCAAAATTTTATACAAAGTTTGTAAGACAATAGGATGACCACAACCCATACAAAATTTAGCATCTTTGGACATATTATTTATTGCTTAAAACTAAATCCACAATCTCCTCTACTTCTACACCAACAGCTGGTTTGAAAATTCCAGAAATTTTTGTAGTGACTTCCAAATTTTGTTTTACCAAATCATGCAATTGACCAAGACTAGATTCACAAACAAAAATATTTTTTATTTTTTTGGCAAGTTTATTCAATTCATCTTTTGGAAAAGGACTTAGTGTAATAGGACGAAACAAAGCAACTTTTTTGTTTTGTTTATTTAGTTCGTCGACAGCTTCTTTAGCCACAGCGCCCACTATACCATGAGCAATAATCAAATCTTCTATTTCATCAAGAGAATTATCACCTAAATATATTTCAAACTCTACAATTTCTTTACTCATTTCCTCAAAATCTTGTTTATTTTTTTCAAGTTCCGACATTAATTCTTTTTCCAAAGTATAAATATTTCTAATATTTTTTTGACTAGCCTCATCTACAAGCGCTAGCAATTTTTGATTTTCAATTTTTGTTTCTGGCAAAGAAAAGCTTTGTCTAGTTTTCAATAAATATCCATCGGTCAACAAAATACTAGGAAAACGATACTTATAAGCATAGTTGAAAACTTTGCGAGTCAAAGTATACATCTCTTCCAAATTAGATGGAGACAAAACAATACGCAAACCTTCTCCATTACCACCATGAATCGCCAAGTTTACTTCCTGTTGAGAATAAATGACTGTGCCCGAACTAGGCCCTCCACGTTGTCCTATCAGCGCGACAAAAGGCAAACGCATTCCATCAGCCATACTAAGAGCATCTTGCATAAGGACTGTGCCTGGACCAGCTGTCGCTGTAAAAGCTTTTTGCCCAGCCATAATAGCACCACAAACAGCAAAACCGGCTGCAACTTCATCTTCGGTTTGTAAACAATGCAAATTTTTATTTTGTAAAGATTTGTTTATCCAGCCAGACAAAATTTCTGTCGTTGGAGTAATTGGATAACCAAACATCTGCATAGCACCCGCATCAATACAAGCTTCTACCAAAACTTCATGTCCATTTAGAAATCTTTTTTCTAACATATTTTTTAAGATAATTTTTGTTTAGCTTGTTCTAACTGTTCCAAAGTATTTATACCAAAAGTTTCTTCTGGCGAGATAATTACGCTTTCTACTTTTTTATTTTGTGAAATAGCGATATGAACTAAATCTGTCAGATAATATTCATTTTGAATATTATTAGTCTTTATATTTTGCAAATTTTTCCAAAGCCAATTATTTTCAAAACAATAATAACCAGCATTACCTTCTTTTATTTGCAATTGTTCTTCTGTACAATCTTTTTTTTCAGTAATATTTACAATTTTATTCTCAGCATTTCTGACAACTCTACCAAAATCAAAAAACCTAGCATTTTCCGCTTCATAATTTGGAGATACAATCGAAGTCATTGTGATAATATTTTTATTTTCAATATTGTTTTTGATAATTTCCAAAATACTTTTTTCAGTAATAAAAGGAGAGTCTCCATAAAGTACAACGATGCGTTCAAATTTATCTTTCATCACATCCTCAGCCATCATAACTGCATGCCCGGTACCCAGTTGTTCTTCTTGTAAAGCATATACAAAACTATCGCCAAAATAATCTTCCACAACTTCATACTTGAAGCCAACAACTAGACAAATTTGTTTATCTTCAAAACCCATATGACGTAAAGTATCTACCACATATTCTACAATAGGCTTACCATTCAAATCCAACATTACTTTTGGTCTGTCTGTACAATTGAGACGAGTTCCCTTGCCTCCTGCCAAAATTACTATACCAATTTTATTTAAGTTTATTTGAGACATATTCTTTTATTTCTGTTAAAGTTTTGAAATATTTTAATCCACTGTTTTTATATTCTTCTTCTGTAAAAGTAACAACTTGTTTCAATATCACATTAATATTTGGAAAATCTTTTTTTATTTTTTGACTTTCCTCAATTTTATCATTTATAAAAAAAATATTGTTATCTTTACTTTCAGCCAAAATTTCTTTCACAACCAATTCTTTATCTTTACCAAGAAAAAAAACTTTCTTAAAATATTTAGCAATACCACACTCTTCAACTTTTAATTTCTGGAAATTTTCATCACCCAAACTAAGTAAATACAAATCTTGTTTAGATTCTTTCAAACTTTCCAAAAAATAAATAGCATCTTCAAACAAAAAATTATTTATCTTTTCTTTAACTTTGTTTAAATTATCCAAAACTTGTTTGTAATCAAAACCTTCTTTCTCCAAAATACTAGCATGCCTTTTAAAAGAATAAGAAAAATTTCCATCTGACAAAATTCTCGCCTCAGCATAAGTCTGCCAAAACATTTTTTCATCTATACCAACATCTAGCAAACAAAAAGACAATTCTTTTTTAAATTTTTGGGTATCAAATAGGGTATCATCAAAGTCTATGATTATCATAAAATTTTCTACCAATAATTATTTTGAAAACATTATTATTTATTTCTAAACAAGAGATAAATGGAGATAAAATAGAGATAAGATTTTCTATTATCATCTCTACTTTATCTCCTTATCTCTATTTATTTTTTAATAACAAAATAATGATTTTATTCCAAATTCCTCGTCCCACATTCCTCTACAAAGTATCCCACAATTGATCAAATATCATCTTCTGTGTTTCACAAATTCCAACATTTTCAATTATTACCCCGACTAAATTATCTTTGGCATCAAAAGAAATATAAGCAGTTTTGCCAGGATAAATAAAAATATAAGTTGGTGTCTTGCTTTCTTTTCCAAGCCACTTTCTTTCATCAAGACCACGAAGTTCACCACCTGTACCAGTAGCGATGACTTTTACTGCAATATTTTTGGCAATACGTGCATCACTAAAAGAAGGAAAATTTTCGTACAAATGCTCTGTTACCTTCTCAGCTGAATACACCCGATACAATTTTTCTTCTGAACTTTCACAAACTGTTAAGACATCCTCCAAAATTGTTTTTATATCATCATCTTTGAAATACTTAGCCACAGGCCTATTTCCACCAGAATTATAAAGAGCCTGTAACTCAGGAATCACCATATCAACACTTTTATTGATGATCTTCAATTCTTGTTCTTTTCTATCAACCAACTTACGCAAATTTTCAGGATCATCAACTACAAAAAGCTGTTTAGTATCTTCTTTGAAGAACCTCACAACCTCTTTTTCCTGCAATTCTTTGAGAACTTCGTAGACTTGCCCACGGTTCATATCGAGACTATCCGACAATTTACGCACTGAACTTGGGCCTAAACCAAGCAAAACCAAGTATACCTTGGCTGATTTGTCAGAAAATCCTAATTTTTTGAAAAGATTAATATCCATATTTTTGCTTATTACAGTATATTTTATAATACAAAAACTGTCAATTTTTTATAGACAGTTTTTGGGGATAAGGTTTGTTTTTGGCTAAAATAGCATACTTTGTATTGGTTAAACGGCAAAATAAACACGGTTTAAATTTTCAATTTCTGAATTTACAATTTTCAAAAAATTTAGGAATTTTAAAAATTAATAAATTGTTTGAAAATTTAAAATTGAAAATTCCTAAATTAAAAACAGCCACTAAAAAATGACTGTCGATTAATACGATTATCGTAAAAATATCAAAAACTACTTACTTATTTTTTTGCCACATCCGAGCACTTCCACATTTTTTTTCATATACATTTTCATCAAATCCTCTCTAACTTTGGCTAAATAAGTTCTTGGATCAAAAATCTCAGGACTTTGACTCAAAACTTCTCGCAAACTAGCTGTCATGGTGATACGACTATCTGAATCTATGTTTACTTTACAAACTGCAGTTTTAGCAGCAGCTCGAACTTGTTTAGGATCAATACCAATCGCACTTTCCATTTTACCACCATATTTGTTTATTTTTTCCAAAGCTTCTTGAGGTATTGAAGAAGCACCATGCAAAACAATTGGAAAATTTTTGAGTCTTTTCTCAATAGCTTTCAAAATATCCAATCTAATTTTTGCCTCTTGTCCTGGTTTGAATTTATAAGCACCATGAGAAGTACCAACAGCAATAGCCAAAGAATCTACACCAGTTTTTTTCACAAAATCTTCTACTTCTTCTGGTCTAGTATAAATATGTTCAGTAGCCGAAACATCATCTTCTACTCCAGCGAGTACTCCAAGTTCACCTTCTACAGTTACTTTGTACTTATGTGCAAAATTTACTACTTTTTTTGTTAATTTGATATTTTCATTGTAAGACAAATGTGAAGCATCTATCATCACTGAAGAAAAACCATTTTTTATAGCAGACACACAAAGCTCATAACTATCACCATGATCTAGATGCAAAGCTACTGAAATTGGTTTTAGTTTCATTTTTTTAGCTTCCTCTTTCATTTGCAAAATCGCTCCAGAAACCATTTGGGCAATAAGTTTTTCACCAATATACTCATACGCTTTTTTGGAAATT
>MFRB01000071.1:11894-12266 GCA_001783255.1 Candidatus Magasanikbacteria bacterium RIFOXYD12_FULL_33_17
TTAATCATATTTAAAAAATATTTTATAATTGTTTATAATGTCTTTGAAAATAGATATTCTAAAGAAAGATCTTTCGCTGTATTTTCAGCTCAAGATGACATAAAAAAAGTGCTACCACCTAAATAGTACCACTTTATCTTCTTTATTTCAAGAAAAAATTACATATCCACGTCCAAATCATCCAAAGCATTATTCCAAATTTCTTCTAGTTCATAACCTAAATCAAGATCATCGGCATGATCATTGAACCATTGTGCAAAAGCTACTTGTAACTCTTCAGTATCAGACGCACCTTCAAGAGCGTCTTCAAGCATAGCAAATTTTTCTTCATGAAAACGTGCTACCTCTGATTCTATTTCTTCAAAAAGCTCT
>MFRB01000072.1 GCA_001783255.1 Candidatus Magasanikbacteria bacterium RIFOXYD12_FULL_33_17
AAAAGATATTACAAATTTACTTTTTTTCTTCACAATATTTTTCATATTGTGTTTGAAAAGTAAATTTGTTTTTGCATTTTTAAATATTTTTTCAAATACGGCGACAATATCATGACCATCATTGGAAACAGGGAAAACACGCAAATCTTCCTCACATTTTAGTTCAACTCCGTGATTTTCAAACCATTCAAAAACTTTACTTGGTGAAAATCTATGCATAGCTGACTGTAAGAACTTGTTACCACGAGGATATTTGCTCAAAACCAATTTCAAATCGTCAATTCCTGTCGTCACATTGCATCTGCCACCACCAGAGATAATCACTTTTTTACCCAAAGAATTATTTTTTTCAATCAAAAAAACTTCCACATCAGGATGCTCTTCTACTATTGTCGCCGCACACATCATGCCAGCTGCTCCTCCACCAACGATCGCAATTTTCATATTTTTATTTATACTTACATACGAATTACGCCTGCCCGCCATATGGGAGGGAATTCTTACAAATATACTAATTCGAAAATTCGTAAGGATTCGTAATTCGAATGTTAACTTTTAAAACACTTCATCTTATACAAAGAATAAACCTGAATCAAAATAGAAACAATAATAATAACTACAGCATACCTAGACATGAAGTGAAAAGCAACCCCAGGAAAAATGGCAGCTACAATACTACTACCCAGAGAAATAGCACAAAATCCCCCACCAACGGTACAGACCTGCAAAGCAGACAAGCCAAGAAGAGCAGCTACAATACCCAGCACACTTTTGCCAGCATCTTTGGCGTTCTTATATCTCTCTTTCATATTCAAGACCAAGCAAGTCATCACAGCCGAAAAACTAATAGAAAATAAGACGACCAAAAACAGGTACAAACCTTGAAACAATTTGTGTGGAACCAAATAAAAACTAAGTACAAAAAAGAAAGCAAAAACAATTTTGCAATAATGACTTTTTAACATTTTTTTGAAAGGATGAGACATTTTTTTGTCATCTTGAGCTGAGAATACAGCGAAAGATCTTTCATAAGTAAGAGCTTCACTATATAATCAAATAAATTTAGTAAATACAACTCGTATAGTTTAACTACTTTTCTATTTTAGAACAAATGGGGATAAATGTAAATAAAAAAAATAACATCTTGGCAAAATAAAAGAATAAAGTGTATAATTCATATACTATGAAATTAAACTACAGAAAATTAACTAAATCTATCGTTTTGGGAATAATAATTTTTTTGATTATCAATAAAATAGATAGTTACTATTTTGATTATCATATC
>MFRB01000073.1 GCA_001783255.1 Candidatus Magasanikbacteria bacterium RIFOXYD12_FULL_33_17
CAATTTACAAATTATCTAAGTCAGGGTAGCTCAGCTGGTGAGAGCGTAGGATTCATAACCCTAAGGTCGGGAGTTCAAATCTCCCCCTTGACACAAACAAAAACAAGCGAAAAGCTTGTTTTTATTTGACATTGACAAAAACTACTATAATGGTATGATTAGCATAGTTCTTTAGATAACCAATTATAAGTAATTAAACCCCTTTTTAGGGCTTTTTGTAGTTTGGAACAAATGCTTGAAAGGCCTAAAAAGCCGGAAAGGCTAGAAAGGCTTTTAGACAAAACAAAAGCCTTTTAGGCCTTTTGAGCATTTCAAGCCTTTTAAGCCTTTATAACATATGCAAGAAAAAATAATAATCCGCGGTGCTCGCGAACACAATCTAAAAAATATTGACCTTGAGTTACCAAGAAACAAAATGATAGTCTTCACAGGACTATCAGGTTCTGGTAAATCTAGTCTAGCTTTTGATACTATTTTTGCTGAAGGACAGCGCCGGTATGTTGAGAGTTTGTCAGCTTACGCCCGACAATTTCTTGGTGGTATGCAAAAACCAGATGTTGATGAAATAGATGGTCTAAGTCCAGCCATTTCTATTGATCAAAGAGCTCATAGTGCTAATCCAAGATCAACCGTTGCGACTATCACAGAAATTTATGATTATTTGCGCGTGCTGTATGCGCGTATTGGTGAACCACATTGTCCGGTTTGTGGTACTAAAATTGAAAAAATGACGGCTGATGAAATTAATGTGCGTATTTTTGCGACTTTGAAAAAAAATAAAAAAGAATCAGAAATTATAATTTTATCACCAGTCGTGCGTGGTAGAAAAGGGGAATATTACCAGATGCTCTATGATATGTATAATTCTGGTTTTCTTGAAGTGCGCGTGGACGGCAAAATGCATTCTTTAAAAGAAAGAATTGTTTTGTCAAAAAATAAAAAACATACAATTGAAATAGTCGTAGATAAAATAACAGTAGATCCAAAAAAATTATCAGATGTTAAACAACGACTTGGCGAAGCTGTGGAAAGTGCTATAGATTTGTCTGATGGACTTTGTGGAATTATTTATGGCAAAGATGTAGAAGAAGTATATAGTACCGAATATTCTTGTCCGAAAGATGGTTTTAGTTTTCCTGAAATTGAACCACGTCTTTTTTCTTTCAACAGTCCTTACGGTTATTGTAGTAATTGTACCGGTCTTGGTACCAAAGAACTTTTTAGTGAAGATGTTTGTCCTAAATGCGAAGGTAAACGACTAAACGAAAATGCGCTTAGTGTTAAAATTGGAGAAAAAAATATTTGGGAAGTAGTGTCTCAAACTATTGGTGAAGCTAAAATATTTTTTGAAAGTTTGATTGAAACGTTGTCTCCAAATAAATTGGCGATTGCTTCGGCTGCACTGAACGAAATCAATAATCGTTTGTCTTTTTTGGATAATGTTGGTTTGCACTATATTACTTTGAATCGTATGGCTGGTACTTTGTCGGGTGGTGAAGCTCAACGTATTAGACTTGCTTCACAAGTTGGACAGCAATTGGTAGGTGCACTTTATGTGCTTGATGAACCTACTATTGGTTTACATCAAAAAGACAATGACAGATTGGTTTCTACTTTGCGTGAACTTTGTGACAAAGGTAATACTATTATTGTGGTCGAGCATGACGAAGATACTATTCTTATCA
>MFRB01000074.1 GCA_001783255.1 Candidatus Magasanikbacteria bacterium RIFOXYD12_FULL_33_17
AATGAATAATCAACTCAAAAAAAATCCTCTAAAACACCCCGAGCAACGCATTGGGGTGTTTATTGATGTGCAGAATATGTACTATTCTGCCAAAAACCTTTTCAATAAAAAGGTAAATTTTGGTAATATTGTGGCTGAAGCTGTAGCTGGTCGCAAACTTATCCGTAGTATTGCTTATGTAGTGCGCACAGAAACTCAAGATGAACAACCTTTTTTTGAAGCTTTGTACAATTTGGGAATAGAAACTCGTGAAAAAGATTTACAGATTTTCAATTCTGGTATGAAGAAAGCTGATTGGGATGTAGGTTTGACAGTCGATGCTATCCGTTTATCAAATAGTCTTGATGCTATTGCCATTGTTTCTGGTGATGGTGATTATGTACCTCTGATAGAATATTTACGTAGTATGGGTAAACAGGTAGAAGTCTTGGCTTTTGGTGAAACTACTTCTTCTCGTTTGATTGAATCTACTGATGATTTCATAAACTTGTCCGAAAATAAAGAAAAATTTTTGATTGGGGCAGGTAAACCTATATTTATAAATAAGAAAAAAAAGTAAATTTATTTAATTATTAATTACTAATTAATAATTAGTAATTAGATATTGGGTAAATTAGAATTTTTTTAAAATTTCTCTATTACTTAATACAATTAATTCAGATTTTGGTCTTGAGACACCTAGATCAATGCACACTAATTTATTTGTGCAGGTCTATCGTATCAAGATCAATGTCGTAACAAAATATATATGTTACAAACAAAACAATGGTCTTTGGACTGGGGTGGACGCACTCTAACTGTGGAAGTTGGTAAATTTGCTCTTCAAGCAAATGCAGCTTGTACAGTACGTTATGGAGATACTACAATTCTTGCAACTGTAGTAAAGAGTAAAACAATTCGTGATGGTATAGATTATTTTCCTCTTATGACAGATTTCGAGGAGAAGCTTTATGCTGCAGGAAAAATAAAAGGTTCACGTTTTATGAAACGTGAAGGACGTCCTAGTGATGAAGCTATTTTGACAGCTCGTCTAGTTGATCGTGCTATTCGTCCTTTGTTTGATGAAAGAGTTCGCAATGATATCCAAGTAATTACTACCGCTTTATCAGTGGATGGTGAAAACGATGCTTCAACAGTAGCATTGCTCGCTGCTAGTTTTGTCTTGTCTATTTCTTCAATTCCTTGGGATGGTCCTATGGGAGCTGCTCGTGTAGGTATGGATGAAAATGGTGAATTCATTTTGAATGTTACTTCAAG
>MFRB01000075.1 GCA_001783255.1 Candidatus Magasanikbacteria bacterium RIFOXYD12_FULL_33_17
AAAAAACCCAACTCTTCCAAATCTCGCATTTCATTGCGAAGAGTAGCTCCACTAAGTTTCAAATCAAATTCATCAACCAAAAAACTAGATCCAATAGGCTCAGCAGTTTTTGTATAATTTTCAATTATTAGAGCCAAAATCTTGGCTTTTCTTTCGTCTAACATAATTTGATTTAATTAGCACTCTTATGAGTACAGTGCTATTATACTATTATCACTCTATAGTGTCAAGTGACAATTTGTCCACATAGTCCTTTATTCAACAACATTCTATTTTCTCATACGTATTGCCCCATTGTTTCATTGTCCCATTGTGGTTTTTTCTTTGTCAGTGGGGCAATAGGACAATGGAACAATAAAAAACCGAGTTTGTAACTCGATTTTTATTTTTTAGTTAAATTTTCTCAGATTAAAAAGTCTTACTCACCTTCCGCCACACTCTTACCAGCATTTTTCATTTCAGCAATACTAGAAATTTCACTTAGCAAAACATTTTCTACATAGATACCACGAGAATAAAATATTCTTTCTAATTCATTTTTCAATTCAGTTTCTACAGCATCACGTTTGGCACCAATGATTTCTTCAGAATCAAAACGACTGATAACCATACGCATACGACTACGCATAGTTGGACGGATAATTTTTTCAACGAAATCTTCACCAATAGTCTGCCAAATATTTGGAATTTGATGAATATCTAGACGAAGTAATACAGTACCTTCTATGGCAATTTTTTTACCACTTTTAGTCACTGCCCCAATCGGAACATCTCCCATAGCTTTTGGGTGAGCAGGATTGAATTCACGAGAGATAGCGTATTCCAAAGTCTGAGTATTGAAAAGTCTAGCTTTTTGCCAAAAAGGAATTTTCAAATGAAGCCCAGGAGTCAATACTTTTTTCAAAACTCCACGACCAAGATCATAAACACAAGCTACATGTCCTGGTGGAACTTTTATAAATAAACCTTTCAAAACATCCTCCATTACAAATGAATACATTAATTTGTCTAGTGAATCAGCCATATAATTTTAATAATAAAATTAATTTTTTATTTTTTTTCTTCTTTTTTTGGTGTTACTATAGCTCTTATAACAAATCTTTCTATCATACCAAAAAACATAGAGGTAATAATAAATAAAGATTTAACCATTGGCAACAACCAAAGTATATAAAAAGAAAATGCAGGGAATAAAACAAAATAAAATAAATCAGATTTTTCAACACCAGCTTTTTTATGTTTTTTAAAATCTATATATATTTCTACAAGTAAAATAATAGCTACTAAACCTGGCCAAAATATATCATTTATATGACCCAAATTAAAGCCATAAAAATAAACATTGATACTACCTGGAAAATCTACCCAATCGTATAATGTCTTAAGTAATTTTTCACCAGTAATACCTTGCAGAAACACTTGGTACAATAATACCAAAACCAACAATTGAATACCTAGTGAAATAGCTTTTGCCCAAGGATGAATTTTGTTAGCTCTAGCGACTTGTCTTATTTCTGTTTTTAATTGTGCAGGATCATTACGAAATTCTTTTTCTAATTTTTTTATTTCTTCTTGAACTTGGACATCTCTTATTTTGTTTCTTTCACCCACAAAAGCTAACGGCAAAAGTATAATACGCAAAAAAATTGTTAAGTATACGACAGCCCAACCAAGATTCTGATGAGCATAGTTATTATAAAACCAAATAAGTACGTTAAACAACGGTTGATATAATAAATCATTCCAAATAAAGCTCCACATAGTCAAATTTTTCTAGCTAAAATTATGCTTATATAA
>MFRB01000076.1 GCA_001783255.1 Candidatus Magasanikbacteria bacterium RIFOXYD12_FULL_33_17
ACATTTTCCTGAAGTTGTCGATTACAAATTCACTGCAATAATGGAAGAAAATCTCGATGAAATTGCTCACGGTACCAAAGACTGGCAACCAATTATCGCAACATTTTATTTCCCTTTCCACGAAAATCTGGTTAGCAAAAGTGATAATCTGACCAAAGAAGATACCGTATCTATGCGTGAAATAGGCGTTGATCCAAAATCAAAAAAACCAATTTACGGACGCATCGGTCGCTATGGACCTTTTGTCCAACGCGGTAGCAAAGACGATGAAGAAAAACCAGAATTTGCCAAATTGAAACCAGGACAAACCATAGACGAATTGACTCTAGCTGATGCACTCGAACTCTTCAAACTACCAAGAGCTCTAGGCAAAGACAAAGACGGTGAAGAAATACTTGCCAATGTCGGACGCTTCGGACCTTATGTCAAAGTAGGTGCCAAATTTTATTCTACCAAAGACAAAGATCCATATACTATTACACTTCAAGAAGCGCTAGTAGTAATCAGAGAAAAGAATCAAGCCGATGCCAACAAGACAATAAAGCTTTTTGAAGGTAGTACTATCCAAGTTCTCAATGGTCGCTATGGACCATACATTACAGATACTGAAAAGAAAATAAACGCCAAAATTCCAAAGGACATAGAACCAAAAAATCTTACTCAAGAAGAATGTGAAAAATTGATTGCCGAAGCTCCTAGCAAAAAACGTGGGGCTTGGGCGAAGAAGAAAAGTTAGAAATTAATAAACCGTCAAAATTTTGTTTGACGGTTTTTTTGTATAAGTGTTATAATGAAATAATGAATCACCAATACTAATTTATAATGTATATAAACATAGAAAATATTTTGATTCTACAATAGTTAACATTTTATATAATAAAATAATATGGGAGAAATTATAAACGTAGATTTTGGTAAAGGTGACATTAATAAACAAACTAGTTTGGAAGAACAACCAGCGACATTATTCGAGTTGTATAGGCAAATTTCTGCTACAAAGTTAACTCCAGAGATAGTTTCATCTTTTAGTGAACTATTAAAACCGTTCTCCTTTGAAGAACTTGTTGATTTCATGCAACAAATTTCAAGTGAAACTGTATCAGAAAGGAAATCTGGCTTTACCAAAGCAGTAATGCAAGAGATTAGACGCAAACAAATAAAAAAGTAAATCCAAAAATTATGAAAGGTGTAGAACCAAAAAATCTTACTCAAGAAGAATGTGAGAAACTGATAGCTGAAGCTCCTAGCAAAAAACGTGGAGCTTGGGCGAAGAAGAAAAGTTAATGATTTAAAACCGTCAAATGCTAGTTTGACGGTTTTTTTGTATAAGTGTTATAATGAAATAAATGTTCTTGTTAAGATACAGGCTAGTGATAAAATAGAGAGTTATTCTGATTATATACAAGTTAGCGTAAATACATTTCTCTCTTTTGCCCTTCGGTCAATTTTTTAAAGAAGAAACGAATTTAATTTTTCTTTTTTATAGAGGGAGGATATGGAGTTTTCTCCACTTCGCTCCGAAAACACTTTATAAAAATTGAAACAACGAACTATACTAAAAACATGAATAAACTCACAAAAAAACAACGTAGAGAAAAACGTAAAAAGATCCAAGCTAAAAGGAAACAAATGAAGAAGAAATCCAGAAAAGCTTACGCTCTAGAACCATGGGAGCGTCCTCGAATGAAGATGTTTCGATTCGAAAACCCAATTCCATATGAGATACCAAGAGAAAAACGCCTAGAAATCATGAACTCAATTGGAGAAAAGTATAAAAAAATTTTTGAAGAAGAATACCCAAAACTGGAAGATTGGTTTGAAAAATACGACGCCCTGTATATTCTTTCCTTTTGCTCTTTATACTTTATGTCAATACCAGAGGGTATAGACCCCGAGGCCTTAGGTAAAATGGATTTTTACCATCATTACTTAGAGCTTTTACAAGCCTTTTCATTACGAAGATCACGAAATTTAAACCCAGAGCCACTGAAAGACAACGCAAACAAATTATTCGAATCCACTAAAACTATAGGCGAGGCCATGGGCTTAAGACACTTAAAGTTGCCTGAAGGCTTTGCTTCAGATGAAAAAATAAACGCCCATAAATTGAGAATAGACATAATGATGGGAACAACAGCAGTTCGAAATTGGGCATATAACCATCAAATGGAACGAGTGACTCTTGAAGTTGCCGATCTAGTAGAATATGATTTCGAAAAACTTTATAAATTGAATCCTCGTTTGCTATTTTCAGCTTTGTTTAAAGCCGCAGAGCAAACAAATCAACGCCTTAACGAACATTTGAACAAGTTAAGAAAAGTTATCAAGGAAAAGAGTTACAAGAAGATGATGGAAAGCTATAACAAAGCATTCCCTGACAATGATTCAATAGACGAAGAATCCATGGAAGAATTATGGGAGCACGCAGGTAAAAACATCAAGAATTTAGGTTATATGATAATAGCCCATGCTGACTTACGTTTACCCGACATCTATTCTTTAGACATTAATGATCTTGCTGATCACTATGGCGACAAATCAAAGAAAAAAGAACTTAGCGCTATGATGGATAATCTATCTTACGAATTTGAAGCATTAAAAGACAACAATCCTGAGCACTTTGTCTTAGCTAATCCTGTACATCTATGCCCTTTTATTAAAGTTGAAAACAATTCCTACTTCTCAGCAGTTCTAGGGATAATTAGACATCTTTCTTTAGGTATTTTAGAAAACCTAATCTCTACTGAGAGCAATTTAAAAACAAAATATGAAGATACTCTCAAACCAAATTACTTAGAAGAAAAGATGACATCGCTCTTCCGAGATGGCTTTCCAAACGCTTCGATATACAAAAACGTTAAGTGGCACAACAATCAAGATGGGCGAGACTATGAAACAGACTTGGTCGTTATCATAGACAGCTTCATTTTAGTTATCGAAGCTAAAGCAGGACACATCCCTCCAATTGCACAAAGAGGTGAACCTGTTAGTCTATTTAGGACATTGCAACGACTAATTGAAGAGCCATCTGAACAAGCCCATCGGTTTATTAATTTTCTTAAGAGCGAAAGAAAAGTTCATAAACTATCCTGCGCTGGTGGTTCATGTGAGATTGATAGTGATAAGTTAAATTATTTTATACCTTTAGGTGTCACCTTTTCACACATCGGAATGATAAGCAGTAATCTAAAAAAATTAATTGAGGCAAAAGTAACAAGTAAATCGATTAAAGAATTAGCACCGTCAATCAGTTTAACCGATTTAGAGTCTGTATTTGAGCTCTTGAATCTTGAGGCAGAAAAAATTCATTATTTAGAAAGACGACGTGAAATTGAAGACCATGTTGATTACGAAGGTGATGAGCTAGATTTACTTGGGTTATACCTAGATAACGGCTTTAACATTGGAGAAGCCGAATATAAAGACAAAGCACCCATCAACATGCTATTAAAGTCAAAGGAACTGGATCCATATTTCGTTGGATCAAATGAAGGTGTGAATGTTAAAAAACCTATATTAGAAATGACAGATTGGTGGAGGGACATATTAACTTTTTTTATGCATAGAAAAGCAAAAAATTGGATGGAGACCTCATATATTATGCTTAGTTCAACAAAAGAAGATCAGGAGAAGTTTATCAAAATGCTCAAGAGTCTGTGTGAAAAAGTTAAAAAGGGTAAAGTACATCAAAAGCACAATTGGGTTTCATTTCAAACTGGACCAGAACAACGACGATTTCTAATTATAGGTTATCCATATATAGGACTTGGCAAAAAAGAACGTGATGACGTTATGATGGAAATATTACATTCAAAAGAAGCAGAAGAATCGCGTGGAGTGGCAATTATCGGTCTTAACCTGGACAGAGAAGACTATCCATACAGTGTTATGGCAGGAAGATTAGATACCAACTTATTCGATATTTGAGTTAAGGTGTTTTGGCTCGCACAATTCACCCCCTACCCCCTCTTGTGTTCGCCAAAACAGAAAAATCAAATTCTTATTCTAGTTAAAAAGTGATTTCTTAAAGAAACCAAAGAGAAAAATGTACATCCGCTAACAAGGTATAAATGGCTTCGTTCAGTCGCTTTGCTTCCTCACTCCACCCATATTGCACGGGTGTACCGCTTCGCGGTATTCGCAACATCGCTTATACCTAGACGTTATAATTGAATCACAAAATTATGAAAATTGACAGCCACCTTCACATATCATATCTAGGCGAAAAGAAAAAAAATCTTTTTGACGTAAAAAAGGAACTTTTAGAGTCTATGAAACAATTTGGAATTGATTATTCAATTGCAATACCTGATAACGTGCCAAACCCACAATGTGCAGATACGGAAACAATGTTTGAAATTATCGGGGACGATAAACATTTTTTTTCAATGGGAACTGTAAATATTTTTCAAGATATAGAAAAACAAATATTAGATTTAGAATTACTTATAACAACCAAAAAAATTTGTGCTATCAAACTTTTTCCTGGACACGACCCTTTTTATCCCACCGATGAAAGATGTCATTTAATATATACATTATGTGTTAAACATGATATTCCTGTTGTTTTCCATACTGGAGCAAACACAGGAGACACTGATTGCGCAAAGTATAATGACCCAAAACATATAGTTGAAATTGCTGAAAAATATAAAACCTTAAAAATTGTTATTTCACATTTTTTTTGGCCTAAGATGGAATATTGTTATGAGATTACAAAAGACTTGAAAAATATTTATTACGACACTTCTGCAATGGCAGATCCTGAAGTTGTTGAAGCTACTGGTGGATGGGATGAAGTGGTGCAAATATTAAAAAAAACTGTTTTACTAAAACCTGATAACGTTTTGTTTGGCACTGACTGGCCAATGTGTCCCGTTGATAAACACATACAGTTAATTAAGGATTTGAAGTTAGACACTAAAACCGAGGAAAAAATATTTTTTCTTAACGCAATTAATTTATACAAACTAGAAATTTTGTGATGCACATCATATAATACTATGATAAGCGAAATTGAAACTTCACATATCGCGGATACATTATACAAAAAAATTATTCATTAAAAAAACACTTTTTTCAAAACTAGTGTTTTTTATTTTTCATTGACGCTTTCCCTGTGAGTGCTATACTGAATATGTAAGCAAGATTAACTCACTAACCACCGATCATATGAATAAACAAGGCTTTACAAACACATTCTTACTCATAATAACTCTAGTCGTAGTAGCTGTCCTTGCTGGATCTTTTGTGTTTTTCCAAAAACAAAAGACCACAACACCAACTGATATTATTTTAGACACCACAACCACTACCACCAAAATACAAACTCCCCCAGCGACAGAAACTACAATTACATTATCTTCTGACAAAAAAAGTATCATGGAAAACGACAAAGTTTTGTTGAAAATAGACCATGACACAATTTTCAATTGGTTCAAAAATGATAGCCAATTATGCGAAGGCTACAATCTTACTAGTGTCACTGATAGAGAAAAATTTTGTACAAATAAAGATTCTTTCAAAAGCCAAACTAGA
>MFRB01000077.1 GCA_001783255.1 Candidatus Magasanikbacteria bacterium RIFOXYD12_FULL_33_17
GGGGAGGGGTTTTTCGCTAACAAATCCAACTTATCAATTAAGCAAGCACATAGTTTAAATGTTGACATTCTCCATCGCTATGGTATGATAAGTATGATAATTCATATTTATCTTTGTATTTATGAAAAAAAATAAAATAGAAAAAGAAGATGTTTTTGGCTGTGTTTATGGTACGACCTTATTGGGAGAAAGAGGACAAATAGTTGTACCAAAAAAACTCAGAGAAAAACTAAATTTAAAAAAAGGAGATAGTTTTGTTGTTGTTGAAAAGCATGGTATGGTAGCTTTGATGCCGACTGGTATAATGGCTGATTTCATCAGTGAAATGACCAAACATTTAGAAAAAATAAAAATTAATAATTAATTAGTTATATGGCCGAAAAAAATAAAAAAATTAAATGGTACAAAAGAAAAAAGTTTTATATTATTGGAATAATAGCTTTGCTAGTGTTTTCAGTTGTATATGCTAATATCAAAAAAGCCAACAAAGCTCCGACTTATGAAACTGTGAAAGTAGAAAATGGTACTTTGTCACAAACAGTGGATGCTACTGGTAATGTCGAATCAGCCAATGAACTTGATTTGCGTTTTGAAACTAGTGGAAAATTAGTAAAGATTTTCAAAAATGTAAATACAGAAGTAAAAGCTGGTGATATTATCGCTGAGCTTGATTTGAGTGGCGACAATGCTCGTGTGGCTCAAGCTAGTGCTTCTGTCCAAAGAAGTAAAGCCAATTTAGACAAAATTTTGGCAGGTGCTACCAATGATTATATTTTGAGTATCAAATCTACTTATGACAAAGCGGAGGCTAGTCTAGACCAAATCAAAGCTAATTCAGCCGATGCTATCGCTAACGCTGAATCTGTAGTGAAGACTGCTGAAAACAATTTGAAATTGTCAGAAGGTGGTGAAAATAGTCAAATAGTAGAAAATTCTTATCAAGATTTGGTAGCAACTATTCAATCGGTACAAAATTCTTTGTCTAGTGCTCTTACTGAATCAGACAATATTTTGGGTATTGATAATACTTTGGCCAATGATAGTTATGAAGATGTTTTGTCAGCTTTGGATAGTAGCAAATTGAATTCTGCTAAAGACAAATATGGTGTAGCCAAAACTGCCAAAAACAAAGTGGATAGTGCTAGTATCAATGTAAGTTTGAGTGCTAGTCATGACGCTATTTCTAGTGCTGGTAAAGTTGCTGAAGACGGTCTGA
>MFRB01000078.1 GCA_001783255.1 Candidatus Magasanikbacteria bacterium RIFOXYD12_FULL_33_17
AGCAGTAGCCTTTTAAGCTAACGGTCGTGGGTTCGAACCCCACCCGGATCACTAAAACAACTTATATACTAAGTTGTTTTTGTTTTTTAGCAAAAATAACACAGCTGGTAGTCCAAACTAGTCGAGACACCAGGATCACAAAAAAACATCCTTATCAAAAGGATGTTTCTTATTAATATAATATTCTTACCTATTTCTACCCTTACCCATTCCTGCACCACCTCTTTCAATCTCTGCACCCACGATAGAATCATAGTCACTTTTAGAAAGATACTGAGGCACGTAATCTTGCCCAGTCAAATTTTTGAAATTTTTAGTAAAAGCACGTAAATGATTACGAGAACCTTTCATCAAATTTTCATAAACTAAAATAATATCTTGATTGTCTGTTTGAGCAATTCTTTCTTGTAAATCCAAAATATCTATTTCCTCAATAGCAGCTCCTACTTCCAGAGAATCCTTTATTGTTTTAGTTCCTTTGTTTAGAAGTTCTACATAAAGTTTTTTCAAATCAGCATTTTCAAACTCACCCGCGACTTTGTTCAAAGAAGGATCTGGTAAACCGTAACGCTCTACCAAATTTCTTACAGCTTCGGTATGATTCTGTTCACTTTTGGCAATATTGTCAAAAGTTACTTGAGAAAATCTTTGAAATAAGACAGTATAAGCATCATAAGCCAACTTTTCTTCTTCCAGCATATAGACAAGACCTGCTTTTTCAACATCACTCAAATCACTCTTACCTACAAGTTGCAAAGATTCATCTAAATTTTTTTTATTAAAAGTAGTTGTACCTTTTTCATCTACCATAATAATGTTTGGTAATTCCAAATTACTTACATCTTCAGATATTTTTTTATTCTTAAATGCCAAAAAATAATAAATAGCAGCAATAACAAAAAGTAAAGTAACAACAGTAATAATAACAATTGATTTTGTTTTATTCATATTAAAAATTAATTAACTAAATTATCTAACTTTGGTATATTGACCAATAAAATTAATAAAGAAAAAACTCCAAAAGGTAAATAAATATGCATTTTTTCTGCACCTATAATAGCTAAACAAAAACCAAATGAAGCAATAGCTTCTGCAAACATAATCTTTACCAAAAAATAAGGATAGTAAAGTTGTAAAATTTTACCTTCATTCAATGTTTCACTTTGTTTTTGCATATTCAATTTTATTTTGAAAAATCTATCTACTACAAAAACAGAAATAACAGCCGCTAGTATGGAAAGCACATAAAATGTATTATTCAAAATAACTAAATCCACAACTTGACCTTGAACTTCACTATTACCCAGAGTATAAACAACAATTCCATAAATAAAGACAGACATAACAAACATCCCCCACATTAGCCAAAACATAAATTTACGATTTGAAGGTTCTTCATTTTCCATAAAAAAATTAATTATTTATGCAAATATTTTAACACAAAAAAGAAAAACACACCAATTTTCAGTTAGTGTGTTTTTCGAAACGAATGAATAAAATGAATAAAAGGTTTTACTTAATTTTGTGTTGTAGTGTTTTTTTCCATATGTCTAGCACCTCTCATCATACCAGCTTTGTTTTCTGGATTAAAAGGTCTTACTAAGTCCAAATCTTCTCTAATTATTTCAGCCCCATCTCTATCCCCTGCTTGCATAAGATTGTGCATCTCCAATAATTTTGCGAAATTAGACTCATTTACTTTTTCGAGCATATTTTCAGCATTTGGCATTTGGGCAATAGCTGTTTTCCAAGCACTAAAATCTTTGCTTTCAATTGCTGTTCTTACAGCTTCATTCTGTGCTTTACCAAAGTTACCTTTTCTTTCTCCATTTTCTAATCTAGCTGTACCAGGGCCCATTTCTGGAAGACCTAGTTCTACTCTAATAACTTCGGCTCCAGTCTTGTCACCAGCTTGCAAAAGCTTGTGCATTTCCACGAATCTTGAAAAATTATTTTCATTTATTTTTTCCAAAATTTGTGCACCCATTTTGGTATTAGACATCGCATTTTTCCAAGTTTGATAATCTGTAGTATCAAAAATCTTTTGAAAATCACCACGTCTTTCTTGACTAAAATTGGTCTTGTTTCCAGTCATGCTTGTGTTTTGACTAGAACTACCACCATAAGCTTGCGCCACACCCGTACCAGCAAGGACTAAGCCCAAAGCTGAAATACCGATGATACCTAATGTATTTTTTTTCATATTGAATTTAATTATATAAATTATTTGAGATATCTCACTATCAATTAATAATACGCATACGTTGTAAGTTTTCTTTCATCATTAAATTTGGTCGGTGTATCAATTCACAATCTTCGTCTTCATTATTTTCAGTATCTCTAAGTCCATTATTACACAGCTCTGGAGGTTCTGTGAAAAATGGTTTGATAATCTCAGCTTTTATTCTGTTACCCTGAAATATCTGACCTATTACTCTAATTTTGGAAGAAGGCTCCAATTTTACAAATGGTGGAATAAGAGTATTCGACACATCAACAAGCCACTTTTCTTGTCTTGGATCGATAATATTTATTTCATTTTTTTTCATATCAACCAAAATGATTTGACCGACAACAAATCCCATTTCTGGCCTGTGCCACATTTCTTGTCTTTTTTCCATAATCTGACCATAAAAAATCAAATTATTATTGAAAAACAGACCTTCAATCTTGTCACCAGCGCCAAGAGCATAAGCTCCACTACCTACAACTAGAGAAACCGCAAAGTAAGCCAAGACAATCACCGAAAATCTATAACGATAACCAAATTTTGTATGATGAAAATTGTAATAAGCTAAAAATATAAACAGCAAAGATAATAAAACCCAAAAATATGGAATAGACAAT
>MFRB01000079.1 GCA_001783255.1 Candidatus Magasanikbacteria bacterium RIFOXYD12_FULL_33_17
GTAAGAGGTATAAGAGAATCAAGCGATTTGGATATTATTGTTTCTGATAAAGTTTGGCAAGATTTTATAAAAAAATATTCAACTAAAAACAATAACAAAAGTATTATTCAGATTGGTAACATTGAGATTTGTAAGGATTTATTACCTTGGTTAGACAATTCGGAAGAATTGATAAAAAGGTCTGAATTAATTGATGGATTTCCTTTTTCCACTTTGGAAGATACTTTGAAACTCAAAGAAAAATTTGGTAGAGAGAAAGATAGAGAAGATATAAAATTGATTGAAGAATATTTAAATAAAAAAACTAGTGTATAACTAGTTTTTTATTTTTGTAAAAAATAATGTGTGTGCCTCCCCGCGTCGGACCGATGATGTCTCGGTCTCCGTCGCGGGTTGGCTTTGGATCATTGTGGTTTGGTCCACCTCTCTCGATCCTTTTTTGAGGTTTCCTCCTTTTCTTTTTTCTCCAGTTTTTCAATCCTCTCGTCTTGTTTTTGCACCACCGTTAGGAGGTGCCAGACTACGAAGCAGAGGACGAGGTCAGCAATGGTACCCCACATCTTCCCTCTCTCACCCGGTGGAAGTTGAGTCCGGGCGACGGCTGAATATAGCATATTATTATGTCAAGAATTTAAGAGTTGTTTGGAGTGGTGAACGTAAGTTCGCCAGGTGTTATCTCTACGGGGCGAACTTACGTTCGCCACTCCTATTTTGAATAACAAAAAACAAGCTTTTTATAACTTGTCTTTGTTTTTGAAGTTTGTCAGGACTTTAGTCCTGAGTTACAAATAAACTAATTGTCTAATTAATCTTTTTAAACTTCCAAATTTCTCTGCCAACAAATTGAGTTGGGCGATGATAGAGAAGTGAACGCTCACCATTTTCAAAATTGGTAATTTCAAAACCTAGATTTTTGATTTCATCAAGACATCTGACTGCAATCCAGACATTACCAAATTTGAATTTTGGAATAATGAAAATGATTGTGCCGTCAGCTTTGAGAACTTTATGAAAAACTCGGAAACTATCTATATATAATTCAGCCAATTCTTTTGCTTGTTGTTCCAAAACAATGTTTGATTCTCTTCCGTGAAGAGGTTTTCCCATATAGGGTTCAGCCACTATTAGTCCAATACTCTGAGGTTTTAAATGGTCTGATAGTTCAGTAGTT
>MFRB01000080.1 GCA_001783255.1 Candidatus Magasanikbacteria bacterium RIFOXYD12_FULL_33_17
AAAGAGCGGTTCTCAAACCACCTATATGCAAATAACCTGTTGGACTTGGTGCAAAACGTGTTCTAATCATAAGTGTTCACTATCCTGAACTGCCGAATTTGACAAAGAGGGATCCCTGCCTGCCGGCAGGCAGGTTTTTTAAGTATAAATGTTTTTGTTTAATAAATCATTAATTGATTCTAAAAGATGTTGCTAAATAGATTAAGAAGGTTATCAGAGTCTACAGATCCTTCGTCGTATTCTCGACTTAGGATGATAAATTAGCCATTACAATAGCAGCCGAAACTGCCACATTCAAAGATTCAGCATTACCTGATCCGGAGATAGTGTACATCTTATCAACTATTTTTTCAAGATCTGGCCTTATCCCTTGAGATTCACTACCAAAAATGTAGATTGCTTTAGCTTCTGGTTTCATTTTTTTGTGGCTCTCCCCTTTCAGATCTAGTGAGTAAATTTTGTATTCAGACTCTTTTTTGAGCTTTTCTAGAGTTTTTAAAAGATTACTGGTTTTTGCAATCTTCAAATGAAAAATTGAACCCATAGTACTACGCACAGTTTTTGGATTATATACATCCACAGTGTCTTCAGAAAGTAAAATATTCTTAAAACCAAACCAATCGGCCGTACGAATAATAGTACCTAGATTACCTGGATCTTTAATAGCATCGAGACAAATTATCGGTCCATCTTCAAGCTGATCTGCCAAGATTTCCAATTGATCAATCACCGCCAAACACCCTGGAAAGGTTTCTGTGTTTTTTATTTTATCAATATCATTGCGTCCACAAAAAGCTACTTGTACATTTTTATTTTCTGCTTTCAAAATTATTTTTTCAAACTCCTTTTCATCTCTAAGTTTACCATCTACTATGACTAGTATCACTTCCATTTCCGAATTGAGAGCATCCATTACTCCTTTGATTCCCTCTACTACAAATTCCTTTTCTTCTTTGCGAAATTTCTTTTGTTTTAGCTTATTTAAGTGTTTAATGATTGAGAGTTCGAGCATATAATAAATTAATTATTTCTAAATATTTTTAAGAAACTAAATGTAATTGTAGCTTTGAAAATTCTAGCAAATCTTTTTGGTTGAGTGATTAATCTATACAACCATTCCAAACCAATTTTTCTTAAAATTTTTGGTGCACGTTTTACTTTACCCGAAATAAAATCAAA
>MFRB01000081.1:0-78 GCA_001783255.1 Candidatus Magasanikbacteria bacterium RIFOXYD12_FULL_33_17
CTCTACCAGCTGAGCTACCGGACCATATATTATATTGAATTGTGAAAATGTTACTGCTCTACCACCCGCCCAATCGGC
>MFRB01000081.1:115-2951 GCA_001783255.1 Candidatus Magasanikbacteria bacterium RIFOXYD12_FULL_33_17
ATGGTTATTATGATATAATAATTCTATAAAAAAGTCAAGACTTATATTGTGTTTATGGAAAAATATCACGCAGACAGTATATCACATGTTTTTGTCAAATTGCAATCCTCAGAAGCTGGGTTATCCTCAATTGAAGCAGATGCTAGGTTGAAAGCTAATGGCGCCAATGTATTGCCAAGTGCCAAAGTGAAGATGACAAGACTCAAAATATTTGTAAATCAGTGGAAGAGTCCATTGATTTTAATTTTGGCTTTTGCTGGTTTTGTCAGTCTTGTTTTGGCTGAATACACGGATGCTATTGTTATTTTTTTTACAGTGTTTACCAATGTTTTTATTGGTTTTGTGCAAGAGTACAAAGCGGATGTGGCCTTAGAAAAATTGCAAAATTTTGTAAAGTATAGTTGTTTGGTTTTGCGTGATGGCAAAAAAAATGTGATCCCAGTTGCACAGCTAGTCGTTGGTGATGTCATTTTGCTTGAAGCTGGCTCAAAAATTCAGGCAGATGCTAGAATTTTTTATTGTAATAATTTGCAGGTAAATGAAGCCCCTTTGACAGGAGAATCTGTGCCAGTAGAAAAAAATACCAAAAAGATTTCAGCTGAAACAGTTTTGGCCAATAGAAATAATATGCTATATGCTGGTACTACTGTTGTGGTGGGTAATGCCTATGGCGTAGTGACAGATATTGGACAAAATACGGAAATAGGTAAAATTGCAACTTTGGTAAAAGAAACTTCTCAAGAAGAAACACCTTTGCAAAATCAATTAAAAAAGATTAGTCGTTTTATTGGTATAATTGTGATTTTTGTTTCTATTTTTATTTTTTCTTTGGGTTTTATCCGAAATTCCGTTGGTTATGATTTGTTGCAAATATTTAAAACTGCGGTAGCCGTAGCTGTGGCAGCTATACCTGAAGGCTTGGCAATTTCTTTGACTGTAATTTTGGCTTTGGGTATGCAACACATTTTGAAACGTCGAGCTTTGGTACGCAAGCTTATTTCGGCTGAGACATTGGGTTCGGTGAGCGTTATTTGTACAGATAAAACAGGTACTCTTACTGAAGGTCGGATGCTTTTGTCACATCTAATTACATCCAACAATGAATTTGATGATGGTGAAATAAATCTGATAGATATTTCAGACAAAAATAAAATTGATGAAAGGTCTATAATGCAAGTGGGGATACTTTGTAATGATTCGTTTTTGCAAAATCCCCAAAGCCAAAAAGAAGATTGGAATTTTGTGGGAGACACTACTGATTCAGCTTTTTTGATTGCTGGTTTAAGTATAGGACTTGATAAAACAATTTTGGAAAATAAATTCAAGCGAATTGCTGAAATACCTTTTGATAGTCGCAACAAGTTTATGGCTAGTTTGCATCAAGATGGACAGAAAAAAAATAGTTTGTATATCAAAGGTTCTTTTGAAAGTGTTTTTGCAAAAAGTTCTTTTTATCAGACTAATGGTAAAATAAAAAAATTGGATAAAAAAATCAAGGATTGGTTTATTAAGCAAGAACGTATTTTGGCCGAAAAAGGTTTGCGTGTTTTGGCTTTGGCTACCAAAGATATGGATAAAGAGGTGACGGAAATTGATGATAAAAATTTGGATAAGTTGGTTTTCCTCGGAATTGTAGCTTTGTCTGATCCTTTGCGTGCTGAGGCTAAAGAAACTATTTTGCAAGCCAAACAAGCTGGTATTAGGACTATTATGATTACAGGCGACAATCATAAGACGGCTCAATTTATTGGACATGAACTTGGTATTGCTTGTGAAAAAGAAAATATTATGACGGGAGAAGAGTTGGAAAAAATATCAGATATAGAGTTAAGTAAAAGAATAGACCAATTATATATTTTTGCGCGGGTGGATCCTAAGCACAAGATTCGTATTGTAGAAGTCTTGCAAAGAAAAGGTGAAGTTGTGGCGATGACTGGAGATGGAGTAAATGATGCCCCAGCTCTCAAAGGCGCTAACATTGGTATTGCTCTAGGTTCTGGCAGTGATGTTGCCAAAGATATTGCTGACCTAGTTTTGACTGACGATAATTTTGCGACTATCGTGGCTGCGGTGGAAGAAGGTAGGTATATTTATAAAAATATCAAGAAAGTTATACTTTATCTTTTGGCTGGTAGTTTTACTGAGATGGTTTTAATTAGTGGTAGTATTATTGCTGGTATGCCTTTGGCGCTGTTACCTGTACAAATACTTTGGATAAATTTTATTTCGGAGTCTTTCCCAAATATGGCTTTGGCTTTTGACAAAAAGATAGACAATGTCATGCTTGAAAAACCAAAGAAAAGAAGTGAAAATATTATAGATAAAAAAATTTTGTCGATGATATTACTTATTTCTACTGTGTCTAGTTTGATACTTTTTTCATTATTTCTATATTATTTTAAACTTGGTTACCACATAGATTATGTACGTACTGTAGTTTTTGCTGGTTTGGGTGTTTATTCTCTTATTTATATTTATTCCATACGTAGTCTAAAGAAACCTTTGTGGAAAATAAATTTTTTTGACAATAAGTATCTTACTTCGGCTATTGTTTTGGGGATTTTTTTGTTACTTATGGCAGTTTACTTTTCACCTTTACAAATATTGCTACAGACCGTATCATTAGAGGCAAAGACCTGGTTTATTCTTATTATATTTGGTTTACTCAATGTTTTAATTATAGAGTTATTTAAAGGATTATTTTTATATAATAAACAGGAAAGACAAGTTTGATTTATATTTATTAATTTTAATTTAAAATGTTGTATGTTAGACAAAAAATATTTGAATAGTATCAAGAAGAATTTGCTTCAATATGCTGAAGTAAGACGAGAAG
>MFRB01000081.1:2996-4593 GCA_001783255.1 Candidatus Magasanikbacteria bacterium RIFOXYD12_FULL_33_17
TTTTTGCCATGCACAGGGACAATATGAAGGAAGCAGAAGAAAAATTGGCTAATAGTAAAAACTTGCTTAGTTCATTATTAAAAAAGTATGCCAAATATAGTGAAGTTACTGAAGAAGGTTCTTTTAAAGCTGGTCTTGAAGAATATGTAGAAGCGAGTCTTTTTTATCAATTTTTGACTACTGGAAAATTGACCAAAATTACAGATATGGATGTTCCTGAAAAAAGTTATGTAGGTGGACTTTGTGATGTACCTGGTGAACTCTATCGCTATGCTATCAAGTCTGCTACTGAGAAGGATATGGACAAAGTGAAGGAATGTGCTAATATGGCTCAAGAAATCACAGGTGAACTTATTGAATTCAATTTGACAAGTTATTTGCGTAACAAGTTTGACCAAGCAAAAATGGCTGCTCAGAAGATTGAACAGATTGTTTATGAGCTGTCTTTAAAAGACACTGAGTAAAACTGATTAATAATAGATTACACTGAGATATGTATCAAGATAGTGAGCTTACGGGGGAGATTATTGGTTTAGCTATGAAGGTCCATACATCTTTAGGACCAGGATTTAAAGAAAATATTTACCAAGAGGCCTTGTTTAGAGATTTAGTTGATAGTAATTATAAAGTTGAATTTGAAAAAGAATTTGATGTAATTTATAAAGGTAGTATTATTGGTATGTTTCGTGTTGATTTACTAGTGGAAAATAAAATTATTGTTGAATTAAAAGCTATCAGTGGAGAATTACCTATTATTTTTAAAACGCAAGTAGTTTCATATTTAAAAGCAAGTAATAAAGAAGTTGGTTTACTTATTAATTTTGGTAATCCAAGTTTGGATGTAAAGAGATTTGGTAATTATGAAAATTATTATAAAAAATCAGTGTAATCAAACCTATAGGTTATAATCAATGTAATCAGTGTTATGAAAACTTTAATAAAAAAATTAATACCTAAAAAATTACTAAATCTACGTCATCTATTTTTTGCTTGGTTAGGTGCTTTCAAATATCATCACCCTTCGGAAGAATTGATGGTTATCGGCATTACTGGCACAAGTGGCAAATCAACGACCGCTTATTTATTGCGACAAATTTTGGAAAGTGCTGGTATGCTTGTTGGTTCACTTTCTACTATAGATTTTTATGTGGCTGGTGAAGAAAAATTGAATGATCAAAAGATGACGATGTTAGGGAAGATGCAAATTCAAAAATATTTACGTGAAATGGTAGATAAGAAATGTGATGTCGCTATTATTGAGACAACTTCTGAAGGACGTGTTCAATATCGTCACAAATTTATCAATTATGACATGATGCTTTTGACCAATTTGTATCCAGAGCATATTGATTCGCACGGTAGTTTTGAAAATTACAAAAAAGCAAAATTGGATATTTTTGATTATGTAAGTAAATTACCTAGAAAAAGGGGAATGGGGAAAGGGGAACGAGGAATGGGTAAATATATTCCAAAAACTGCAATTGTAAATGGTAATTCAGAATACAAAGATGAATTTTTACAATTTGATTTTGAAAAAAAAATTATTTTTGGTACAAATATTTCAAAGCAAGAAGTAAAAAATGATGGATTATATTTT
>MFRB01000082.1 GCA_001783255.1 Candidatus Magasanikbacteria bacterium RIFOXYD12_FULL_33_17
ATTTATCTGCGGAATACCAGCTTCTATGGCTTCAAGTATAGCAGCTTTGGCGGCAAACGGTGGTACATAAATAGTAGTCGTAGTAATATCTGAAAACTGCGCCACCGCTTCATCCACAGTGTTGAAAACTGGTTTACCAAGCACCTCTTCCCCACCTTTGCCAGGACGTACACCACCAATGACGTTAGTTCCATAATCCAGCATCGCTTTGGCAGCTTTTTCTCCTTCATTACCCGTGATACCTTGAACTAAGACTTTGGTATTTTTGTTTATTAGAATTGACATATAAATATTATGATTCCATTCTGTCTACAGAATTTAATGGTTGTGTTCTCTTTAGAATTTTGTACATTTCCTGCAACGAAAATAGCGTCTGTGTATGATCAAATTGAAAATCTTTCATCCAATTGCCGTTAGTATATGTATATCCATTTTGTTTTAATGTTTCTTCAATTAAATTTATTAATTTCCAAGGATCAATTCTGTGATTAGATATAAATCTTTTTAAATCGAAATCGTTATTATACCCAGAATCTTTTGCAAAATCTCGTGAATAATCTTCTAATGCTAACATCATATATTTCGTAGGTTGTTCAACATCCAATCTCTGTCCACCTATTTTTAGCTGTGTCAGATAGGCCATATCTATTGATTTTCTTTTTACTAACTCCTCAATATGTTTGTCAAACATATCCTGAGTTGGATGCAATTCAAGTGATAATTCCAATCTAGGTAATTCAATAATTTCTTCTGGCATGTTTGTATCATACACTTGTGTAATAGTATATACTCTTTGCAAAAATCCTTCATAGAGTTTCTCCAAAACAGCCGGTTCAAAATCATGAATTCTCGGCCACAACACTTTATCAATGAAATTGTCTACATAGCGAATAGCTACCGCAGCAAGAAATACACTATCTTTTTGTACTGATCCTGTCTTATTTTTATAAAAACTATCACCAAGAAAATCATGATCGGATTGTCTTAAAAAATCATGATCGGATTCTCTTGAAAAATCATCAGGTGTGGCAAATTCAAAAAAATCAGAAAATCCTGGAAAATAGTCCTCAATCGCTTGCTTTAAATCTTTCACAAGTTGTTCATGTGATTCTTCATGTTCTGTAATTTCCATTGAATCTCTCTCCCTTCGACTTAAAAAAGCT
>MFRB01000083.1 GCA_001783255.1 Candidatus Magasanikbacteria bacterium RIFOXYD12_FULL_33_17
AGCATTCTGACACATTGTGATACCAATGCCAGATATCCTCTTCTATATTTGTTGTCATATATACTACTATATAACATTATTCTACTTTTTTCCAACGCCTTGGTCGGCAATTCATCCCTGTGAGTCCTGCGTCGGACATCACAGGGAGTTCTTGCCGTCAGTCCTTAAAAACTTTTTCTACTTCTTCAATAGGCATTCCATATCTTTTAGCTAATTTCCCTGTAATATAATCAGAATGACCAATATATTCATCATTAAACACTGCAGAAACAGCAGACCAATGTGATAAATCTCCTTGAAAATCCATCATTATTTCCAAAATAGCCATTCTGGTTAAATTTAAATTTGGATTTTTGTATGGTATATAGCCAAACAAAGCGACACAATCATCACCGTTTTTATCTACTTGTTCTATAAAACCATCTACATCTGTTACAATATCATATTCAGACCACATTGCCATACCTTCGTCAACATTATCTGATATTCCTCTCTTAGCCAATTCAGATACAACTCTATCATTTAAAGAACTTACATCTTCTTCTGTTGTCTGATCTGTTTTTACAAAAAATAAATCAATATCACTTTCTGCAGTATTATATCCTTTGATTCTACTACCGGCCATATTTATAGCAAAAATCCTATTTTGCAATTCAGGCAAACTCTCTCCTGCAGCAGCTATTGCTTCTACAACAAGCTTATTATTTTCTCTAGCCTCTTGATTAACACCATCTATAACAAAACGTTCCCTTAACAATCTACCTGCTAATTCTTGTAATATAATTCTCATTTCATATTGTTCCCTAGATTCTCCAGACATAAAAAAATGTATTAATAATTATGTTAATACATTTTACAATGTAATGACTACATTGGTCAAATCAGCGGAGAGTGAGGGATTCGAACCCTCGATACGGTTTCCCGTATGCCACCTTTCCAAGGTGGTGCACTCGACCACTATGCGAACTCTCCAGATACTAGTTATAAAGTTTATAAAGTTAAAAGTTTATAAAGTACGTGAGAATTTTAACCAATTTTAGCCTTTTTGTCAATCTTCACTACCCCCCTCACTTTAACAATACTAATTTTTAGCACACCGACTTCATCAAATAAACATATCTATTTTGAATAACCATGGGGAGTTTGAGGGGAAAGCTGTTTGAGCCCCTTTGTTTGTCAATGATTATTTCGCAAATGGCAACACAGGCGAGTTCTTTCCACTCAACACTTTTTGTTACTTTTTGGTGACAAAAAGTAAGGATATTTCTATTTATAATATTTTTAAATTAATAAAAAACCCTGAAAGATATCAGGGTCAAATTACTTTATAACTTTACAAACTTTATGAACTTTACAAACTACGTTATTTTCTAAAATCCTTTATCAAATCTATCGCACTATCCACATTATCTACTATCTGATAAAGCTCATCATCCTCGTCCCCTGTCGTTTCAAACTTATGTACAAATATTTTTTTAATAAAAGTGTGAAGCGGTCCCCAAAATTCATGACCAAAAAGAATAACTGGAATACGCTCCATTTTTTTGGTTTGCATAAGAGTCAACACTTCGAAAAGCTGATGCAAAGTACCAAAACCGCCAGGAAAGAAGACAAACGCTTTGGATGGTGCGGTGATAATCAGCTTGCGTGTAAAAGGAAAATCAAAACTAATAGCTTTCTTCACATAGGCATTGTAATTTTCTCTATTACCATGCTTCATATTGATACCAATAGAATCACCACCCATTTCAAAAGCACCTTTGTTGGCAGCTTCCATAATTCCAGTACCACCACCAGTCACAGTAGCAAATTTGTTTTCAGCCAAAGCTCGACCAAGTTGGTAAGCTGATTCATAATATGGTGAATTTTTGCTCATAGATCTCGTACCAAGCACAGTTACATCTTCAACAATGCCTGTCAAAAATTCAAACCCTTCTACCAACTCAGCCATAATTTTGAAAATTTTCCAATCAGTACCACCTGATTCACATTGAAAATTAGTAGGATCAAGCTCACAAATATCTTGCACATCTTTGACATCTTTGATAAATTCATAAGCCTCTTCGGCTGTCTCTACGACATGCCAATGATTTATTTCGGCTTCAGTAATAGAGCCGACTTTGACTGAATTATTTTTCAAAAAATCCAAAATAGGTTGCCAAAATTCTTTACCAACTAAAATAATTGGTGAATGTTTCATATAACCAAGCTCCATCAAATCTACTACTTCAAAAAATTCATCCATCGTACCAAAGCCACCAGGAAACAGGACAAAAGCATTGGAAGGTGAAATAAGCATCACCTTGCGAGTAAAGAAATAATAAAAAGCAGTAGAACTTTTTACATAAGGATTAATACGTTGTTCAAAAGGAAGCTGAATATTTATACCAACAGAATCTCCACCTGCTTCAAAAGCTCCTTTGTTGGCAGCTTCCATAACGCCTGGTCCACCACCTGTCAAAGTGGTAAATCCCCCTTTGGCCAGCAAAGCACCAAGTTTTTCAGCGGTCTTGTAATATTTGTTTTCCGGTTTCAAACGAGCAGAACCCAAAATAGTTACTTCATTTTTCAATGATGACAAAAACTGATAACCTTCGACAAACTCAGACATGATACGAAAAATACGCCAAGACTCACGAAAATCTCCGCTTTCATTCAAAGAATAACTAAAATCTTTTTTGGCATTTTTTTGAATTTTTTCTATTGTTTCTTTTTTCATAGGGGGTTAATTAATCCTGAGGAATTTCGACACGAAGTAAGTCGAAATGACGTAAGGATCTGTAGACTCTGAAAAACATTGTTTTATTATTGATTATTATTGATTATTTTTGAATATATAATTTTCAAACAATACTTTTGTAGCAAGCCAAAGATTTATTTCTTCCATTTCTTTTCTAGTAAAAAATCTAGCATCTTTTAATTCTTCTTTATCAAATTCAAAATTATAATTTTCTACTTCACACAAATACCAAATTGTCTTTTGATCTTTTACATCACTTTCAATTTCATCTGTTATTTTTTTTACCTTAAGCAAATCTATATCTAATTCTTCTTTGATTTCTCTTTTCAAAGCGTCCACTTCACTTTCACCTTCTTCAACGTGACCTCCTGGTGGATAATAATAACCAGTATATTTTCCAAAATCTGTCTTAGAACTAACAAACAGATAGGAATCTTCAATATCTTTCTTAACTATAATTCCAACAACTACTTTTGACATAAAAAATCTTTAAAGTAAAAAAATAGTCACATCCGTAAATCTGGATTATTAGGATATCTGGATGATTTAAACATTCTCCACCAAACTCGCAAAATTAAGAAGTTTTTCTTCACCAAGTCTTGGAGCAATAATCTGCATACCGACTGGCAAATTTTTGCTATCTTTGCCAACATATATAGAAATACCAGGTAAGCCAGCAACAGAAGAAGGGCTAACAAAAACATCAGCCAAGTACATTGCCATCACATCATCTTTTTTGGAACCGATCTCAAAAGCAGTAAACGGTGAAGTCGGGGTAATAAGTAAATCTACTTGAGCAAAAGCTTGATTGAAATCTTCAATAATAAGCGTGCGAACTTTTTGCGCTTTGGAATAATAAGCATCATAATAACCAGAAGATAAACTATAAGTCCCAACCATAATACGACGCTTTACTTCTTCAGGAAAACCTTCTCCACGAGATTTGGCATAAATATTGTATAAATCTTTGGCTTCTTCTGATCTTACACCATAACGCACGCCATCAATACGACCAAGATTTGAACTATCTTCACTAGGCACAATAATATAATAAACTGGGATACCATATTTTGTATAAGGCAAAGAAACTTCTTTGAATTCTACTTGCAAATTTTTGTCTTCTTGTATTTTCTTTATTTTGTCTTCAACAATTTTTCTGGTCTCAGCTTCCATACCTTCGGCCTCAAAATATTCTTTTGGTAAACCAATCACAAATTTATTTTTATTATTCAAATTTTCTGTATATTTTGGTACTTCATCAACTACACTCGTAGCGTCTTTAGTATCTTGTCCAGCCATAACTTCCATAAGTATCGCAATATCTTCCACAGTCTTCCCCATCGGTCCAACAGTATCTAAAGAACTCGCCATCGGCATAATACCATAGCGAGAATTACGTCCATAACTAGGACGAAGTCCGACAATACCACAAAAACTAGCTGGCTGACGAATAGAACCGCCAGTATCTTCAGCAATAGAGAAAATACATTGATGATCCGCTACCGCAGCAGCAGAGCCACCAGAAGAACCACCAGCAACTTTAGTTAGATCATGTGGATTGGCGACTGGTCCATACATTGAGTTTTCATTACTAGCTCCGTGTCCAAAAGCATCACAATTATTTTTACCAAGTAATACTGCACCTTGAGCACGGATTTTGGAAATGACAGTTGCTTCAAATGGTGGAATATAATTATCTAAAATTTTAGCAGATCCAGTCGAACGTAAATCAAGAGTATCAATAGCATCTTTGACCGCAAAAGGAATACCAGTCAAAATTTGTTGTTGACCATCAGCAATCATTTTATCGGCTTTCGCAGCTTCGAGCAAAGCACTATCTTCAAAAACCGAAATAAACGCATTTATATCTTTGTTTCTTTCTTTTATCCTTTCTAAACAAGCTTTGGTCAAATCTACTGAAGAAAATTCTTTATTTTTCAAACCTTCGTAAGCTTGTCTAATTGTGAGTTCATTTAATTTCATAAAATAATATCTGTGTTAATCCTCGTAAATATTCTGCGTCTTTCTGCGTTCAAGTCCGCGTTAATCCGCGTCTTCCTACGTTCAAATCCGTGTCTATCCGCGTTTATATCTTAATTATTCTGCGTCTACAAAAACAGCATCCACCTTCAACAAATCACCAGATTTTTTAGGAAAAAGAGCAATCAATTTT
>MFRB01000084.1:0-976 GCA_001783255.1 Candidatus Magasanikbacteria bacterium RIFOXYD12_FULL_33_17
CCTTGGTTGAAGTATTTACATTAGTAGAAACTGTTGAAGTGCTATTATCTGAATTTGTAGCAGGAGTAGTAACACCACAGCCCGTAGCTACAAAAGCTAAAGTAAGTACAGCTGAAAGTATCATCAAATTTGGTAAATAACTATTTTGTTTTTTCATATAAAAAATTAAAATTAAGACTGAAATATTATAGCATATCTTTACTATATAAAGCTATATTTACTATAGCTTTACCCTATAATACGTATAGATCATACTATTTATTTCAAAAAAACTCCAGATTAAGCTGGAGTTTTCATTTTATTTTATTTTGACCTAGATGGTTTAGTCATTCTATTACCCATACTTCTTTGTCGAAGTGCTCCTGCTTCGCTCTTGGCCTTAGCATGAAAACCAGACTTACTTGGTGCTGGTTTTTTATACCCTGGCAAAGTAATATTTAAGTCAGAATTTTTTTTGTTCTTTATTTTTATGATATTTTTTAATACTTTACTAAGCATACAATCAAATTTTATAAATAAAATGTAATAATTACGAACGTAGTTTACACTTTTGGAACGTTCAAAAGTCACCTAATTTCTAATTCCTAATTTCTAATAAAATTTCCAATTATTAATGTCAAAATCTTGTTTCAAAACAAAGTTTAAGTTAATTTCTAAATTGGGTATTTTATTAGGAATTAGAAATTAGGTGAATTAGAAATTATATAATAATTATATATCATTCCAGAATAATTTTCAATAACTAAAACATCAATTATCTTTGTCCTCTAGCTTCCGTACGTCCATAACGACGCTCACGACGAAAGTTGCGACGACGTCCTTGATTTTGTCCTTGACCTTGACCACCACGCTGACGTTGTTGTCCAGCAAAGCCTTGTCTTGATGCAAAATTCCTATCTGACACAAAACTATCTGTCTGTTCACGTACCATAATCGGCAAATCCAAAATTGGTAAAGTTTTTCTAATCAATTTTTC
>MFRB01000084.1:987-1718 GCA_001783255.1 Candidatus Magasanikbacteria bacterium RIFOXYD12_FULL_33_17
TCTTCTGATGTCAGCTTTTTCAGACGGTGTTACAAAAGAAATCGCTTTACCAGATCTACCAGCACGACCAGTACGACCAATACGGTGAACATAATCTTCACTATTATCTGGTAAATCAAAGTTGATTACAATAGAAATCTGTTTGACGTCAATCCCACGAGCAGCAATGTCTGTCGCTACCATGATACGAAATCTACCTCGAGAAAATCCTTCGAGAGAGGCTTTACGTTGACCTTGGGTACGATTGGAATGAATTTCAGTCACAGTATGACCAGCGTCATTTATATCACGAGTGATACGCTTGGCTCCATGCTTAGTACGAGAAAAAATTAAAATAGTGTCATCTTTATAAATTTTCAAAAGTGAATAAAGCAAACGCATTTTGTCAGGTTTACTGATGATAAATACTTCTTGCTCCACATTTTCCGCGGAAGTTCCTTGAGGTGCAATCTCAATACGCAAAGGCATCTTCATAAAAGCACTAGCCAGGCCAGAAATAGATTCCGGCATAGTAGCTGAAAAAAGCATCGTTTGTCTATTGACTGGAGCAAGCTTAAAAATACGTTTTATCTGTGGCAAAAAGCCCACATCAAGCATTCTATCAGCTTCGTCCAAAATAAGCACACTTACGTTGTCTAGTCTATAATGTCTTTGTTCCATCAAATCGTCCAGTCTGCCTGGAGTAGCAATCACAATATGTGGATTATTGCGCAAATCTTTTATCTGAGGAC
>MFRB01000084.1:1743-7195 GCA_001783255.1 Candidatus Magasanikbacteria bacterium RIFOXYD12_FULL_33_17
CGAGATGATACGCCACCAATAATTACAGCAATACGCAATCCCAAAGTCTTACCAATACTGTTCAAAGCGTCAGCCACCTGCTGAGCTAGTTCACGAGTAGGAACCAAAATCAATCCTTGACCTTTGGTAGTAGAAAGATTCTGTAAAAGTGGAATACCATAGGCCAAAGTCTTGCCAGTACCAGTTTGGGCAATACCCACTACGTCTTTGCCTTCTAAAGCCCCAGGAATTACCTGATGCTGAATAGGAGTGGGCTTACTAAAACCCTTACTTTTGAGAATTTCTAGGAAATTCTTTTTGATACCAAGATCGTCAAAACGACCGGTATCGATATGTTTTTCTGTCATAAAAAAAATGTGTGACCCAATATTTCTTAAGAGTCCCACTTTATTCAAAATGACACAAAAAAATCGAGTCGCAGGGCTATAATAAGCCGTGCATATAAGTTAATGCCTAAGTATAGCAGAAAATGCATCTATTGTCAAGAAACACTAATCTCGTCCACAAATCTTAACAATAATTGGCACTAATATACTTTTGTATTATTAGTGTATATTCGTCTTAAGATTAATGATTATTGACACAAAACCTAAAACATGATATAATTACGCCTGTAGCTAAGTGCTACAAAATATTGAATTGTGGAGATAAAGTCGAATTTCTACTCATTCTTATTTAATTCACATTATCTTTACATACATATGCAAGGAACAATCAAAAAATTGACAGACAAGAACTTCGGTTTCATCTCTCAAGAAAATGGCGAAGATTTATTCTTCCACGCTAACAACCTAGTAGGTGTTAGTTTCTCTGAATTAAGAGAAGGCGACGCTGTTACTTTTGAAGTTGAAGAAACTCCAAAAGGAAAAGCTGCTGTCAACGTACAAAAAGCTTAATAACTTTTATACAAAAAACAGTCCCGATTTTATCGGGACTGTTTTTATTTTTAATTACTTTACAAAATTACACTAATACTTCCACTGTCTTCTTAGCTTTGACAGTCCTCAGGCTCCACAGATAACCAAAAACAGCTACCACTACATTGGATAAGGCAATCGCAGTCCACATCGCCCAAATATCAAATTTAAAGACACTAGTCAAAACATAACCTAAAGGCAAAGAAATAAACATGAACTTGGTAAAGAAAATCCAAAAGCCAGGCCAAGAACGTCCCATAGCTTGAAAGACACTAGCCTCAATCATCGCCGCTGCCAAAAAACCATAAGTACCTGCTACAATCCACAAATAAAGTAAGGAATAATTCATAACTTGAGCATCGGTCGTAAAAATACCAACAATATAACCACCAAACAATATAGACAAAACTCCAAAACCAGAGGCTGACAAAAATCCTAAGACAATAGCTTTTTTGAAGACTGCTTGCGCGCGCTCTAGTTTGCCAGCACCCATACTCTGACCAATCATCGCCATAGCTGCAAAACCAAAACCAGCGGCTGGTAAAAAGGCAAAGAATTCTACACGAAAAACCAAACTAAAAGCAATGGCTCCGGCTTCCAAAAAAGTTTGGGAAGTAATAAAAATCAGAGCCGCCAGACCAATTGGATTAATTACTTGAGTTAGTGAAGCTGGAATACCAATTTTCAATATTTGCTTGACTGAAGACCACTTGAAACTAAGATTCTTAAAAGAAAATCTAATATTTCTTTTTTTACCAGACAAAACAACAATACCCAAAACCAAAAACACTACTTGAGAAATAAGCGTGGCATAAGCCGCTCCAGAAATACCAAGAGCTGGAAAACCCCATCTACCAAAAATCATAATCGGATCAAGCACCACATTTACAAGAGTAGAAACGGCAAATAATTTGGTCAAAGTAAAAGTATCACCTTCGGAATTAAAAGCAAACATGACATTCATAAGAAAGAAAAAAAGTATAGAACCAGCAGAAGTAACCGTAAAATATTCAAGCGCAGGAGCAAAAATATCTCCACCTGCACCAGAAGCTATTAGCAATTGTTTTTTGAAGATTAAAGAAACAACAGTAAAAAACAAACCAGAAATAGCTGCCAAAACAAAAGACTGACCAAGTATGCGCTCCGCTTCCGGTTTGTTTTTGGCCCCGATACTCATCGCCATGACCACACCTGAACCAACAGCAATACCCATACTAAGGGCAATCATCACATAGAGTGTAATTTGAGAAATGCTAACAGCAGCTATGGCTTCTGTGGACAATTTACTTACCCAAAAAGTATCCACAATGCTATAAAGTGTATAAAAAAACATGGATAGCATCATCGGCCAAGCCAGTGACCAAAGTTGTTTGGGGATATTTCCAACTGTCAAATCTTTTACGTTGTGTTCTGCAGTCATAAAATTAAATATTAGATACTATGTTTTAGGAAATACAAAATTATTTTTCACACAATTCTTTTAGACTTTGCAAAGCTTTTGGCCACATACCTTCAAACATTTTGGCATATTCTTCATTACTATCTATATCCACGACAATTTCTGTACCACCATCTTTTTCTCTAAAAGTATAATTCTCAAAAGCCGGTGTCCATTTTTTTACCTCATCACTCGTAGTATCTTCCACACCATTTTTTATAATACCCAAGTGCTCAATAGAAATATATTCATAAAGACGATTTTCCTTGATACGAGAAATCATACCACCTTCGCCACTACCATCTGGATTTGGCACCAAAAATAATATCTTAGAACCTTGACTCCAATCCCCTTTATAATATGAACCAGCAAGATTGAAAGACTTAGTCCACTCACGATAAGAAGAATCAGAAAGCATCTTTTCCCAGACTTTTTCGCGTGGAGCACTCATAAATATGGAAAAATGTAGTTTTTTCATATGATTTTTAATTAAATATGAATTAATAATTTGACAGAATTACTCTTCATCGACTAACCTCACTTTTTTCTCCTCCTCTACGAGAGGATGGAAAACAGGAGACTCCCTCTCCTCGTAGGAGAGGTCTGGGGTGAGGTTCATTGTAGTATAACGAGATATTTTTTAATCTACTAAATAAATGATAACTTTATTTTTGTGAACAATTGAACATCCATTTCACACCAAACTTGTCAGTACAAGAACCAAAGTAATCACCCCAAAACATATCAGCAAGTGCCATTTCCACTTCTCCGCCAGAAGAAAGAGCTTTGAAAAGTCGCTCGGTTTCTTCGCGAGTATCTGGTTCTAAATTAATATAGACATTGTTGCCCATATTTACTGTGAAACCCATGCTCTCTGGGGCGTCAGTACCTCTAAGCACATGTCCAGCCAAAATTGGCAAAGCTACATGCATTACCAAATTTTTGTCTTCTTCACTTATTACTGGCTGACCTTCTTGCGAAGGTATATCACCCATACGATTGATTTCACCTTCAAATTCTGTACCAAAAACTGATTTATAAAAATTGAACGCTTCCTCTGTGTTGCGAGGAAAATTGAGATAAGTGCTGACTTTTGACATATGTTTTGTGGTTAGATAAATTATACTAAAATGGTATAAATAAACTATAACATAAAATATAATTAAAAGTCAAAACAAAAAAACACTCTATAGTGTTTTTTTGTTTGGCTCCGAGGATAAGACTCTTTATTATCAATTGTTTTTGTAATCAAGGAATCCAAGCAAAATTACTTGATGATGGATAATCAGAAGAGTAATAAACTTCCTTGCTTGGTCTTCCGTGAATTATTATTACATTCTTCATTTAATTATTTTTTTGCTTTCACCCAATTCATTGTCTAGAATTGAATAAACAAAATCAAATATTTTTTTAAGTGTATCACTAATGGCACGATCATTAATAACTAAAGCTAATAAATGTTTGTCTTTAAAAGAAAACATAGCTATCTTAGTATCGTAAATAACTATTTCAGTATCAAATGAAGACATACTAAATATTAATTTCGTTACTCTTAATGATTCCTCATCATTTTTTTGCACCATTTGTACAATAGGAGTACTACTTGCTATTTGATAACACTTAATACCTAATCTTTTTCTTTTATTTACATAATATTTTATGTAATCTTTCCCCAACTGTTTAAATATAGCATCTGGTCCACTAAATACATGAATTTTTTTGCTTTTGTTGTTGGTAAGTGTGTCTTCATAAGCACGTTTTACACCCTCAATTCCTTCAAAAAAAACAACAGATGGTAAAATTTCATTATTAATATGTAATTTACAAATATCAGGCATTATTTTTTTTAAATCTTCCTTTTTATTTTTCAAATTTTCTTGTTGTCTATCAACATATGCTAACAAAAGTTCAGGCTCAATGGCTTTGTGTTTTGCTATACCATACTCTGTATATGAATCAATTAATCCACGTTTTGATAGTGATTTAATTATACCATAAGTAGTAGTCCTATTTAATGATGCTTTCTTTGCGATATCACTTACTTTTAATCCACCTTCTTGAAAAAGAACAATAAGCAACATGCTTTCATTTTCAGCTAGGCCAATATCTAATAATAGTTGCTTCAATTTGTTTAACATAGTACATTGATATTAGCATTGTTGTTTAATAATGTCAACACGTGGACTAATAATATTGATTATTTTGCTAATTTAATATAAATTAATAAGTGGAAACACAACGACAGAAGTTTGTTTTTTACAAGACATAGTCCACATCAATCCGACCAAACTCAGACCAAGGAGTGACAATGCACCCAAAAGAGACTTTCAACGAGCTCGCTGAGCGGGTTCTTCGCGAGTTGAAACCTGCAGGACGAGCAAAGGCAATCGCCGCGACCATGCGCGAGATTGGCGAAATCCGATGGGGCAGTAACATGTCCTTGACTCTCGCCGATTGCGCCATTGGGTTTCGTATCCTTTCGGAGCCCAAAAAAGATGATGAGCCAGGAAACGTAAAGGAGCGGCGTGTGACCTGTGGTGAAATTGCTAAACTTGCCGGCTCACCTGAGGGAGGCAATCCTCTTCACCTCGCGAAGGTATTCCGTGCCACAGCATCATGGTTCAGAGGATGGTCAGAAGACCCTCGCCAGATCGCCATGATGTCCACTGCCACACGTGAGGCCATAGAAATCGAAACTACCTGAGGTGTCGCACCATACCGCTACTGAGAATTTGGAGGACTATGTCGACGTTGTCACCAAAGACGCAAGTCTAAGATGATACACACTCGATGGAGGTCGCGGACGCACATCCCGACCTCTCCTCCAATTATTTATTTTACTTTGGTAGAAGAAATTGAAGAATAAAAAATCACTATGTCACTAGTGATTTTTTGTTTTTTATAAATTTTAGGACTATATTTTTAACTAAAATAAGACCTGTTTTAAAAGTCTTATTTTTTAGCTCCCAGAGTAGGACTCGAACCTACGACATCAGCGTTAACAGCGCTGCGTTCTACCACTGAACTATCTGGGAATAAAAATCCCGCTTTCTTAAGCGGGTTATTTTCTGTTTATAAAAATGACACCCACTTATTG
>MFRB01000085.1 GCA_001783255.1 Candidatus Magasanikbacteria bacterium RIFOXYD12_FULL_33_17
TTTGGCAAAAACTGAAAGACGCTTGAGATATTCTTGCTCAGCATCTTGCCAATATTTTTCTTTTAATTTTCCCAATGTAATAATATTTATCTTCATAAATCTTTTTTAGTAAGTTCCCTTCCCTCGTAGGGAAGACTGCCCGCCGAATTGGAGGGGGACAGGGCAGGGTCTTAACGGGATATTGTATTATAAATGTCTTTTATTTTTTGTATAGTTCGAGACCCCCTCCTGACCTCCCCCTAAAATGGGGAGGAACTCAAAAAAATAAATAAACTTAACCCAAAATACTTTTCTTCAACTCCAAAAACCTATCTTCTTTAATAGCTTCTCGAATCTGTCTCATGAGTTCCAAAAAGAAATAAAGATTGTGAATAGAAGCAAGTCGTAAACCCAAGATTTCATCTGCTTTGAAAAGATGGTGCAGATATGCCCGAGTATGATTTTGGCAAGTGAAACAACCACATTTAGCATCAATTGGTTGGTCATCAGTTTTGAATTCAGAATTCTTGATATTGATATACATCTTTGGGTTTATTTCCTTGTGTACGAAGAGTCTGCCGTTGCGAGCCACGCGAGTCGGGGCAACGCAATCAAACATGTCTACACCTCTCTCAACGACCTCAAACAGGTCGCTAGGATTGAACCCGACACCCATAGTATAGTGAGGTTTGTCTTCTGGTATAATATCACCTACCCAATCAAGAATATTTTTGGTGGCTTCCATGTTGTAGCCAATTGATTCACCACCAATAGCAATACCATCGAAATCTAGAGAAGAAATTATTTGAGCAGATTCTTTTCTCAAATCTTCGTGATTGGCGCCTTGAATAATGCCAAACAAAAATTGTTTGTAATCATGGTACTCTGTATTTTTTTTGTGTTCAGATATGCAACGCTCTGCCCATTCGTGCGTGCGTTGCATAGCTTTTTTAGTATATGCATTATCTGCATCGTCTGGAGTACATTCATCAAAAGCCATGATGATGTCGGCCCCGATTTTGTGTTGTATTCTAACAGCTTCTTCTGGAGTGAAGCGATGAGTAGAGCCATCAAGATGAGATTTGAAAGTGACGCCGTCGTCATCAATGCTGACTAATTTTTCGTTGCTAGTAACATCTTTGGCTTCTTTTTGTAGGCCAAGAGAAAAGACTTGAAAACCACCGCTATCGGTAAGTATTGGTTTGTCCCAATTCATGAATTTGTGAAGTCCTCCAAATTTGGCGATTAAGTCTTCAGTAGGTCGTAAGTGTAAATGATAAGTATTAGCCAAAATAATCTGTGCACCAATAGTGTTCAGATCTTCTTTGTCCAAAGTTTTGACAGTAGCTTGAGTACCGACGGGCATGAAATCTGGAGTTTCAATAACTCCGTGGTCAGTCTGAATCAAGCCTGTGCGAGCTCTGGAATTTTTGTCTTTGTGGGTGATTTCGAAAAATTTCATATTTTTTATAAATGTTTTTGCTTATCTTAGCTTATTTTGAAAGAAAAATCAAGATGTGGTAGTATTATAGCAGTTTATTTTTAATTTTGTTATAAATATGTCTGAAAGAGAATTAAGTATGGAAGAAAATGGTTATATGATAATTCCTGGTGAAAATGTATACATACACCATAGTTTACTTTCTGAAGATGCGCCTTGTCCTTTTGGTGGTAATATGCTTTTGGAGAATTATGATTTAGTTGATGCTCTTGTCAATGGTTTGATGACTCCTGATGGTGTCGTAACTGATAAAGGGAAAAGAATTCTTGAAAATAAAAGTAAAAGTAGTTTGAAAGTAGGTAGCAGAAGATCTGCGACTGTTTTGGGACATTCAGTTTCAACTCCAAAGCCAAATAAAAAAGGTGTAACTGAAGGTGGTAGTGTACCGGAATCAGTTGAACTAGATTCTCCAATATTTGTTAGAGGTAATAAGGCTACTTTTTTGAACATGAAAAAATTGATGGATATAATAAAAGAAAAAGATTTGATGGAAAAAATAGAAGAAGAGCAGGATAATACTTTTGGTTATGATAATTCTTTGGATGAGGATAAAAAAAAACCAAGTGCTGTTGATGTTTTACTTTCAAAAGGTTTAATAATGGAAAATCCAGATTTTCCTGGTGGTGAAGATGTTTTGAAATATATTTTTACTGAAGAAGGACTTCGTATTTTGCGTGGTGATGCTGACAATGTTTCTGAAGAGCCTGAAAGAAAAAGTAAAAAAACAAAAGGTGAAAGGAATCCTAATTGGGGTAATGTAATTGAAGATATCTTTTTAGGTTTAGAACCTAATTTTAAAGGTTATGGAAAATTTGAAATGAAGAAAATTGATAATGGTTCTTATATTGTTAGAATAATTTTGAATAGTGGTAAAAAATATAGATGTAGGATAGATAAAAAATTTTTAGATAAGTTAGATTCTGAAAATAAAAAAATGTTTTATATTAGAAATAAACTTATAGAATTATTAAAAAATAGAGAAGACGATATGTCTGGTAATTACTAATTTATAACATGCTAAACTTTGCTGAAGAATTAAACCAAGAACAATTAGAGGTCATCCATAACGGCGATGGACCTTGTTTAGTTTTGGCTGGAGCAGGTTCCGGAAAAACACGTACTATTACTTATCGTGTGGCTTATTTATTAGAACATGGCATCGAACCTGATCAAATTTTACTTCTCACTTTTACCAACAAAGCTGCCAAAGAAATGACTGAACGCGTAAGTGTTCTTACTGGTGGCAAAATAAAAATGCCGTGGTCTGGAACTTTTCATCGGGTGGCTTACAAAATTTTACGTCAGTATGCGCCGTTACTTGGTTATCAAAACAATTTTTCTATTCTTGATTCTGAGGATTCTCGCGATATGCTAAAAATTTGTATCAAGCAAGAAGGCGTGGATAAAAAAGAGCGTCGTTTTCCTTCACCAAATGTCATCCAATCTATTATCAGTTATTCTCGCAATGCCAAAATTACTGTCAAAGATGTTTTGGAACAAAAATATCCCAATTGGGTAGATTTGGATGAAGTCTTGGGTCGTATTGCACAAGAATATTCAAAAAGAAAATTGAATGCCAATGTCATGGACTTCGATGATTTGCTTGTTAATCTTTTTTTGCTTCTTTACAAAAATGAACATATCAGAAAAAAATATTCAGAAAAATTCAAATATGTTTTGGTGGACGAATATCAAGATACTAATAGAATTCAAGCTTCAGTTATTGAACTTTTTGCCAGTCATCACAAAAATATTTTGGTAGTAGGGGATGATGCTCAGAGTATTTATTCTTTTCGCGCGGCTGACATTCAAAATATCCTTGACTTCGAGAAGCATTATCCAGAGGCTAAGATTTATAAACTAGAAACAAATTATCGTTCTACTCCAGAAATTTTGAGTGTAGCCAATGAAGTAATAGCCAATAACAAAAATCAATACAAAAAAGAATTACGTAGTGTTATTGCTAATTTTGCCAAACCAGAAGTACATGCTTTTAGTGAGAGTAGTGAAGAAGCCGAATTTATTGCACAGCGTATTTTGGAATTGCGTGACGAAGGAGTGGAACTAAACAAAATAGCAGTACTTTTTCGTGCCGCATTTCACTCACAAGCTTTGGAAATGGAGTTAGCAAGACGGGATATTCCTTATGATTATCGAGGGGGTACTAGATTTTTTGAACGTGCTCATGTCAAAGATGTTTTGGCTTATTTGAGAATTCTCAACAATAAAAATGATAGCGTGGCGTGGAGTCGTGTGCTTAATATGCAAATTGGTATTGGTCCAGCTAGTGCTGAAAAATTGTATAGTCAAATTGCGATAGCGCAAGAAAATGTTAATGAAATTTTATCCAATGTTTCTGCTTCACTGTCTACTCGCGCCAAGATTGGTTGGTCAGATTTTCTTAGTGTTTTCAAGGCTATGCAAAGTTCTGGTAAAAAATTTCCAAGTGATTTGATTCGGGGAATTTTGAAATCAAAATATTTGGAATATTTGGAAAGTGAATATCCAGATTATCGTGAACGTTTACAAGATTTAGAACAATTGGCTACTTTTGCTGACAGTTATTTATCTTTGGAAGAGTCGCAAGCACTGGATAGATTTCTAGGTGAAGCAAGTTTGCAAGAAAATTATAATAATAAACAAACAGAAAATAGTCACAAAGACGATGAGCAAATTGTTTTGTCAACCGTGCATCAAGCCAAAGGTTTGGAATGGGAAGCGGTATTTATTCTCAATGTTTCAGCCGGACAATTTCCCAATGAAAGATCGTCTGGAAGTAGTAAAGAGCTAGAAGAAGAACGTCGTCTTTTTTATGTCGCTATTACTCGCGCTCGAAAATATTTGTATATTACTTATCCTCTCGTTAGTAGTTCTTATAGTTTGTTGCAGGGCCCTAGT
>MFRB01000086.1 GCA_001783255.1 Candidatus Magasanikbacteria bacterium RIFOXYD12_FULL_33_17
ATCATTCCAAATAAAGCTCCACATAGTCAAATTTTTCTAGCTAAAATTATGCTTATATAATAGCAATATTTGAAGAAAAAAGCAAGAAGTACGTGTTTAAATACGGTAATAAAAATGGATACGAAATACGAACAGTACGAAATTACGAAAGTTTCTTGGTTCGTATTTTTCGTAAATTTCGTATTTCGTATCTAACTATTCTTTCCTAATCGCCACAATCGGATCAAGTGAGGCGGCTTTTTTGGCAGGATAAATACCAAAAAACAAACCAACGGATGTAGAAAAACCAATAGATAATATAATAGAATAAAGAGGTACCTCAAAAACCCATTTCAAACCAAAACTATTTGCACCCAAATAAATAACATAAGAAACCATAATACCAAAAATCACACCGACAATTCCACCGGCAAAAGTAAGCATCATGGCTTCAGTCAAAAATTGCCACAAAACATCCTTTCTCTTAGCACCAAGAGATTTACGAAGACCTATTTCAAAAGTACGCTCTGTCACAGTCACATACATAATATTGGTAATACCAACACCACCCACCAAAAGAGAAATACAGACTAGAGCAATCAGAAGCAAAGTAATACCACCGACAACAGTCTCCAAAGTACCACGAATTTCATCCATAGTTGTCACTTTGAAATCATCTTTGTCAGGATCAGTAATATCATGTTTTTCACGCAAAATAATTTCAACATCTTCTTTGGTACTTTCTAATTGTGACATATCTATAACTTGAGCATTGATACCCATAGCATAATCTGTACCCAAAAATTTCTTTTGCAAAGTTTTGGTAGGAATATACACAATTTTGTCAAAATCTATACCAAAACTAGCACCGCGTTTTGCTTGCACGCCAACAACTTTGAACGATTTACCTTTTACAAAAACATTTTTACCAATAGCATCATCTGTACCAAAAAGTTCGTCTTTCAATTTGAAACCAAGCACTATTACTTGAGCTAAAGAATTTTCTTCTTCTACATCATAGAATCTACCTTCTGACATTTTTATATTATCTATCAAAGCAGCATTGGCACCATAACCAAAAACTATCGAAGACTTACTTTCTTCACGATATTTTATCATCTGCTGATTGGTAACATAATTGTAAGCTATAGAAATGTTTGGATGCTTCACTATCTCTTCCATATCTGAATTTTTTAACGAAGTGATATTGACACCTTGTGCCATACTTGTCGCACTACCAGAACCACCTTTGCTTGGCACACGCACTTCAATATTCAAAGTATTGGCATTGTACATATCCAATTCACCCAAAACCAAAGATTCCAGTCCTCTACCAGCTGAAACAATAATAATCACAGCTGAAATACCAATACTAAGCGCTATGACTGTCAAAACAGTACGCATTTTTTGGCGGACAAGAGCTAAATATGAAAGTTGTAAAACATCTCTAAAAAGCATAAAAAAAATTATTCGTATCTTAAAGCTTCCATGGCACTGAGCTTACTAGCTTTGTTAGCAGGTACAATACCAAAAATTAAACCAATACCAATAGAAACACCACAAGCTAAAATTATAGAAAAAGGACTAATCACCAAATCCCAAGAATAACCCATGTTTTGAGCTACTACAGCCACTGCCACTGAAATTAAAACACCTAAAATAATACCGATACTACCACCAACAAAAGTAATAACAACTGATTCAATCAAAAATTGAAAAGTAATATCGCGAGATTTGGCACCAACCGCTTTTCTCAAACCAATTTCTTGTGTTCTTTCTTGAACAGTAGCCAACATTATATTCATAATACCAAAACCACCCACAACCAAAGCCAAAGCTGAAATAGCTACTAGAAAAAATTTCAAAGCATCGGTAATACTAGAGATAGCATCCAGACCTTCGGACAAAGCACGTACTGAAAAATCATCGACTTCATCTACGCCAATATTATGTCTATCACGCAAAATTTGTTCCATACTTTCTACTGCATAAGCAGCATTCTCAGGAGTATTTACTTTGGCACGTATATAATTGATATGATCAATACCAAGTAACAAATTTTGGGCTGTACTAATAGGTATAAATAATTGATTATCTTGATTTTGGAAACCACTAACTCCCCTTTCTTTCATCACACCTATGACATTAAAATTTGTTTTATCAATACGAATTCTTTTGCCCAAAGCATCTTCTGTACCAAACAAATTTTCTTTTACTTCATAACCAAGTACTGCGACACGGGCCGAAGTCTTTTCTTCTTCTGCATCAAAAAAATGTCCGGATTCTACTTCTGTTTCTTCGACATCTATATAGCTAGCCGTAGTTCCTGTATAATTGGTGGTAATACTTTCATTACCATAAGAAATAATATCATTACCCGTAGCATACATTGCCAGACTTTCTATACAATCACAACCATTTTTCAAAATATCTTGACCATCTTCATAGGTCAACGTGGTTACCACAATACCAAGAGCGGAAGCTGGTGGACCATCTTTTTCTGAATTTCCAGGCAACACACCAATCAAATTTGATCCCAAACTTTTTACTTGATTCAAAATTAAACTTTGTGCTCCAGCACCAACAGACAATACGATAATTACAGCCATGACACCAATCACAATACCAAGCATCGTCAAGAAAGAACGTGTTTTACTACGCGCAATTATTTTCCACGAACTTGTGACACTTTCAACAATATTCATATAATGATTATACTAATTTTACTTAATCAAATCACCCATATCTTTGGCGATTTGTCTCTTCTCAACAGGCTTATCATATTCTATCAAACCATCTTTCAACATGATAATACGCTTGGCATGTTCTGCAGTATATTTTTCATGAGTAACCAAAATTATACTATGACCTTTTTCATTCAAATCTTGCAAGACTTTCATCACTTGTAAGCCAGATTTAGAATCAAGATTACCAGTTGGCTCATCTGCAAAAATAACTTCAGGATTATTGACCAAAGCACGCGCAATAGCGACACGCTGTTTCTCACCACCAGACAATTTGTTTGGAGAATAATCAAGTCTATGACCAAGTCCTACTTGATTCAACAGATCTTTTGCTCTTTCTACTCTTTCTTTTTTTGGCATGTCAGTATACAAAAGTGGCAACATCACATTTTCTAAAGTTGTCGAACGATTGAGCAGATTGAAAGCTTGAAAAACAAAACCAATTTTTTTGCTACGCATATCAGCCAACTCATCATCACTAAGTTTACTCACATCACGTCCTTCAAACAAAAACTGACCTTCACTCAAAACATCTAAGAAACCCAAAATATGCATGAGAGTAGATTTACCAGAACCAGACGGACCCATGATAGAAACAAATTCTCCTTTATCAATATCAAAAGTTACACCATGAAGAATCTTGGTAATCACATCCCCATTTTCAAATTGTTTTTTTAGATCTTTGACTTCAATTAGTTTACTCATATTATTCTAATAATCCTGATTTCCCAGATAACTAAGTTAATTTATTTTTTTCTTTATTATACTTCTCAACATTTAAAACGCGCTTTATCATCAAAAATTTTGGACGAAAATTTACTAATAAAGCCAAATCTAAATTTAATGCACATAGATATCTTTCACATTGATAATAATGATCCTTATTCAAAGCAGGTACAGCCTTCATCTCTATAATTAAAAACATGTTATATTCTTTCAATATGAAATCTACTATATTACGTCTTGCCTTTTCTCCATCAAATGATTTTGGTAAAATAAATTCTCTTTTATATTTTATACCAGCAATTTTTAACTTGTTTTCAAATGAATCTCCATATTGTTTTTCATTGCAATAATGTCCTAATTCATTTTGAACTTCAAACAATAATCCTCTCACTTTATAAGTAAAATCTTTATACAATAATTTTTCCTCCTTCATATAAAAATTTTTTATAAATATCCGTAAATCTGGATTATCCGGATATCAGGATTTTAATTCTTTTCCCACTCCTGCACACTCTGCATGAATTCATCTTTGATAGTAAAAAAATATTCTTTTACTTTTTCATAATCATTTTCTACTTCACCATCAAGAATCGCATCTTCCAGTGCTTTTTTTATTTTACCGACAGTTGGACCAGGTTTTAGATTACACAGCTCCATGATTTCTTCACCGCGTACTGGGGAATTGAAGGCACGAAGTTTGTCTTTTTCCAAAACCTCAGCAATACGAGTTTCCAAAATATCATAATTTTTGAGACGTTTCTCAAGTTTTTTTGGATTACCTGTGGTAATATCACTACGGCAAAGAGTCAACAAATCTACCAAATCATCTTGCAAATTTACAACAAGACGTCGCACTGGACTATCAGTAATTCCTTCATCCATGAGAGCAATCGGTTGTTGGTGCCAACGCACGAGCTTAGATACATATTCAGTATCTTGCTTA
>MFRB01000087.1:0-4291 GCA_001783255.1 Candidatus Magasanikbacteria bacterium RIFOXYD12_FULL_33_17
AGTACGAATCACTTGTCCTTTGACTGAGATAATCATGATATCTTTTTCTTCAGTAGTATTTACGACTTGACTACTAATGATTTTACCGGTCTTAGACGTAACGGCCATAGTCTTGATACCACTACCACCACGACCTTGGACTTTATACTCATTTATTTTGGTCTTCTTACCCATACCATTTTCCGATACGACTAATAGTTCCAAGACTTTCATCTTGACCAGACTGTTGTCCAAAATACTCATACCCACTACTTCATCAGTTGATTTGAGTTTGATAGCACGAACGCCAGAAGCAGTACGACCCATAGCACGAACATCTTTTTCTTTGAATCTAATAGATTGTCCCATGGAAGTCGTAATCATGATGTCATTGTTACCAGCAGTTGGTTGGACCCATTCTAGCATATCATCTTCTTTTAATTTTAGAGCAATAAGACCAGATTTACGAACATTTTTGAAATCTTCTAATTTTGTTTTTTTAATATTACCTTTACTTGTCACCATAACAAGTGATTCATAACTACCAAGATTGTCCATTGATAAAAATACAGATACTTTTTCATTTGGAGCCAATTGTAAGAAATTTTGCAAAGCTTGTCCTTTGGCAGTACGAGTAGTCTGAGGGATATCATAAGCACTAAGTTGGAAGACACGACCACGCGTAGTAAAGAACAAAATATTGTCGTGAGTATTAGTCGAAATAATCTTGTCGACAACATCTTCTTCTTTGGTAGTAAGACCAATCACACCTTTACCACCACGACTTTGTTGTTTGAAAGTATCAGGAGGAAGACGTTTGATATAGCCATCACGAGTAGAAATAATAAGAGTTGGTTCATTTGGAACAAGATCTTCCATGTTGAATTCTTTGACACCATGCGCAATAATTTGAGTGCGTCTCTCATTACCATAATTATTTTTTATTTCCAAAACTTCAGCTTTGATAAGAGCCAAAATTTTCTTTTCACTCTTAAGCAACTCTTCAAGGTCTGCAATAATTTTTTGTTTTTCTTTGAGTTCATCTTCAATTTTCTTACGTTCCAAATTTGCTAATTGTTGCAACTTCATTTCAAGAATTGCCACAGTTTGTCTTTCACTAAATTTGAATTTATCCATCAAACTTACTTTGGCTTCTTCTTTGTCTTTTGATTTTCTAATAAGCGCAATGATAAGATCTATCTTGTCCAAAGCTTTTTTCAAACCTTCTAAAATATGTGCACGTTCAAGAGCTTTGTCTAATTCAAATTTGGTACGACGACGAATCACTTCTTGACGATGTTTCAAATATTCTTCCAAAATAGTTTTCAAATTCAAAACACGAGGCTGAATACCATCTATTAAGGCCAACATGTTGACATGAAAAGTAGTTTGTAAATCAGTTAGTTTATAAAGTTTGTTCAAAACTTTTTTTGGATAAGAATCTTTTTTTAGTTCAATCACAATACGAACACCATCTTTATTTGATTCATCACGTAAATCTCTAATACCTTCCAATTTTTTTTCTTGTACCAAAGTTGCAATCTTTTCAATAAGTCTAGCCTTATTTACTTGGTAAGGTACTTCGGTAATAATAATAACTGTTTTGTCTCCTTTGTCAGTTTCTTGAATATCAGTCTTAGCACGCATAAGTATTCCACCACGACCAGTGGCATAAGCAGCTGCTATATCTTTTTTGTTGTAAATGATACCACCAGTTGGAAAATCTGGTCCTTTGATATACTCAGTCAATTCTTCAATACTTACTTTGGAATTTTCAATAAGAGCAGTAATACCATCACAAAGCTCAGACAAATTATGTGGAGGAATGTTAGTTGCCATACCAACCGCAATACCCATACTACCATTTAGCAACAAGTTTGGTACTTTTGCTGGCAAGACTACTGGCTCACGATAAGAACCGTCATAAGTCGGCACAAAGTCTACGGTGTTTTTGTCAATATCATAAATCATTTCTTCGGCAACCAAACGCAATTTGGCTTCAGTATAACGCATAGCAGCGGCACTATCACCATCCATAGAACCAAAGTTACCTTGGCCATTTACCAACATTTCACGCATATTGAAATCTTGGGCCATACGTACCAAAGAGTCATAAATAGCACTGTCACCATGTGGATGATACTTAGCCATCACTTCACCGACTACGTGAGCTGATTTCTTAAATTTGGAATTATGTCTCAAACCAATCCCCCACATAGCATAAAGAATACGACGATGCACAGGTTTTAGACCATCACGAACATCTGGCAAAGCACGAGAAACAATCACACTCATGGCATAATCCAAATATGATGTTTTCATTTCTTGCACCAAATTGATTGGTTCAATTTTTTCAACAATTTCCCCCTCTACAGGTTTTTCACTGTCCGTTTTTTTTGATTTTTGTATACTTTTCAAACGTGCCATAAATTTTCTAATTAATTTTGTGTAGTTGTTGTTAAATTATTTTTGGTAGTAGTACTATTTTCAAAGAGTTCTTTCATTACATCTTGCAATTTGTTTTCAATATTAATAGTAAAGCTAGTAGTAGATGTAGTAACAGTTATAATATTCTCAGATTCTTCAATATTTTTTATGGTAGTAGATACTGTTTCAGAATTGAAAGTATTAAAAATGTTTTGCAACTCTTCTTTGCTATTTTTCAAAGAATCTAGCGTAACATTTTTAGAATTCCTAGAGTCATAAAAAACATTACTAATATTAAATATCCATAGAGCAAATATTATTATAGTAAAAATGACAACAGCTGACCAAAGCCAAGTTTTACTATTCTTTGGTGGTTCATAAATCTCAACAGTTCTATTTTTTACAGGTACTATTTTTTCTCTAAAAATAGCCACTTTTACATCTTCATCTTTTTCTAAAATATTTTTGTTAGCATTCATTTCCCTTGCCAAAACAGATGGCAAATCTTTGACAGCTCTTCTAATATCTAGAATTCCTTTATCAGTTTTTTTATTAACAATTTTCTTTTTTTCTACTTTTTTGTTAATATTTTTCTTCAATTTTTTTTCAGGTTTAGATTTAGATTTTTTACTTTCAGCATTTTTTTTGCTGTTTTTTTTGACAGGCATAATCCGAAAATTACTTAATTCTAAATTTTAAATTTCAAAACAATTTTCAATTTTAAAATTCTCAAATAACGCAATCTAAGCTAACTGAATTATTTAAAATACACTAACCAGACTTTCTTTACTATTAACTGTTGGCTATTGGCTATTGGCTATAAACTTTGTTTACTCTTTTTCCAAAACCACCACCAAAGTATCTTCTTCTGGCAAATCTTTTTCTTTCAAAATGACTTTTTTCTCTGGAGTATTATTTTTACTACCAATTTCTTTTAGAAAACTTTCTACAACTTTAGCGTCAGGATCATTGTCAGAATTGAAAGCATAAGGGATAACAACACGAGGTTCAATTTCATTGACCAACTTCACAGCACTTTCAGAGTCAAAAGAATCCACATTACCTACAGGCAAACATAAAATGTCAGCACCAGAAAGTACTTCCAATTGTTTTGCTGTTAATTGTTTTTTTATCATGCCTAAATGAACTAAGGTCATATCTTCAGTATCAATACGCAACATTATTTCTCCAGGTTCATGACCTTCTACAGATGTTACCAAAACTCCTTTGGTGTCTACCTCACCAGGTGTAGAAAACACGAAAGGATCACCAGACAAAGTAATAACGTCTTCTTCACCACGAGTATACAAAGCTATATCAGGAGTCAAACTACGTGGAAAACTACCTTTTTTTTGCTTGTAGGCATCAATTACAATAGTAATATCTTTGTCAAAAGGTTTTGTCTGAATTTTTAGGGCAGTATTGCCAAGCCAAGAAATATGCATAAATAAGAGATTAGATCTACTAAAATTATAGAGCTATTATACTAGATTTTGGATAGTCTGGCAAGACACCTAATCACAAAACTTTGCCACTTAACCACTTTATCACCCAAACAAAAACAATCCCCGCAAAGAGATTGTTCAAGTGATTAGGTGTTTAATTGTCTAGGTGTTTAAGACTTCAAAGTCTCACCATCAGTGTAAACTTCAGTATCTGGTATTGTAACGACTCTATCAAATCGGAAGTTTAGTTTATAGAATTCTGTTTCATTTGGAATATAACGTTTTACTTGTTTTGTTTCGTCTATTGAGTTTGGTTCTAATCTATATACTCTTGGGTTATTTTTATATTTAACCAGGGTATAATTTGGATGACTAGTGGTGGTTGTGATTTCTTCTTTTGTTGTATATTTATTTAACAATTCTTGACTTACTTGTTCGAT
>MFRB01000087.1:4303-5486 GCA_001783255.1 Candidatus Magasanikbacteria bacterium RIFOXYD12_FULL_33_17
TATTTAACAATTCTTGACTTACTTGTTCGATCCAATTCCAACTATATCTTAGAGTTTCGAAGACTTTTTCACTTGTTATCCAATATTTACTATCATTAAGCAGCAAGTATACTTTTGGATCATTAAGTGTTTTTACTAAGGCGCCATATTTTGGATCATATTTTGGTCCCCAAGCTGTTTCTTTATTTTTATCTAGACTTACTTTATTTAATTCAGTTGCGTCAATTGTTTTGACTTCTGACCAGTTACTGAAGTAACTAAAGTAATTCTTTTCATTACCAATCTTTTGTTTTGTACAATCATTAGTAATATAATAGACTACAGGGCTATTATTTCCTTTGTAAGCTTGACCTGGAGTCAATTTACAATTATTTGGATTAGTTTTTTCTGTAGTATTAGTATTTTGATTTAAAATACTTGGAGAATTTGTATCATCAAACGATTGACCTATTAAGGTTATTTGCGCACTATAGATTATTGTTCCACCTTCGGCTGAGCGGAATTTTACGAAGACTGTTTTAAGGCCATTACCTTCACTTAGTGTCCAATCTTTAGTTGAGTTATATTTCTCAAAAGATATATCTTTAAACTCTGGATCATTTGACACGGCCATTAATTCTGAGTTAGTTATATTGAAATTTAATTGAACTTTAGTTGAATTAGTTGTGAGACTACCATTATTTATGAGTAGTGCCTTAGTTTCGGTATTAGTTACTTTAGGTAAGTTAGTGAAGACACCAGAGCTACCTTGAGGAATACTAGAAAGAGTGAAGCTAGCTCCGTTCTCAGCAGAGACACTGTTCATAGTGACTGTAGTATCATTAGAACCATTACCACTCAAGTCAACGTTTTGACTTTCGCCTGCGGCTAAATCTACAGTAACATCAACTGAGTGTAATCTAAGAAGAGCTTTGAGTCTACCTAATACTGTTCTAATTTGTTCTATTTGAGCGGTATGATTATCTTGTCTACCAGCGAATTGGAATGAAGCAGCCGCGTCTCCTGGGGCAAGGGTCATAGTAGCGGCTTGAGTTTGAGCAGCTGTAGTGATTTGAGAAGTGTCGTCAGTGTAAGCGGTATCTTGACTAGTGTTACCACTAGCGGAAATTGCTTTTACTTTAAAATAATAATCTGTATTTGGTGTTAAGCCTGTAACGACTACTTTGGTGCTAGTTGTTGTTTG
>MFRB01000088.1:0-1057 GCA_001783255.1 Candidatus Magasanikbacteria bacterium RIFOXYD12_FULL_33_17
GTTAGTACAAATGGTATTTATGATAATTCGTCTTTTGACAACGTTGCAAAACAGACAATTTGGACTATAACAAATGCGTTTGATGAGAGTATATATATTGATTATGATTTATCTTTAAGTAATATAAACTTTACTTTGGATATAAAAGATGAGGAAAATGATCTGAACTTTTTAAATGCAGTTTCATCTGTAGCAGAAGGAACTTCATTGAATGACTCTAATTCATCATTTGTCTACAACAATGGTACTGACAACGATGTGTCTTTGACGTTTGAACTTTCTGGTACCGCATCTTCTTTAACGGATTATTCTGTAAGAACAAATGAATTAAGTTCAGGTTCCACTTGGGTAGTACCAAAAAATTCTATTAAATCTTTTCCTGTAGATATCTTGAATGTAACTGGTGAAAAAAATTTAGTGCTTGCAATTACACAAATAGATTTATTAAATGATAATGGTACTATTAAAAATGGAAATATTACTCCTATTTTGCCGAATGCACAAACACACACTTTGACAATTTTGGATACGGCTGAACCACCTGTAAATCATGCACCTGTTGCAATTATGCAACCAATACTTTTGGGTAATGTTAATGTTGGTTCAAACTCAACCCCTGTTTCATTTTCAACCACTTTTTCAGATCCTGATTCAGATGTACTTACATATAGTGTAGAACTTTCAAATCCTGCAATTGCAACATCTCAAATAACAGCAGGTGAGTTGCTACTTACAGGTACAAGTGTCGGTATAACAACAGTAACAATGACTGCTACAGATCCTGATGGATTGAGTGCTAGTACCACGTTTAGTTTGACTGTCGTAGAAAATAATAATGGGGGTGGAAATAATACTCCAACAGTAAATATTCCAATAGCCACACAATATATAGATCTCTATACTACTTCCACATTAAATATAAATAATGCAATATTGCAAAATTTATTTTCTGATGCCGATGTTAATGACGTAGTTGGTATTAGTTTGACTAATAATACAGATGCTACTGTTGTGACAACAACACCAGGCATAGAATTTTCTAGTTTAATGTTGACAG
>MFRB01000088.1:1081-1616 GCA_001783255.1 Candidatus Magasanikbacteria bacterium RIFOXYD12_FULL_33_17
AACAACACCAGGCATAGAATTTTCTAGTTTAATGTTGACAGGTTTGAAAGTTGGAACAAGCGTTATTGAACTTACTGGTGATGATCAACATGGTGGTATGGTTACTTCTACTTTTGCTGTAATTGTTAGTGATTCTACTCCTATAGAAGGAAATAATGCTCCTACATTATCAACTACAACTGTATTTGTAGATAACGAAATTTCTTTACAAGAAACATTAGGCGCTAATCTTCATCTTTATTTCGAAGATGTTGATGTGGATGATACATTAACTTTTTCAGCTACTACAACTGATGCTTCTATCGTGACAAGTGGAATTGATGCCGGAGGTCAGCTAACATTGACACCACATAGTTATGGTACAGTCCAAGTAATTGTTACTGCCACAGATAGTCATGGTGCTAGTATCTCTGATACATTTTCTTTGAAAGTAAATACTCCACCAGAATTAACAGCAAATACTTTGGTCAATAAACAAATTGATTTGAAAGTGTCATCTAGTTTGTTAATAGATAGTAATACAATTCGTGGTGCT
>MFRB01000089.1 GCA_001783255.1 Candidatus Magasanikbacteria bacterium RIFOXYD12_FULL_33_17
TGTCAAAAGAGCTGATCCAGTAGTGCTTGAACCTCTTATGAAAGTCGAAGTAACTACTCCTGAAGAATATATGGGAGATGTAATTGGTGATTTATCATCAAAACGTGGTCAAATCGAAGAAATGACTGATCGTGGTTCTGCCAAAGTTGTGCGTGCTATCGTTCCTCTTTCAAGTATGTTTGGTTACGTCACTTCACTTCGTTCTATGACCCAAGGTCGTGCTTCTTCTACAATGGAATTCTTGAAATATGGAGAATGTCCAAAGAATGTGGAGCAAGCTATTATTGAAGGAAAGAAAAAATAAACTTTGTAGCTTACAAGGCCGACAAGGCTTACGAAGCTCACAAGGCTCTAGACGAGCTCGGATGAGCTTACAGAATTTTAAACAAAAATACAATCGTTAAGGCGGTTGTATTTTTTTGTCCACAGGTTTCACTTGTTAATAAAAATATAAATGGCATAGTGTAAACACTATGAAAAAAATAACATTATTAGTATTTCAATATAAAACAATTTACTTAAATATAGAAGCCAATTTGTTAAAGATGGAAAGGTTGATAAAAAAATATTCTTATTTAAAACCAGATTTAGTGGTCTTTCCAGAGTATTCTCTTACGGGACCATTGTTTAGTAATTATAATCTAAGTTTAGCAGATGATTCTTTTGTTTACGAAAGATTGTCTTTGCTTGCTAAGAAGTATCATACAAATTTTATTCCTGGTAGTTTTATTCGAAAAGTTGGTAAAGATAATTATAATTCTTCTTGTTTTATAAATAGAGATGGTATAAATTTAGGTTTTTATGATAAACAATATTTGTGGTCTTCGGAAAAGAAATTTTTAGTTGCAGGAAATAAAGATATGTTTTTTAAAACTGATTTTGGAAAAGTCGTCATTCAAATTTGTGCTGATTTACATTCTTCAAAATTATCAGATCAATATAGAAAACATAGGCCAGATATTATTGTTAATTTGGCTATGTGGGCTTTGGAAGATATTAGTGGTCACAAAAAAATAGTTCCAGAAAATATAGAGTTTTTACAGACAGAATATTT
>MFRB01000090.1 GCA_001783255.1 Candidatus Magasanikbacteria bacterium RIFOXYD12_FULL_33_17
GGGAAAAATTTTACACTTTTTAATAAATGTAGTAAAAGGGTCGATTTCCTAAAATGTTCTGTGGTTTTTAAACCACTTTTTTTATTGTCAATTTTCTTTTTGAAAATACGATAAAAAAGAATTAGATTGTATGGCAAAAACAAGAATAGAAAAAGAACAAGCTATCGGGAATTTATCAAATGATTTGAAAAGTTCTTTGTCAGCTGTCTTTGCAAACTATCAAGGTCTAAAAGTATCTGAATCAGAAGAATTACGTAACAAATGTCGTGAGCAAAACATCGCTGTTTATGCTACCAAAAAGACATTATTAAAACGTGCTTTGAAAGATTCTGGCTTAGACGTTGATACAAAACAATTTGAAGGTAGTGTCGCTGTTTTCCTAGGTAAGGAAGATGAAGTAGCTCCTGCACAAATTGTAGCTGAATTTGCAAAAAAACATGAAATGGTAACTTTGTTTGGAGGTATCTTGGAAGGTAATTTCATCTCTGGTGAAAAAGTAAAAGAACTTTCAAAATTACCAAACAAACAACAATTGCTTGGTCAATTGGTTGGTACTTTGAATGCTCCAGTCTCAGGATTTGTAAATGTCCTAGCTGGTAACTTACGTGGTTTAGTCACCGTAATGAACGCTATCAAAGAAGCTAAAATATAATAATATTAATAATAAATAAATTTATGTCAGAAGAAAAAAAGGACGTAGTTGTCCCAGAAAAATTCAAATCTCTTGTAGAGATGGTAGAAAAAATGTCTGTATTAGATCTTGCTGAACTTGTAAAAGTTCTTGAAGAAAAATTCGGAGTTAGTGCTGCTGCACCTGCAATGATGATGGCTGCTCCTGGAGCTGCTGCACCTGCTGCTGAAGAAAAAACTGAATTCACAGTAGAACTTACAGCTGTTGGTGATAACAAAATCAACGTTATCAAAGCTGTAAAAAATGCTACAGGTCTTGGTCTAGCTGATGCTAAAGCATTGGTAGACGGAGCTCCAAAAGCAATCAAAGAAAACATCAAAAAAGCTGAAGCTGAAGAATTGAAAAAACAATTAGAAGAAGCTGGAGCTACTGTAACTCTAAAATAAATTTTTTTGAGTTTATAAAAATTAAAGAGACGTACTCCTTATGGAAACGTCTCTTTTTTTAATTTCTAAATTATTTTCTATTTTGTCGAAAACTTATATATTTTATTATCATCTAGCACATATACTACTTTGTTGTCTTCATCTACTAGCATATTGTTTGGTTTTTTCCATTCACTAGAGGTGAATTGTTCGATGAAGTTGCCATCTTTGTCTAATAGCACTATACGTTTGTTTTCTGGATCAAGAAGATATAGATAATCAGAATCAGCATAAGTCCAAATTTCGGTAGGGTTTTTTAGTTCAGGATGGACACCTTGAATTTCAAAGGCTTTTTCTTGTCCACCATAGAAATGTAAAATTTTTGCATCAGAGGTTAGTACAAAGACATCTCCATCTATCGCTATAGAAATAGCTTTGGATAAAGAACTGGACTTTTGTGTTATCCAAGCAGTGCCTCTGTCATAGCCTGTTTGTGTTTGACTATGTTTGTATATTTGCTCAGTACTAGGACTTAGAGAATAAAGTTTTCTATTGTAAATTGCAATATTCGTAATATTAGCATTATCACTAGGGAATCCAATATCTTTTTTTGATAAAGATCCTGTAAGTTTGGTATATTCAAATACGCTATTGTCTTTGCTCAAAAATATTATTTTGTCTTCTTCTTTTGGTGTCGTAGCTGTTTGAAGATTTGTTTGATTTTCATGATTTTTTGTTTCAATATCTTTTGATATAATATTGACTTTGTACATATTTTTGTCTTTTTCGGAATAAGCAAAAATATCATCACCTATGTTAATTATTTTTTGAAGTGGATCACTTGGTTTACTATTATTGAAATCAGCAATTATTTCAGTTTCTACATTGTTCATTTTTTGTAGTTTGTTTAGTATTTCGTTTATAGAAGTAATTAGTTCATTATATTTTGTTTTTTCTTCGTCAGTATTTTGTGATAGATTATTTATCATTAATTTGGCTTCATCAAGTATTTCCAAAGCTTTGCTATCTTCACCATAAAGTAATTTTGCTTCAGCATCATCTTTTTTGTCATTTATGGTTTGGAGCATGTTTTCATATTGAGCTATTTTTGCTTCTTTGTTTTCTTTTATTTTTATATAAACAATGCTACTCAAGAAAATTACTGCCAGTAATATAAGAGCTATAAAAAGTATTTTGCTTATCATGCTTACATTTCTGACTCTTTCTCTTCTTTCATTTAGGGCCGTAATAAATCTATCTGCTATAATAGTTCGTTTACCTGATTTATTGGTAATTAAGTAAAAAATATTACTAATCCAGCTTAGTATCGTAGTTAATACTTTTTTGAATACAAAAAATATTCCAGTAAAAATAAATACTAATACTTTGCCAATTAGTACCAAAAGTTTTTCTGATAGTTTTTGGTTTTTATCTTTTTTGTTATTTCGAAAGTTGGTTTCAATATTACCATGAGTAGTTACACCTCGACTGGTTTTTTTGATAATTTTTTTGTCTAAATTTGTATTATCTTTATTTTTTCTAAATGACGAGTTTATTTTGTCTTTTATATTTTTTAGTAGAGAAGGTGACAGTGTATCAGCTGTATTCCTAGTAGTATTTAGTAAGTCATCCATAGACTCTTGAGAACCAATATCATCAGCTTGGGTGTTGCGATAGCGCTTTACTTCAAGTTGTGTTTTTGGGGTATGAAAAACAATACCACCAAATGATTTTTCGTCTTGTAAATTTTCCAAAACTTTTTGTATGTGCATTGCTCCTTGTTTGGTAGCACGATTTTGGATTATCTTGCGTACTCTATCGGGTGAGAAATGGCCTGTTACACTAGGTGTAGCTACATATAAGTAGTCATCATCTTTCATGTCACCTTCTACTACAGAAGAAAAAAGTTGCCCAGTGTTTTCTGTTTCTTCTCGATCTATTATTTCAGTACTGCGTAATCCTTCTTTACCTGCAAAAAATAAGTAAGCATTTGGTGAACCATGATAGGCTAGTATCAAGTGTCTTTTTTGAATTATACCAACTAGTGCAGAAACCGTGCTATCTTTGTATTGTAGTATATTATGGCTTTGTTGGTTTATTTCTTGTAAGACACTTTCAAAATAATTATCAATATTAGTATTTTCTTCATCGTAGTATTTGATTTCTATATCATCGACTATTTGTTGTAATTGGCTTATTTGCTCTGAATAGCTACCACTTACTTCTATAATTGCAAAAAAATAGCCCTTGTCCTTTTCAGTTTGGGTAATGGGTTCTGCGATATGAAGTAGGACATGTGACGCCCTTTGATTACTACCTTCAACAAAAAACTCCTGAATTTCTAGTCCATTTTTCATAAATGAATAAAGGCTTATTAATTAGGCTTTTTGAACAAAGCCTTTGACTTTATTGGCATTAATTATTATACTATATTCACAAATTAATTACCAGTTTTTTATTTGGACATTTGTGGGTTAGTTTGTTATTCTATATATTAGTTTAAAATTATTATAAATAAAAAATATGCTTGAACAACTTTTTGGTTCAAAGACCAGATTAAAATTACTTAGAATATTTTATACCGAAAGTGATAAAGCTTTTTTTGTACGTGAATTATCTAGGGTAGTAGGTGTCCAAATCAATGCTGTACGTCGAGAACTAGAAATACTTGTGTCGATGGATATCGTTCGAGAAAAGGAAGTAAAAGAAAAGGATAATACAAATGAACTAGAGGTTGGTGAAAAATTACGTAAATATTATGAACTAAATCCTGAGTCAATAATATATTCAGAACTTCAGGCTTTACTTATAAAAGATAAAGTAGTTGGACAGAAAGAGTTTATTAAGGAGTTTGAGGATAAAATGGCTGATACCCAATTGTTGGTATTATCTGGTGAATTTACCAATGACAAAAAAGCGCCGACTGATTTACTGGTTGTTGGCAAAATAAAACCAAGAGTTTTGGCAAAAATTGTGGAAGATTATGAAAAGGATTTTGGTTTCAATATTCGTTATACTGTGATGACAGAAGAAGAATTTTTTGATAGACGTTATGTTATGGATAAATTTTTGTATGCTTTATTTGAGGCTGATA
>MFRB01000091.1 GCA_001783255.1 Candidatus Magasanikbacteria bacterium RIFOXYD12_FULL_33_17
AAGATGCTCTATGATTTGCGTTCTAGTAAGTCTGTGGCTGAAATATGGCAACAAGCTGGTGCTAGTGTAGAGATGTGTAAAGTCGGACATTCAAATATCAAAAAACAAATGAGGGATGTGGATGCTGTGTTTGCTAGTGAATTATCTTTGCATATTTATTTTGGTGATGTTTATAAATTAGAAATTACTGATTTGTCTTTGCTTTATGTTTTACAAATTTTGTCAGAGGACAATAGATCTTTGAGTGAAATCTGGCATAGTATGCAAAAATATTATCATTCTGGCGAAATAAATTTTGAGATAGAAGATAAAGAAAAAGTGTTAAAAAAATTAAAAGAAAAATATAGTGATGCTAAAATTTTAGAATTAGATGGTTTTAGTTTTTATTATGAAGATTTTTGGTTCAATGTCAGATTGTCCAATACTGAACCTGTTTTGCGTTTAAATTTGGAAGCGGGTAGTGAAGAATTGATGAAGGAAAAAGTGGAAAAGGTAAGTGAAATTATAAAAAGATGAGGAATTCTTTCAAAAATATTAAAAATAGATTTTTCTAAATAAACTTTAATCAATACACATTGTTCTAACACGTGTATCAATCTTTTTTCAATTTATTTATAAAAAATAAAACGGCTTGCATAAAGCCGTTTTTTTTTGTATTGTTAAATAGTCTTGCTAAGGAGGATTCATGAAGACGTCGCTCAAATATAGCGGTGGTAAAAGGCGAAAGATCTCGCCTGTCAGCATGGTGGTAAATGTTGAGAGGCTTTTTGCTCGCTTGAGTAGGATGTCTCCTTCTACCTAGCTAGCCCGTCGAGTGAAGTATCTGACTGGCGTTCTTAATTACCACAGAGCGCCGGTCTTCCATTCATATTAAATTTCAAAAACAGTCCCAAATAAATTGTGTCTGTTTTTTTGGCTAATTCTTGACAAAATCTATTTTTTCCGTATAATGTGTAACGGACCCACGGAAAGGAGGAAACGTGGGAAAAACTGAGACGCCGGCTGAGGAGGCCGGCGAAAATTTAGCTCCTTTTTGGGATATCAAATCTGAAAGGCGGGTATTTCCCGTCTTAAGGTTTGATCTCCCGGACCTTGACCCAAATCCGCGGGACACCCCGTGGGCATGGGTCGAGCCACCTCCTGAAGAGGAGGTGTAGAGAGGAGCCTTTTTCCGGTCGGCGCGCGCTGCTTTCTGCACGCGCGTCGGCCACCCTTCCAAATTTTAAAAACAGCTTTGAGGAGCTGTTTTTTATTTGCAAAATTTTTCTTTTTTATTTATGAAAAAAGTATGTCAAAAATGAGGCGGACAATTCCCCTCCTATTAGGAGGGGTTAGGGGAGGTCCAGAGTATAACAAAACGTTTTATCTTGCTAAAGACCCCCTCTAACTCCCCCTAGTAGGGGGAGAATCGATCCTTAGTTTGTCATGTTTTGTTTCTTTTAACTTTATTACAAATAAAATTTAAAAAAATCAATTTCGTTATTTTTTTATTTTCCTCATTCCACTTCTAACTCTAATCCATCACTCGTCATCTTATATCCTTTTACTTTCAAATGCCCATGATGAATATCGTCGTGGCATTTTTTACAAAGGGGAATAAGATTGTATTTGTGATCTTTGTGGAAGTGACCAATATTACCATTTTTGTCAGCAATTTGTTGGGGAGAAATGTGATGAACATCATCTACTTTTTCTTTGCAAATACTACAGTTGGTGACAAAAAGTTTTTTGTTGTAAATGCTAGTTTTCTTTTTGGTAAGTAATTCAATATCGTCGTAATCATGTGAAAGTTCTTTTCTGATATTTACTGCCATTTCTAAAAATTTTTCATCCATATGCAATGATTGCGCAAATTCTAGACCATAGACACTACTACCAGAACCAGCTTGTAAAATTCTATCAAAAATAAGTTTGTCATTATCTCTATCATAGCGAACTGACAAATGCACACTGGCTAGATTTTTTAGATTTTGTACTAAATTTAAATTATGTAAACTATGTAAGTGGGTAGTAAAAATAAACAAACTTTTTATTTCAATTAGTCTTTTGATAGTCGCTGCGACAATTGCCAACGCTGACAAATTTTCGGTACCATGACTAATTTCATCTCCCAAAACCAGACTGTGCTTTGTCGCACGGTTGAAAATATTTTTTAGTTCCAGCATTTCAACCGCAAAGGAAGAAAGCCCTTTGCTAAAATTATCTTGGGCGACAATGCGCGTAAATATTTCTGTAAATATAGTAAAACGCATTTTTTCAGCTGGGACAAATAGTCCACTTTGTGCCAAAAGTATAGTCACGCCAACGCTTTTCATAAGTGAAGATTTTCCACTAGAGTTGATGCCATAAAGCAAAATTCCCAAAATATCATCATTTAGTTGCTCGGCAATAACTGTTTTTTTGGCGTCTTCACTCAAATGATTTTTGGCACCAAGGACGACGTTATTTGGCACATAGATACCATTTTCTTCGCGCGCTTCTACGAGTAAATGACGGACTTGTTTCAATTCTACATATTGTTCATCTGTAGCAATAATTTCTGGTCTTTTTAGATTCAAATTTAGACTAGCTTTCAAATTGGAAATGGCGACATCAAGACAACTCAATTCAAAAATAAGTACGGACAACAATTGACTATATTTGTTATCCAATTGTTCTAATTCTTTTTTGAAAAGTTCTTTGACGATAGCCGTTATTTTGTTTTGCAAAAGGACGATACTTTCGGAATAATTTTCTATCAAGTCAGAAGTTATTTTGACATTGCCTGTTTGAATTTTTATTTGTAAGCTTTTTCCTGGATAGATTTCATTATCTAAGATAATATCAGTTTCTTTGATACTATCTTCTATCAAATAATAGCGACTTTTGGTAATAGAAATGTAGTGTCCTTCTTTATCTAATTGTTTGATTATCACAAAATCATTTTCATCTTTGCCGGTTTTTTCTTTTATCAAATTGGCGATGTGAAGACGAATATTTTCTAGATTTTTTTCTAGTAAATTTTTTTTGATAATCAGTTCATCTAGTTCAACTGAGAAACCTGTTTTGAAAATGGTGTCAGTGATATCTTTGCTAGCTACTTGGCAAGTAGTCTCCAAAGCAAAAGTATGTTCCAAATAAAGTAAAGCGTTTTCTATATTATTATTTTCCAAAAATAAATTTATTTTTAGTTTTTCTTTTCTTTCGGATTTTGCTGACAGTATCTCAATAATATTTTTGGATGCTTGCAAAGAATCATAAAGAAAATTGATTTCAAAAGGATGCAGACGTCCAATTTGTAAACGTCTTTTTATTCTTTCCAAATCATAGACACTACGTAATTCTTGTTCTACTTTTAGATAATATTCTTGCAAATTTTCTGATAAATCATAACGGGAATTTAGTTCATCTTTGTCAATAATGGGACTCAAAAGGCGTTCTTGCAAAAGTCTTTTGCCCATGCTAGTCATCGTATAGTCTATTAGAGACAAAATTGTTTCTTTGTTTTTGTCAGAAGAAAAAATATTTAGCTGTTCAAGTGGATTGTTGCCGAGATAAAGATATTTGTTGCTGTTCAAGTGTTCTGGTTTGTTTAGTTTTTGAATTACCAGATAATCATGTTCAATAACAAACTCCAACAAAATAGCTAGACTTTCGGAGGCCAAAGCTTTTTTTTCTAAATCTAAAAATTCAATAGGGGAGAGAAAAGATTTTATTAAATAAGTTTGTTTGAAAAGTTCGTTTTGATAATCTATATTTAATCTTTTTTGGTTATGGTGAATTTGAATCTCATCTAGTTCCAAATAATGTTCTAAATATTTTTCATCTATTTCGTCGTTGGCATAATTGATAATAATTTCGGTAGTGCGATGACTTTTCAAAAGTGAAAATACATGATCCAAAGCATAAGTTTTGTCTTCACGTGTACTATTTATTTCCAAAATGTAAGACTTACCAGTAGCAATATCTACCGCTGTATAACCAATACTATAGATACCTTTGTTTTCATCAATGTTTAATGAGGTAATAAAATTGTCTTCGTTATTTTGACAAAAATCAAAATTAATAC
>MFRB01000092.1:0-5451 GCA_001783255.1 Candidatus Magasanikbacteria bacterium RIFOXYD12_FULL_33_17
AAGAAGGACTACGTTTCCAAGAAGACATTTGGGATTTAGAAACTATTGATAATATAAAAAAGAAACTAGAACTTCAAAGACCAAAAATAGAAGAACTATTTGATGAAGAACAATTGGATGAAGCTCTACTAGGAACTCTTAATAAAACCCGATTATTCTGTGCAGAATTACACGACAAATTTAAAAAAGAAATACTTGATTTGTTAGCAACATATGAATTAGAAAATAAACCTATACCAAAAAAAATACTTGATTTTTTATCTGCCAAACAATTAGACATACCTAGTTTCAAAATAACTTATGGACCATCTGCTAAACAATTTTTAGAAACTCATGGATTTAAAAATAAAGCAGACCAAAGAAAAATTGTCTTAATTTTTCAATTACCAAAACCTTTGGCCAAATTTTGGTGGAAAAATAATTACAAAACAAAAAAATCTACTATAGAATGGGGTGAGCTATACAAAGATATAATGCCTTCTGTTTGGGAAGTAATAAATGATTATGAATTAAACAAAGGATTAAATTTTGATAGAATAAATTCTTTTTATCAACATGATACAGAACCTGAAAGCTATCATTATCTTTGGGAGATGTCTGAATGGTCAAAAAAAGATAAAACAACAATGGATGATTTAATAAAAAATCCAGTCTAAACTGGATTTTCAAATTTATTTAAAATTTAAATTCTGTCATTTGTAATTTCCACAAAAGATCCTTTCCCCCGCCCGGCGTGATGCCGAGCGAGGGTGTACAAGAAACTCAAATTCAACGACGGTGCACAATAGACCGTCGCGCGCTACCCTTCTGACGGAGTAGCGCAAACTTTCGAGTTTCTGGATGAGAAAAATTGAGACCCACGCGACCTCGAAAGGCCGCGAGAATCTCAGTGTGTCTCACGCTCATGTCTTGCTCACTAACCTCTCGGAAATGAGCAAAGGCAAAAAGCGGGAAACGGAAAATTCGTCTCAGCAATCTCAACCTCCCTAAATTGAGATGCCTATCTTATAACATATTTTTTGGCTAAATGTCAATAAAAAAAGACAGCCAAAGCTGTCATAATAATCAATGTAATCTTTTTAAACTCAGTAAAATCAGTGCCTGAAGTGAAGGCGCGCCCGGATTGGATCCGGGCGTGCCGCGATTGTGGATCATGTTGTCAGTGCCGTTTTCGACGGCGCCCCACACGCGGGCGCTGACAAAGCACCCACAGAAGCGCCAACAAAAACATAACTGAAAACAACAGACCACTATAATCACCATGTTCGACCATGGCATCCTCCCTACCCGCGGACGTGCGGGATTGGCCGGATAATAGCAAAAAATAGCCAAAAAGTCAATGTTTTAGCCAAAATTTGAGTATTTTAGTATGATTCTTTTAAAATAAAAAACTCTCATATATTAATGAAAGTTTTTTATTTTTTAATAAATTTAATTCTTATTTCTTGTTAGTTATTCCTTATTTACCATGACAATGTTTGTATTTTTTTGGAGTTCCATCCTCTTTAGTCGCTCCACATGGGCAAGGATCATTTCTTCCTACTTTATGACCTTCTTCATCAAGAACTTTACCTTCCACAATTCCAGCTTCAGCGTTGGTAGTCTTTTCAGCACCCTTTAATGTCATTTTGTCTGTCGCCATAATACTTGGTGCCAATTGCAAACCAATATTTATTTTGAAAAAGGTATAAACAACTTCTTTTTGTATGTTAGAAAGCAATTGATTGAAAAGGTGAAAACTTTCTTGTTTGTATTCAACTAGAGGATCACGTTGACCATAACCACGCAAACCAATACCTGTACGCAAGTAATCTATAGCTACTAAATAATCCACCCAAAGATTGTCAATTGTACGAATCAAAACACTTTTTTGAAGTTCTACAATGATATTATTTTTATTTTCATCAGTAGCAATTTGATCCTGAATATTTTTTATCATTTCACCATATTCATGACGAGCTTTGGCAAGCAAAAATTCTACTAACTTGTCACGACGCTCCACTTCACTAATGTTTTGATCGCCAGTGTCTTTGCCAAAATCCAAAATTGTTTTTTTGTCTTCTGGTGTAAGTGGAAAAATAGTTTTTACAGTTTCATAGACCTCTTCTACATTCCACTTAGTATCATCTTCAGTATTAGTATGAAAAGAAACAATAAATTCTATTTCACTTTCAATCATTTCCATGATCATATCATGCAGTGAAAGAGCTTGTTCTTTTTCAACTTTTACTTCAACATTATTTTCTAATACAAATTCTTCGTTAGCAGTTTTTTCATTTTCTACAACTTTTGTTTCCAACACAATACCTTTCATTTCTTTTTCTGACAAATTCAAAACATGACGACGTTTTTTGTAGATAACGCTACGTTGTTTATTCAAAACATCATCATATTCAAGCAAATGTTTACGAGTATCGAAATGATGTGATTCTACTTTTTTCTGAGCACCTTCAAGCATCTTGGTAATAAATTTCTGTTCAATAGGCATGTCTTCTGGAACATTGAAACGTGTCATCACATTTTTGAGTCTGTCCCCTGCAAAAATACGCATCAAGTCATCTTCGGTTGAAACAAAAAATTGTGTTTCACCAGGATCACCCTGACGAGCACTACGACCACGAAGCTGATTATCAATACGACGAGATTCATGACGCTCGGTACCAAGCACAAAAAGTCCACCAGCATTTTTTATTTTTTCAAAATTAGCATTATCAAAAGGTACACCACCAAGCTTGATATCCACACCACGACCAGCCATATTGGTAGCCAAAGTCACAGCTCCTGGACGACCAGCTTGAGCAATGATTTCACCTTCACGTTCATGATTTTTGGCATTCAAAATTTCATGGCTGATTCCATTGATAGTCAGATACTGACTCAAAACTTCATTTTTTTCAACTGAAATTGTACCAATAAGTACAGGTTGACCTTTAACCTGACATTCTTTTACTTTTTCCACAATGGCTTTGTTTTTACCATTTTCTGTACGATAAATTCTATCAGGAAAATCTGTACGAGCATCAGGTTTGTTGGTAGGAACAACCAAAACTTCCAGCGCATAAATCTTATAAAATTCTTCTTCTTCAGTCTTAGCAGTACCAGTCATACCAGACAGCTTATTGTACATGCGGAAAAGATTTTGGAAAGTAATAGTAGCAAGAGTCCTACTTTCACGTTGAATACTCACATTTTCTTTGGCTTCAATTGCTTGATGCAAACCTTCGGAATAACGACGACCTGGCATTTTACGACCAGTGAATTCATCAATAATAATTATTTCACCATTGTCCACGATATAATCTTTGTCACGTTTGAAAAGTACTTCCGCTTTGAGAGCTTGCTCAATATGATGAACAAGTAAAATACCACCTTCAACATAAAGATTTTCTACACCAAGCCACTTCTCAAATTTTGTAATACCAACAGCTGTCAAAGTAGAAGCACGCAATTTTTCATCAACATTATAATCTTCATTTTCTTTTAATTGTTTTGTCCAAGAAGCAAATTGATAATATTGATCTGTAGCTTCTTCTGCTGCCGAAGAAATAATAAGAGGAGTGCGAGCTTCATCAATCAAAATAGAATCGATTTCGTCGATGATACAATAATGCATTTCATGTCCTGGTCGCATCACCATTTCTTCAATAGTCTGGACCATGTTGTCACGAAGATAATCAAAACCATATTCATTGTTGGTACCATAAGTGATATCACAAGCATAAGCATCTTTGCGAGAAGCTGGACGCAAGAATTCATTTTCTACTTTGAAACTTTCCAATTCAATTTCTTCAGCACTTATTTCTTCTGGTCGAACAACAGATGAATCATAAACAAAAGACACACGTTGATTTTGGATTACACCAACAGACAAACCTAAAAAATCATAAATCTTAGCCATCCAGACAGCATCACGTTTGGCCAAATAATCATTGACAGTGACAACATGTACACCTTTGCCTTCCAAAGCATTCAAATAAACTGGCAAAGTAGAAGTAAGAGTCTTACCTTCACCTGTACGCATCTCAGCAATCTTACCTTTGTGCAAAGCAACAGCACCAATAATCTGCACATCATAATGACGCATAGAGAGAGTACGCTTGGCAGCTTCACGAACAGTCGCAAAAGCTTCTGGCAAAATATCATCAAGTTTTTTACCTTCTTTTAATTTTTGCTTAAATTCTACTGTTTTGTTTTTTATTTCTTCATCTGACAATTTTTCATATTCAGCTTCAAGAGCGTTGACAGCCTCAACAATTGGTTGCAATTTTTTGAGCTCCTTTTTATTACCATCAGGAAATATTTTTTCAAGAAATGACATATTTTTTTAGTTAATTTTGACCCGCCGATTTGGCGGGGAGAAATCTGTAGACCCTGCCTGCCCTTCCTTATTTAAAAACACTTTTTGAAAAAAATTAATAATTATTAGTTATTAGTTATTATTAATTACTAATTTTTATAATAAATTTTACTTTCAAAAAGCTGGGGCATTGTACCAGCTTTTGGATGTTTTGTCTAGACTAAAATATTTTACAAAAATCAATTAGATGAATAGTACTCAAGTACATTATCTTAATCATAAATTATTATGATAATTGTTCTTTTAAATCCTTCATATAAAAACCAATAAAACCATAATTGATTATAAGATCATCAACGGCTTCAGAATAAGCCCTTCTATCCAACCTGTCTTTGCCTGTAATTAAATTTTGCAATTTTTCCAAATCAGCTTGTACCTCCGAAACTATAGACAAAATTTCAAAGACATCCTCTGCAATTTTCTTAGCTTTAGGTTCTATACTAAATCTATCAGGCGAGGATAAACGTTCTTTTCTTTGTGCATCTTTAAATTCCTTTACACTCTTATAACTAGTTACAGTTGATTTAGAAAAACTACGAGAATCATCAACCGTCTCATCATCAAGTGGTAAATTTTCTACTCTAAGTTTTAGACTAGGAAATTTATCAAAAATACTTTGAAAATATTGACGCAACATTGCTTCAGTAGAAGCAGACAATTCTAACATTTTCTTCATATTTGGAATTTCCAATTCTTGTCCAGGAACATCAAATACATTCAACAAGTATTTTTCTTGAATAGTTTTTATTATTTCATCATCATAATTTTTTTTGAGCAATTCACTGATTTGATCATAAATTCTAAGAGAACTCTCTTGAGTTTCTTTTTTTCCACCTTCTATAACCAAAAATCTTGGTCTTATTTCATCTGTCATAAAATTTATTCTTGGTAACCTTTGCTATTTCTCAAAGCATCTTTGTCTTTATCTCTCATTTTTCCTTTCATTTTTTCTAGTTCAACTTTCATATGATCTTTGACTTTATCAATAGCCTTGTACAAATCTTCAGAATTTTTACTTACTCTAATTAATCTTCCAGGAACTCCCAAATTTACTTCTGCAAAAAAAGGTTTTTCTTTATTTTGTTTATCCATAC
>MFRB01000092.1:5463-6870 GCA_001783255.1 Candidatus Magasanikbacteria bacterium RIFOXYD12_FULL_33_17
CAGCGCTTTGGATATTATCAAAATAATGAGTTAAAGCTTCTACTTTTTCCAAAGCATATTCTTTTATTGCTTCTGTTAACTCAATGTTTGTGGCTTTTATATTTGTTATCATATATTTATTATTAAATGAATTATTTATTATTCTTTTTGTATTAAATCTTGAGAAATACTCTGATATGTTTCTGTAGAAATATCATGACTCTTTAGATATTCATCTATCAAAACAAGAATTTTTTCTTTTACCTTATGAAAAGCACTATGTGATCTTCTCTCTATTACTCCAAAATCATGATAATTATTTGTAAATGCAGATCTTTTTTTATTGACATCTGAATTGACTACAATAATATTTTCAACTAATTTACTTAAATCTGATTCAATTTCATCCATTAATAAATCCCAAAATACAGGTTCTCCAATATCGCCAAAATTTTCCCTAAGCCTCTCCAATTTTGAAATTACCACTTCAAAAACAATACCTCTACTAATTCTAATATCTTCAAGATTATCGTCCTCTACAGATAGATCCACGGGAACAAGAAAATTTTCCATGTTTTTCAAACAAAAATTTACAATATCCCAAACAAATACACATTTATTACGAGTCTCTTTGTCAATTTCTTTTGAAACTTCTTTAACTTTTTTTCCACCACCTTCATATACTCTTAAATGACCATAAACTTTATAATCTTCTAACATAAAACTCTATTAACTATTACGTATTTAAAAGACAATTTCTTGCACTTCTGTTTCTAAAGTAATCTTAAATTTATTATACACTTTTTCTTTGACTTCATCAATAAGATTTTTGACATCTTCAGCAGTAGCCCCACCCAAATTCACAATAAAATTGGCATGTTTTTCACTAACTTGAGCCTTGCCTATCTGAAGTCCTTTGCATCCAGCGTTATCTACCAACCATCCAGCCGAAATAATTCCTTTATCCAAAAATTCTTGCGGAATATCCTGGCTTTTGGCTTTTGGCTTTTGGCTTTTGACTATTACATTTTTAAAAATACAACCAGAGGATGCAAAACCTTGAGGCTGAGTAGCATTACGATAAGCGATATTTTCAATAGCTTTTTTCATCAAATCTTTGCTTTCTTCAATACTTTTTGCTAATTTGAGCCAAACACGCAAAACTACGTCATTATTATTTTTGAAAATACTTTCACGATAAGCAAATCCACATTCTTCATTTGTCAATTCCAAAATTTCACCTTGACGATAGACTTCTACCTTTTCGATATTACCTTTCATGTCCCCTCCCATAGCACCAGCATTACCACGTACAGCTCCACCGATTGTCCCAGGTACACCAATCCCCCATTCAAATCCAGTAAGTCCAAGTCTGACACTTTCACGAGCTACAGCTACAGTGATACAACCAGCATCTACTTGTAAAAT
>MFRB01000093.1 GCA_001783255.1 Candidatus Magasanikbacteria bacterium RIFOXYD12_FULL_33_17
TATAACCAAAAACAGCAGACAATTGTTCACTATACATTTCTACTTTTTCATCCTCCAATTGCAAACGAGCCAAAATAGCTATTTGTAAGATTTGTTCTTTATCTAGATTCATAAATAAGATTTATAATAGAAATATTATAGCAAGATGGTATAGATATTGCAAGATAGTTAAAATTTGACAAACATATAGAAAAATACTAATATTAAAATGCTCAGTTGACGATTTTGTTCATTCTCTCCCGAATAACCTTCGAGAGAGAAGAACAAACCGGCCCAAGGTTATCGTCAACTGGGCCACTTACTAAAAACAATAACAAAAACTTAACTAATTTTGTATAAAATAATAAGATAAATATAGCACGGAGAAAGGTGGTATATAATCGAATCCCTCGATTGAGTCCCAACTCATCACATATCTCCGTGCCCCCTCCAACTATTGACTTTTTTAACAAAATACCTCAGTATCTAAGTGGCTAGCCGATAGAGAGTAAAATATGTGGGAAGTGATGGGGTGACCTCCTCACTATCCACTTTTTACCACCGTAACTCTATCGGCCAGCCCACTTCCTAAAAACAAAACATTCCTTTTAATTTAAGGAATGTTTTTTATATATAACTGAATCTGCTGTATCTGCTGAAAAGCTGAGTCTGCTTACTGCAACATTTTCAAAAATTCTTCTTCATCCAAAATCTTCACACCCAGTTCTTGAGCTTTATCATACTTACTACCAGGATTTTCTCCCACCACTACATAGCTAGTTTTTTTACTAACAGAACCAACAACTTGTCCACCATTATTTTTTATTTTTTCAGCTATCTCTTCTCTAGACAAATTTGGCAAAGTACCAGTAAGAACAAAAGTCATATTGGCTAATTTTTCTGAATCTTTTTGTTTTTTGATAGTTTGAATTTGAACACCATTAGTTAGCAAATCTTCCAAAAGTTTTTTGTTGTCACTTTCATTAAAATAAGTAAAAATTGACTGTGCTACACGAGGACCAA
>MFRB01000094.1 GCA_001783255.1 Candidatus Magasanikbacteria bacterium RIFOXYD12_FULL_33_17
CACAATAATAAAAGTCAAATAAGCAAAATAAAATAATATAAAAGAAATACCTTGCCATCTGTCCAGCTTATGTTTTTGTCCCAAAAACATAAAGATAAATAATAGTAAAGTTACAAAACAAGAAAATAAAATGTCAAAATTTATATTGCCATTTACTGGTAATGGTTTTATCGTTGCTGTAAGACCTAATATCCAAAAAATATTAAAAATATTACTACCTACCACATTGCCTATAGCAATATCTGCTTGCTTGCGGAAAGCTGCCACTATAGAAGTAGCCAATTCAGGTAGAGATGTACCGATAGCAACGATAGTCAAACCAATAAGTCTTTCTGACATGCCAGCTAGTTTGGCCAAAATGACGGCATTGTCAACGATGAGTTTTCCTCCAAAAATTAAACCACCTAAACCGAGTGTAATTAATAGAAGGGAAGTGCCTGTGGGATATTGTTTGACATCATCATGTTCACCTTGCACTTTGCTTATACCAAAGATGTAGTACATGAATATAACAAAGAAAAATAGTAAGGTTAGACCTTCGGTTCTGGTAATTACGTTTTCACTTGCATGATTGATAAATAAATCATTACTAAATATAGCAACTAGTATTACTCCTAAAAGGGCAAAAGGTATTTCTTTGTAGGTGGTTGTTTTTTTTACAGCTAGTGGGAAAATAGTAGCAGAGACGCCAAGAATAAGTAATACGTTGGCAATGTTACTTCCGATAATATTTCCAATAGCTAAATCAGTAGTATTTTTCCAGACAGACATCAAATTGACGACCATTTCTGGAGCAGAAGTACCAAAGGCGACAACAGTAAGACCGATGACTAGAGAAGAAATACCTAGTTTTTTTGCTACAGAAGCTGAACCTTTGACCAGAGCATCGGCTGCTATTATCAAAATAGCTAGACCTACAACAATAAATAAAATTGCCAAAAACATATGTTGTTATTTATCAATCCTGGTGTTATCAGGATTATATTTAATTAAATTTATGGCATTATTATACTTGAATTTTTGTTTTATGCCAATGGTTTTATTTTTTACTTAGTCTTTCTATAGATCTAAGTATAGAATCAATAAATTTTTTATAATTTTTTGTAGAATCACGAGGAAAACCTATTTGATCATTTATTTCAAAAACATAAGGTTTTGAATTACTTATCCCAAAATCTATAGAATAAATAGGATAATTATATTTTTTGTCTATTTTATTTTGTATTTTTTTTACTATAAGTTTTACTTTTTTAGGGATTTTTTCTATTGGTATTTCTTTTATTTTTCCACCTTGGGAGACATTGGCGAGCAGGCTGCCTTTTTTGGGAGTTCTTAAATTTGCATAAATAATTTTTCCTCCAATAACAATCACTCTTAAATCATGTTTTTTGTTTGTTATACCTTTTATACCGTTTGAAGTGTCAACAAATTCTTGTAGAACATACGATTCTTTTTTTTCCAATTTTGTATTTTTTATAGTATCTTTGTTGGCGATTATTATACCTTTTCCACCAAGTCCTTTGGCTGGTTTCAATACTATCAGAGAAGAATTATCAAATTTTTCTAGCATCTTTATAAAACTTTTTTGTGAGGTTATTTCAAAACTTTTTGGCATGTATTTTTTTAGCAAGCCATACATTGAATTTTTGTCGTTGCACAAAGTTTTGAAAGCAATGCAATTTAGAACTTTTTTATTTATGTTATTTGTGGGAAAGCTTAGTCCGCCACTCCTGTCATAGACTGCATCGGCTGTAATATTTTCTTTTTTAATAATGAATTTGTTCTTGTCAAAATAAGAAAGATTTTCAAAATCTAATTCACCCAAATATGTTTGTTCTCCATTGGCGAGAAACATCTCAAAACCAAGTTTTTGTCCTTTTTGAAAAAAATAATGATAAACTTTTCTTTTTACACCAAATTTTGCAAAAGGATCTCCAAGTTCTCCTGTACGTTTTCTTTTGAAATACATTACTATCTTCTTTTTTTCTTGTGGCATATATACAAATAATTAGATAAGGATTCAATTTCGTTGGATATCTTTTCATCAAAAGTAAAAGCAGGAGAAATATTAACTTCTAGGACGTAGGGATTTCCATCCTTGTCAACTACAATATCTACGCCAGCTACTTGTATATTAGTTATTTTGGCAGATTTCAATGCTAATTTTGTTATTGTTTTATTTACTTCTTTTTGTTTTAAAAATGTTTCGCTGGCTCCAAGGTAGACATTGTTTCTAAATTCTTTTTTGTCTGTTTGACGTTCTCTTTTTATAATAGCTCCAATAGTTTTACCCAAAATCAAAATACGATAATCAAATGTGTTTGGTATGAATTCTTGGATTATGATTTCGTTAGCTAAGTTTTTTTTAATTATTTTTTTTGCTTCAGTTTTATTTTTTGCCAAATAAACTCCTAAGCCCAGACTACTTTTGGAAAGTTTTATAACCATAGGATATCCCAAAAATTTTTCTGCAGCTTCCAAAGCAACGTCATTGTAAATTGAGGTAAAATAAGTTTTTGGTACAGGTAGGCTGTTTATTGCGAGTAGCACTGTTTGTTTGAGTTTTGTGGCGTCATTGATGCTACTATGTAATTTGTCTATATATAATATATTTTGTTTTTTACAAAGTTCAGACAAGATAAAGGCTAAGTTTTTTTCCTTACCCACATTTCTAGAAAATATTACTTTGTATTTTTCCAAAGGTTGTTTTTCAATAAAGGCTTTTACATTATTTTTTTCAATAAATAATTCAACCTCTTCAAAATTTGAAGTTGATACTTGAACACCTTTGTTTGTAAGTTTTTTTTTGAGAATAGTAATAGTTTTGTTTGCTTCTTTTCTTATACTTCTATTTTCTTTCAAGATTAATAGCATGGTATATTGTTAAATGAATAAAAGTATAGTCTAAAATATTATTTTAATTCTAAAATAAGTAAACCCTCAATATGTGGAGTTTTAGGAAAGAAGTTGTAGATACTTGCATCAACAATTTTGTATTTTCCAGCTAATTTTTTGACATCACGAGCTTGGGTAGATATATTACAAGAAAGATAAATAATTTTTGGTGGCAAAACTTGTAAAATCCTGTCAGTCACTTTGTCGTGCATACCAGCGCGAGGTGGGTCAACTATCAAAATTTTGTCAGAAGTAATAAGTTCAGTAATTTTTTCAGCAGGACTACAAAAGCTTTCCACATTTTTTAATTTATTGAGTTTAATATTTTCTTGTGAATATTCAATAGCTTCTTCGTTGTTGTCGACTAGAGTTAAGTTTTTGCAATTTTTGGCTAGTGGCAAACCAATAGAGCCAACACCAGAATAAAAATCTAGAACCTTTTCATTTTTTCCAATGTGCTTGGCAATTTGAGATAAACATTTTTGAAAAATTGGCATGTGAATTTGGAAAAAACTAAGCAAACCAAACTTGAGGAATGTGGAATGTGGAACGGGGAATGAGGTATTAATTTCTGATTTTAAATAATCTTGTCCAGTTGTGTATAATAGAGCTGTTGGGACTGAAGCAGGGGATTTGTGGGTAGAGTAATAAACTTGAAAACCAAGTAAATTATTTTTTAATTTTGGATATTCTTCAAAAGTTAGTCTATCTTTGATAAAGAGCGCTGCAATGGCTTGTCCTTGTCCATTGCTTCGGATAATTAGAGACTTTAGACTGCGCATGGATATTTCATTTTCATTTACCCAGTCCAAAATATATTTGGCTATTTCATTGATTATTTCTTCCGCTAATATTGATCCTTTGACAGCAAAAGTGCGTCTGCCTCCACGTTCAAAAAAGGCTAGTGATTTGCTTTTGTCTTCTAATTCTGTAAAACTAAATTCCATTTTGTTGCGATAATTTTTATCCAAATCATCATAAACAAGTGGTATATCTAAATCTGCGAAGATTTCTCCGCCAAGTTTTTTGTAGGTTTCTTCAGTTATTTCTTTTTTCCATTTATTTTCAGTTTCGTAAGAGACGATTTGCCAAGGAGATGTAGACAAGAATTCTTGTTCCTCAGCTTCTATCCTATCTGGAGAAGCTTTGATAATCTTTGTCGTTACAGCTTCGGCATAGTCCTTTTTCTTTTTGACAATTTTGTATTCCACTTCTTCGCCAGGTAGAGCATTCCAAACAAAAATTACCTGGTTGTCGAGTCTGGCCAAGCCTTGTCCACCGAAGACTAATTTTTCGATTTTTAGAGTGTTCATAATATTTTTTACTAACTTACTTTAGCAAAATTTGGGGTTTTTGTCTACTTTTGTGGTATAATATGTATATAATTTTTAATTTAGGAATTTTAAATTTTAACTTGTTCGCCTTGGGTGGAAACAATTATTTAATCTCCAAATTTAAAATTATAATATTAATACTCTTTTTTAAATTAAAAAATTCTAAAATTGTTTTAAAATTAGAAATTTAAAATTACTAAATTTAGAAAATATGGTCATCCCTCACAACCCAAATTACATTCATCATACTCAAGGAAAAATATCGTCTGCTCTTTTGCGTGAAATAGTTTTTGGTCTTGAAGATGGTATGGTTTCTACGCTTGGTGCGGTGACAGGTATTGCTACTGCTACCGGTAGCCAATTTAGTACTTTGCTTTCTGGTCTAGTTGTTGTTTCTGTTGAGTCTATTTCTATGGCTGTAGGATCATATTTGTCCAATAAATCAGAAAAAGATACAGATAATAGGAAACTTTTTGAAGAAAAAGAAGAATTGCATCAATATCCTGAAGATGAAAAAGAAGAATTGTATGATATGTATGTAGAATCTGGTTGGCCAAAAGAAATGGCAAAGAATATGTCTGATATTGCTTCAAAAAATCATGATTTGTTTTTGAAGGAAATGGCTTATCGTGAGCTTGAAATCATCCCTGATGTAGTCGATTATCCTATCAAAAAAGCGACAGTAATGTTTTTTTCTTATCTTATTGGTGGTGCTGTACCTCTTACACCATATATTCTTTTGCCTATTAATGAGGCTATCCCTGTTTCTATCGTTTTTACTTTGCTTGGTTTGTTTTTGCTGGGTATTTTTACCACCAGATTTACCAAGAGAAAATGGTGGAAAGCAGGACTTGAAATGACTGCTTTGGCTTCATTAGCTGCTTTGATCGGTTATTTTGTGGGGCAGTTAGTTGATGGCTTGATGAAATAAGAATAAATTTATTTATTTGTATTTTATCTTAATTTAGAATAGTATTAAGCTTCATCATTGACATTTTGGCTAATTTATGATATAATATGTAAGTTGTTAATTTTTAAACAAACACAAAAATATGAATAAACTAGTCAAAAAAGTTAGTATGTTGGCCATGGCTATTGCCTCTTTCTTTGGTGGTTCTTCTGTTAATGCAGCTTCCAATATCGGTTCAAATCCTAATATAGGTGGAACACCTTATCCTGTTGTAGGTACAAAGGCTAATAAAGATGAAGATTCTATTAAATCAGAAGTAGGTTATATTGATGAGAAGAGTTCAAAGCCAGAATCGACTTACGTTGATGAGAAAAGCTCAAAATCAGAGGCGACTTATGTTGACGAAAAGAGTTCAAAGTCAGAAGCACCTTACGTTGATGAAAAATCTTATCAAGGTAGTAAGAGTAAAAATGATGATTCATCAAAAGATGTTGTTTCTTACCAAGATGATAAATCTCAAAAATCAAACTAATATAATTTAGTTATCAGTCTCAAAAAATCCTGCTTTTAATAAAGTGGGATTTTTTATGATTCATATTTTTTTATAAAATTGTCGTAAAGATCTTTTTGAATGACATAATCATAAGCACCTATTAAATTTAGTTGTTGTCCTCCAAATTTTTTCTTGAATTGGGTAAGTCCATGCCATTCGTGGTTTTCATCTTTTTCATCTCTGGCTATCCCCCAAAAATCATATTCTTTGTAGCCTTGTTTTTTGGCATCTTTTATGACATGCCAATGTAACATATTGGGTGCCATGTATTCTCTCATTTCATTACTAGATGCTCCATAAAAATAGGTAGCTCTATTACCAAAGTAAACTATAACAACTGCGCTCAAAACTTGCTTATTTACTTTGGCGACAAATATTTTGGAAAATTCACCGCAGTGTTTCAAATATGTTTTGAAGAATTCTAAATTTTTTCCTTCAAATTTATTTCTTTCAAAAGTTGTTTTGTATAATTTATAAAAAGTATTTATTTCTTCAAAATTAATTTCTGAAACTTCTACACCTTTTTTTTCAGCTAGACGAATATTGTATCTACCTTTTGGTTTCATTTGTGTTAATATTTCATCTTCTGACATTTCTAAATTTAATATTTGTGTATGACGTGGTTGTAGATTCAAGGGGGATTTTACAAAGCCTGTCAAAAACCATTTTGGTACAGACAAAGCACGTGGTTCAATACGTAAGTGGGTAGTGAGATTTTCTGGTTTTAGAGAAATGATACTATGTAAGGCTGTTTCCAAAGCACGCCATTGCCAAAAAAGTTGATCCTCATTTTCATAATTTAGTACAGGTCCTTCGGGAATATACAAAAAATTGGTACCATTGCTAAAGTTGAATTGTAGTACTAGACATCCACCAACAAGTTTATCATTTTTTTTGTCAAAGATACCTATTTTATAACTTTCCCAATTATCTTCTTGTTTGAATTTTGCCCAAGCAAAAGATTGGTGAAAGCCTGCTGTTTCATTTTTTTTTACAAGGTCTTCCCATTCGTCTTTATGCTTTTGGGTGATGTGTGAACAATAATAACTCATAGTTTAATATTTAATTTTTTTATGTTCTATTATGTGTAGAATAGCATCTATAACTATTTTTAGTATGACTAATGAAAATAAACCTATATAATTTTTGCTAGAGTTACTTATATATAGAGCACATAGTATGACGGCTACGTGAGTAGGTAATAACCTTTTGTATGGTTGAAGGAAAAGTTTTGTTGCTAATCCTATTTTTGTTTCATCATTTTTTAGAAAATTTCTAGAGTATGAAATAAAATGGCTCACTGTCAAACTAAACATTGCCAAAAATAAAGACCAATTATAATGGGATGGTAAACCAAAAGAAACAAAAATTACAACCCCATGTATAAGTGTAAGTCCTCCAAAATTACCACTAAAAAAATAAATCATATCGTTTATTCTTCTAATTGTAATTTTATTTTTAGTATTTTTTTTAAGATTGTTCATTTTCAACAGGTTTGTTGTAAAAAGTACAAAATTTTCAAACCAGTATAAAAAAAGTATATCAATAACATCCCAATTTAAAAAAAATACACCAAAAATTGGTAATAGGTTTACAATTATTAAAATTAGTAGAGGTATTTTGTCATTTTTATTTATTTCTAACATTGTTATCTTTTTATAAAGATATTTTATCATATCAAAAAAACTTTGTATACAAAAAAATCGCCCAAGTGGCGGTTTCAAATTTTTTCTTTCTTCTCGTCCGTGGCCTCCCCGACGCGCCTTGTCGACGGTCGGGGAGGTTGGACGAGGATGTGTGTCAGTTGTGAGTGCCGACGATTGCCCCGATAATGATCGGAGCGTAGGCGAGAATCAAAACCAGAATGGTTTTAGAAAAAATGTTTTTCACCTGATACCTCGTGACGGTTTTTTCTTCACATTTGCTCGGAACCCCCGAGCGAAAGAGAGAAATACAAACTTTATATTTAGTATTCCTGTCATTCGCGCTGGAGTATACCGAGCTTTGACACATATTTTATCTGACTTGGTCGGATAAAATCTAGACTATTTTAACCTAGTTTATTTATTTTGGCAAGAGTG
>MFRB01000095.1 GCA_001783255.1 Candidatus Magasanikbacteria bacterium RIFOXYD12_FULL_33_17
AAGATTTGTTGTTACAAAATTCTGCAATAATTAGTAAATTGGCTAGATTAGAAAATTTGCATATTGAAGAAAAGATTGCAAAACCTGACCAGTCAGTTTCTTTTGTAGAAAGTGGCTTAGAAATTTTTGTTGAACTTGCGGGCGTGGTTGACTTTGCCAAAGAAAAAGAAAAACTAGGTAGTGAAATAGAACAATTGACTAAATACATTGCAGGACTTGAAGGTAAACTAAATAATCCAGGGTTTGTAAGTAGTGCTCCTGAAAATATTGTGACTCAAGAAAAAGAAAAATTGGCAGAATCAAAAGAAAAATTGGAGAAGTTAAATAAACAATTTAGTAATATTTAGTTTATGTTGCACGAAGTAAATGCTTATATTATGGAACCTGTTCGTGAAAAGAAAGATTTTGCAGGTGCTCCTAAAAAAATAGAAGATTTAAGAAAGTTTGATGAATTTTTGAGATCAGAAGAATCAGGAAATATTGATAACTTTTATTCTCCAGAATATTGGGAAAATAATTATAAAAGATTGGTTAGTTCAATAAGTGAAATTTTATCATTTTTTACTGAAAAAGATAATCCTTGGTGTGAACATTTTGAACATGATGCTAAAACTGTTTTAACAAAAATAAAAGGGTACTTGAGAGAAATAATTGAAAAGGTTCCAAATTCTGAAGATTTTAATATATCTTTTGATTTATTAAAAAAAAGTTGGCCACGTATCTCTATTGTTTTGGAAGATGTTTTGTTGAGAAGTATTTCTGAAAAAGAAATTGATAATAATTTTCAAAAAGGCGTTGATTTAGACACCGTAACTGCTGTTTTGGGATATTTCAAAGATATAGAATTTTCAACTTTGTTAGATGAAGATTTGGTTAATTCTGGAACTTTTATTGCTGATGATAAAAAAAGTCCAGAAATTGCAGAATTAGTGAGGCAACATAATGAAAATCAGGCTAGAGTTTATGGTGAAAATGAAAATGGTAGATATCCTTATAAGGGTATTAGCGAAAAGAGAATGTCTTTTCCTTCTTCACAAGATTTTGAAAGACTAAAAATAAATATTGCTGGTAGAAAAATAAAAGGTAACACAGCTTTGGTCTCTAATTTTGTTTTGAATGCATTGCGTAATTCTTTGAAGTGCGCTATTGAAGCCAAAAATATTCATTTAAAAATTTTTGTTGAAAATAATAACTTGGTTATAAAGATTGAAGATAATGGAAAAGGAATGCTTGATGAAAACCTGGATCCAAGTAGCCCAAAGTTTATTTTTAAAAAAGGTAGTTCTAGTACTGGTAGTAGTGGGCATGGTCTAACTCATTTTAATGAAAGACTGAAATCTGTAGGAGGTGGTTTGGAAATTTTTTCTAAGAGAAAAGATGATCCTAAAAATGAAATGGAAGTTAATCCTTTTGTTTATTATAATAATTTTGGACAAGAAGATTTAGCTTATTCTTTTATCAGTGGTCAGAATGCTAGAAAATTTGTTAGAGGTAGTAATATACAAGGCCATGGCACAGAAATAAAAATTTATTTACCTTTAGTAGCTTAAAATAAAAAAACTTTATTTTTTAATAAATTATTATATGAAAGTAATTACTGACGACAATAAAATACAAGAACTTCTTGAACGTGGTGTAGAAGAAGTAATTGATAAGAATCATCTCAAGAAACGTCTTGAATCTGGAGAAAAACTTCGAGTTAAGCTTGGTATTGATCCGACAAGTCCTAATCTTCATCTTGGGCGTTCAATTCCATTACTCAAAATGCGTGATTTTCAGGAACTTGGACATCAGCTTGTATTTATCGTAGGCGATTTTACAGGTGTGATTGGAGATACGTCAGACAAAGAGAGTGAACGTCCAATGCTTGAACAGGAGATTGTAAAAAAGAACATGAAAAATTATGTTGACCAGGCAGGAAAAATTATTGATATCAGCAAATGCGAAGTTTACTATAATAGTGAATGGTTGAAAAAACTTACGTATGTAGAATTGAATGAACAGGCGAACATGTTTTCAGTTGCAGAATTTATTGCACGCGATAATATTCGCCGACGCCTCGAAGCAGGTACTCGTGTGTCGCTTCGTGAAGTTTTGTACCCACTCATGCAGGGGTATGATTCTGTTGCCGTGAAAGCTGATGTTGAACTTGGGGGCACTGATCAGCGATTTAATTTGCTTGCAGGCCGTACCATGCAGCCACACTACAAACAACAGTCACAAGATATTATCATGAACCCACTTATGGCAGGAACTGATGGACGCAAGATGAGTTCAAGCTGGGGAAATACAGTCAATCTTACGGATGAGCCAAATGAAATGTTTGGAAAAATCATGAGTATTCCTGATGAGTTGATTATTTTATATTTTACCTGCATGACTCGAGTGCCAATGGAAATTGTTGAAGAATATACAAAAGAAATGAAAAAAGGCGAGAATCCTCGCAATTTGAAAATGAAACTTGGGTTTGAACTGGTTCGGTTTTATCATGGTGAAAAAGCTGCAAAAATAGCCGAAGAATATTTCATAAATACTTTTGCAAAAAAACAAACCCCTACTGATATTCCAGAACTAAAACCTACAAGTTACAATATTATTGAAGTGTTGGTAGAATCAGGACTTAGTACTGGCAAGAGTGATGCTCGTCGGGCGATAGAGCAGGGTGGAGTCAAAGTAAATGATGAAAAGATTGAAGCTTTTGATTATGATACTAAGCCAGAAGATGTGATTCAAAAAGGTAAAAGATTTTTTGTCAAAGTAAAATAATAATATGAAATTTGGGATTGTCTTAGATAAAACAAAAAAGAGTAGTATATTAAATTTGAATGGGAAAAAACTATTTGTTTATTTTCTAGTTATTGGTTTAGCACTTATAACATTTGTAGTATTATCTGATTTATTTTTTCCAAAGTTGAATTTATTGAGACATCAACACGGAGCGGATCTTTTGTTTGATATAGTTGTCGTTATTTTTGTGATATTTTTATTACGTTACAATATATCTTTTGATGCTGGATTTTTTGTTATGCGTGATACTTTTGGTATTATGGAAATGAAAATCAATTTTAATGAAATAAAAAATGTGGTAATAGATCAAGGACAAAATTTTCATATTATTTTGAATGAAGGAAAAGAGTTCATTTTTCGCGTTAGGCGTAATTCTGAATATGAAGACTTACGAAACCAATTTTATTCTGTCGGCCTATATAAGGGTGATATTAGAAAATAAAAAATATGAACAAAAAATTACAAACAAAAATTGAAGAAATTTTGGGATTAGAAAATCTCAATTTTTCTACACCTCCAAAACCAGAGATGGGAGACATTTGTTTTCCAACATTTGAAGAGGCAAAAAAAAGAGGTGCAAATCCAGCAGACGTAGCTAAAGAATTAGTTGAAAATTTCAAAGACAAAATTTCAAATTTCAAATTGATTGATAAAGTAGAAGCTTTTGGTCCTTATGTAAATTTATTTTTAAATACTTCTGAAGTCAGTAAATTAATTTTGGAAGAAATAAATGAAAATTTTGGAAGTAATAATATCGGTCAAGGTAAAAAAGTTTTGATTGAATATCCATCACAAAATACACACAAAGAATTTCATATTGGTCACATGCGTAATGTCTGTGTGGGTAATACTATTGTTCAAGTTTATCGTGCTAGTGGTTATGACATGATTCCGATGAATTACGTCAACGATTTTGGTCGTCATGTAGTGAAATGTTTGTGGGGAATTATAAATAGTTCATTGTTTGGGGTAGAAAGTTCAGAGATTGAAAATGCAGAAAATAAGCAAAAAATGTTGGGGGAAATTTATGCCAAAGCTAGCAACTATCTAAAAGATCATGACAAAGAATATAATGAAGAACTAGACGATATTCAGTATAAACTTGAAAATGGTGAAGAAGAAATTACCAAGCTTTTTGAAGAAACCAAAAAATGGAGCACTTCAGGTTTTCTTGATTTGATGAATGAACTAAACGTTGAACATGATTCTATAATTTATGAAAGTGAAGTCAAAGCTCGTG
>MFRB01000096.1:0-7194 GCA_001783255.1 Candidatus Magasanikbacteria bacterium RIFOXYD12_FULL_33_17
ATCTGACGCGCAACAATAGCGAAGTAAACAAAAGATATAACCTTCTGTAATACAGAGGCTATAGTCATAAACATGGTATTTTTGGCGATTGAGTGAGATTTCATGTACTTACATTTTACTACAAAACTTAGCTAAAAACAATCTATAATATTTCCTCCCCTATTAGGGGAGGCTAGGTGGGGTCTTTTGTATAACTAAACGTTTTGTTCAAAGATGGACCCCCTCTAACTCCCCCTACTAGGGGGAGAACCATATATTTATTAATTTATAATCAATAAAAAACAAAAAACCCCCGAAAAATCGAGAGTTTTGAAATTTGAGCTTTGTAATTTGAACTTGAGCAAACTAACGTTTTCTCCATTGGTGAGCACGACGAGCTTTGTGAAGACCTGGTTTCTTTCTTTCTTTGGCTCTAGAATCACGAGTCATAAGATTGTTAGCTTTCAAAACCGGTTTTAATTCTTCATTCCATTCAACAAGAGCACGAGCAATACCATGACAAACGGCATCAGATTGACCACGAATACCACCACCAGCTACTTTGACAGAAACATCCATGTCTTTTTCTTTTCCAACTACAACAAGTGGAAAAATTACTCTATCTTGTAAAAGTTTGGTAGTAAAATAAGTAGTCAATTCTTTATCATTGATAGTAATTTTACCTTTACCAAGTGTAATACGGACACGAGCAGCAGCAGTTTTTCTTCTACCTACAGCTCGAGCTTTGTTGTCATCAGATTTCTGTACCATAATTATATAAAATATTTATTATTAAGCTTTGATAATTAGACGTTTCATCATACCATTTCTTAGTTTGTTTTTTGGTAACATACTATAAATAGCACGACGCATTACGTCAGTTGGATCAGCATCAAAAACTTTTTTCATTGAAGTTATTTTCAATCCACCTGGATGACCTGAATGAAAATAATAATCTTTTTGTACCAATTTTTTACCAGTAAATTTTACCAATTTGGCATGATTTACTACTACAAAATCACCTGTATCAATATGACGCACAAAGGTAGGCTTATTTTTTCCCATAAGAGCCATGGCAGCTTGAGTAGCTACACGACCAACAGCCTTATCTGTGGCATCAAATTCTATTTTTTCACGTTTTATTTCTTGCATATTATAAATCTTTTTAGACAAATTCTATTTTTACTTTTTCAGCACCGTCATTTGGACGAGTACCAAGTTTAGTAATACGAGTGTAACCACCCTGTCTGTCTTTGTATTTTGGAGCAATAGTTTCAACCAATTTTTTGACAGCCTTACCTGTATACAATACTGAATTAATAATTTCTTTGTCCACTGGACGATTTCTCTTAGCTTTAGTAACAAGTGGTTCTACCACAGTACGCAAAGCTTTAGCTTTTGCTTTGGTAGTAACAATAGCATCATGTAATATCAAACTCTCAGCCAAACTTCTAAGTAAGGCTTTTCTAGGAGCTTTGGTTCTACCTAATTTTATATTTTTCTTTTGGTGTCTCATATTAAAATAAAATTTCTTTTTTTAATTTATTCTTCTTCACTTACTTCCTCGTCCATCTTAACTTTAGTGGAAGTAGATTCTTTTTTAGCCTTTTTGGCAACAGTACTAGAAGAATCTAAAATTAAACTGAAATGGTCCATCAAAATCTTGGTAGCACGTTCTACCGTTTCTTTTGGACTAACAGTACCATTAGTCTCAATAGTTAAAGTAACCTTTTCGTAGTCAGTAATATCTCCAACACGAGTATTTTCTATTGCGTAACCGACGTCTTTTACCGGGGAATAAAATGAGTCGATAAGAATAGTACCCAAATCAAGATTCTTACTTTCTTTTTCAGAAACTGGTACATAACCAAGACCTTTTCCAATAATAATTTCTAAACTTAATTCTTTTTTGTCATCAGTAATTGTCGCAATTTTCAAATCAGGATTGATTATTTCAATATCAGAATTTTTTTCAAAATCAGCAGCAGTCACTTCACCTTTACCTTTTTTGGTTAAAGTCAAAGTCACAGGTGTATCACTATAAGAAATTATAGCCATTTGTTTCAAATTTTGAGAAACTTCAATTACATCTTCCATTACACCTTCAATTGCAGAAAATTCATGTTGAATACCATTTATTTTTACAGCTTCTACAGCTGCACCTTCGATAGAAGATAACAAAACACGACGCAAAGCATTACCAACAGTAACACCATAACCTTGATGACAAGGTGTAATTATAAGTTCAGCAACATTTTTTCTATCAGTATCTTTGAACTCGATTGTTGAAGGTAAAAGAATATAATCCATATGATTTTTGTTAACAGACATTTTAAAAATTATCTAGTTGAGTAATACTCAGTGATAAGCTTAACGTCGAAAACCTTTTCGAAATCTCTTTCAGTAGGTTTAGTCAAAATTTTACCAGATTTAGCTGCAGCATCTACTAAAATCCAAGATGCTACTTCTTGTGATTGTAATCTATCACTAACGTTTTCAAAAATTTGTTTCTTTTGTTTGTTTTCTTTCAAAGCAATTATATCACCAACACGTACGATATGTGAAGGGATATTCATTTTTTTGCCATTCAAAGTAAACATACTATGACTAACAAATTGTCTAGCTTGAGCACGAGTAGTTGCAAAACCCATACGATAAACAACGTTGTCCATACGCATTTCTAACATTTCTTGCAAGTTGACACCAGAGTCACCTGTCATATCACTAGCTTTTTCTACATATTTACGAAATTGTTTTTCACGAATACCGTAAACAACTTTAGCTTTTTGTTTTTCTAATAATTGCTTACCAAATGATGACAAAGAAACACGTCTTTGATTAGGCCCATGTACACCAGGAGCTTGATTAAGACGACGAGCAACTTTTGCAGCATTAGTTTTCAAACCTAAATTAGTTTTGAAACGTCTAGCAATTTTATTTTTTGGTCCAATATTTCTTCCCATATTATAAAAATCAAATTATGTTATACGCGTCTTCTTTTTGGTGGACGACAACCATTGTGTGGAATAGGTGTGATATCTTTGACAGACAATACTTGAATACCGTTGGAATTCAAAGCACGAATAGCGCCTTCACGACCACCGCCGATACCTTTTACAAAGACATTTACTTCTTTAATACCAAAGCTTTTTACAGCTTCAGCGACTTCTTTTACAACAACACCAGCAGCATAAGGTGTAGATTTCTTTGGTCCTTTGAATCCTACTCTACCAGCAGAAGACCAACCTAATACATCACCATTTTGATCAGTGATTGAAACAATAGTATTATTGAATGTAGCTTGAATGTAAGCCTTACCGTGTGATACGGAACGCAAACTCTTCTTTTTAGCTTTTTTTACTTTTTTAGTAGCCATAATAAAATATTTTTCGTTTTTTTAGTAATTCAACTTAGGTCTTTTGGGCAGTAGGTTTTTTACCACTAGTTGCCACATTTCTCTTATTACCACGAGTAGTACGACTGTTAGTCTTAGTTCTTTGACCACGTGATGGTAATCTCTTAGCATGACGTGTGCCACGGTAAGATTTAATATCTTTCAAACGTTTGATATTTGAAGAAACTTCACGACGCAAGTCACCTTCTGTTTTATGTCCTTTTTCGACTAAATTACGAATTTTATCTTCTTGATCTTGAGTAAGATCTTTAGTACGTGTAGTTAGTGGTACTTGAGCTTGTTCCAAGATTTTCTTGGCAGTTGTTGAACCAATACCGTACACATAAGTAAGAGCTACAAGAACTCTTTTTTCATTTGGTATATTTACTCCAGAGACACGCATATCTTATATTCTAATCTTTTAATTAAATTTAAGCGACTCGCCCAAGTGACGAATGCTAGTGCATTTTAAGCGGCTTTTACACGCTGTTTTGCTCCTTGTCTTTGTTTGTGACGAGGATTTTTACAAATAACGTAACGTGCGCCACGACGAATGACGATTTTACAATCTTTACATCTTGTTTTGACTGATGAATGAACTTTCATAATAAATAAGTCAGAACGAGAAAATGTTTTACCAAAGTATTACTTTGATCAAAATTCTACTCGCAAATTATAATAATTTTAACTTTGTTTAATAAAAAATCATCAACCACTGCCGCGATATCGACACCCCGAAAGGCTACACCGCACTGATTGAGATTATTTTAAAATCTATAGGTTATACGTCCTTTTGATAAGTCGTAAGGAGTAATCTCTACCTTGATTTCATCACCTACATTAAGCCTAATATTATTCATACGAAGCTTACCTGCTAAGTGACATACCAATTCATGTTCGTTTTCAAGGACGACACGAAACTTGGCACCAGGCAAAAGTTCTATTACTTTACCCCACACTTCAATTACGTCTTGTTTGTTACCCATGTATAAATTGAAATTAACGACCCTATTTTAACTCATAGTCAAAATATTGTCAAGGATGAATAAGTGGATAAGGTATCTCATTCAACATGAAACATATATCATGTAACACACTATAACAAGATTTGGCTATAAATGCAAGACAATCCAAACTCCTAAATCTAAAATCCGAAATCTATTTTTTATCTCTTTTATATAGAGTTGAAACACTCTTACCCAAAATTTTTGCCAATTCAACGGCTTCATCTAATAAATTCTTCAAATCTCGGTCTGAATCTATTCCACTGTCTCTAATAAGTGCCAGCCAATATTTGCTTTCATTGCAAGATTTGAGAGAATAGGCTAGAAATTTTCTAAAATCATTGTCTGACGTTCCTCCAATAGCTTCCACATAATTGGCCCCAACACTGGTCCCAGACCTTAGTAGCTGATCAAAGATAGACTTTGCGTCCCTATCTTTTTTATATAAAGTTCTCAGATATTTAACCAAACTCACAGTCCATTTATAAATTCTCAATTTCAAACCTTCTTTAAAATTTTTTCTTTCATCATTATTATACATATTCCAAAACTAAAATTATTAATTTAGGATTTATTATTTAGGATTTTTAATTTGCTTATACACCCAATACTTGTATAAAAAGAAATTCCACATTACCATGACCGCAATTGTCGCAATACGCACCAAACGATAATCAAATTCTAAAATATGATTGAACAAATACATTACACCCACGGAAAATAAATAGTTGAAGCCTGCCAAAACTAAATAACGCACAATTTGTTTGTGTGGCATTTCTTTGTTTTTGAAAGACCAATATTTATTCAAGAGAAAATTGTAAGTAAGCATCAATACTTGGTTACACACTACAGCAATAGTCGCATTTAGACCAAAAAACTCTTTAAAAAAAATAAGAGTAGCCAAATCCAAAAATAATCCGGAAAAACCAACGAGAAAATACTTGGTGAATTGATGACGAATAGACCAAGCGTAAAAAATTATTTTTTTGATCATATAAAAAATAGACTCCTCCCCTATTAGGGGAGGTTGGGAGAGGTCTTTAGCAAGATAAAACGTTTTGCTCAAAGATAGACCCCCTCTCCACCCTAGGCGGACCAGCCTTGGGCGGGTAACTCCCCCTAGTAGCGGGAGAACTTCTGACTTATTCTAAAACTGCTTTAATACGACGAATACCAGCAGATGATGATTCTTCTTTCACAATTTTGAAATGTCCCATCACACCAGTATGCTCCACATGAGGACCACCACAAATTTCACGACTAAAAGTAGGACTACTAGCATTTACCAAAACTGATTGTTCTGGATCCCCTACTGTATAGACTTTGACTCTCTCGCCATACTTATCAACAAACAAACCAATAGCACCTTTTGCTTTGGCTTCTTCTACAGTCATCTCAGAAAAACTGACTGGATAATCTTTGTCAATTGCAGAGTTCACCAAATCTTCTACTTCTTTTATTTGTTCCGAAGTCATTTTATCATTGTAAGAAAAATCAAAACGCATTCTTTCAGCTGTGATATTACTTCCCTTTTGTTCAACATGATTCCCTAAGACTTGTCGCAAAGCAGCATGTAGAAGATGAGTAGCAGTATGATACTTCACACTCATTTCACCATGATCAGCCATACCACCTTTGAATTTTTGTTCAGAACCTTGACGAGAAAGTTCTTGGTGAGCTACATAAGCCTCATCAAAACCAGCTTTGTCAATTGTCAAATTATTTTCACTAGCAAGCTCTTCTGTCATCTCAATTGGAAAACCAAAAGTATCATAAAGTTTGAAAGCTTGTTTACCAGAAATCTCAGTAATAGCACGACCGGTTTTTTCCAAAGCCATTTGAAAACCTTTAGTTAATTTTTCAAATTCTTTGATACCTTGTTCAAGAGTTTCTCGAAATTTAGTTTCTTCTTTCCTTAACTCATTCAAAATTAATTCTTTATTCTTTTGAAGTGATGGGTAATGTTCACTATATTCTTCTATATAAATACCAGCAACTTCTGGTGTAAAAATATTGGTAACACCCAAATCATTGGCATAACGAACCGCACGACGAATAAGTCGACGTGTAAAATATCCTTGATCTTTGTTTGAAGGTATAGCCCCATCATCAATCAAAAAAGTAGCAGCACGTAAATGATCCATAATCACTCTAAATGCATAAGTTTCTTTTTCATCTTCACCGTATTTTTTTCCAGATACTTCTTCTATTTTTTTTCTAACACCGATAAATAAGTCTATAGTAAACATATCCTGATTATCATTCAAAGCTGCAGCCATACGTTCTAGACCTCCACCAAAATCTACATTTTGTTGTTTCAACTTTTCAAATTTGTCACCAACTTTTATATACTCCATGAAAACGTTGTTACCAATCTCCATAAAACGTCCACAATCACAATTAACATGACAAGGTTCGTCTTTCCACTTTGATTTTTCATGTAAATTTAAATGTTCACCAAAATCCCAAAACATTTCACTATCTGGTCCACCAGGTTCACCATCTGGCATTTTTTCAGGAATACCTGCACGACTCCACCAATTTTTCTTGGCATTATAATAAAATATTCTAGCATTCTGCAAACCTTTTTCTTCTGGCATGTCAGCGATTTCTGCTTCAATACCAATAGATTTAAAAAGTGTTTGCCATTTTTGAGCAGCTTCTGTATCTTTGGGAATTCCATTATTTTCATCACCACGAAAACATGTAACAAAAACACGATTCATGTCCAATTTTATTTCTTTTGAAAGAAATTCAAACATCCATTCAATTTGTTCGTCTTTGAAATAATCACCCAAAGACCAATTACCAAGCATT
>MFRB01000096.1:7230-9997 GCA_001783255.1 Candidatus Magasanikbacteria bacterium RIFOXYD12_FULL_33_17
TTCGTCTTTGAAATAATCACCCAAAGACCAATTACCAAGCATTTCAAAAAATGTAGTGTGACGATTATCCCCGACTTCATCCATGTCAACGGCACGAAAACATTTTTGTGAATCAGAAATACGAGTTCCCAAAGGATGTTTTTCACCAAGCAAATATGGCACCATAGGTTGCATACCAGAGCCAGTAAAAAGTGTGGTTGGATCATTTTCAGGCATCAAAGAAGCTGAACTGATCACAGTATGACCTTTGCTTTCAAAAAATTCTAAATATTTTTTTCTAAGTTCTTGAGCGTTTAGCATATTATGTTCTAAATGTTCTAATTGTTAAAAATGTTATAAATGATTTTTAATTTTGTAGTTTCCAAAGTTTATCTACACTAAAATTGAATTCTTTCCAAGACTCATTTTTATATTCTTCTTTCCATTTGTTAATTATAGTATCTTTGGCATCATAAAAAGGATTCACTCCACCACTTGTATCACTGTTTTTAACTTTATCTAAAATAAAAGGCGTATTTACTTTTAGAACTTCTGGCAAAGCATCAGTTGATAACTCAGATAAATAATACATATCTATTTCTTTATTTTCATTCAAAAATCTATCAACATTTTTACTAGCAATCATCCTGTCTACATTTATTGAACTAACCACACAAAGAGCAGCTATTCCTAATACTACAGTCACGTTGAAAAATTTTCTAAATTCAAAATCAATAGATAAACTAACAGCAGTGAAAGTCAAAATGGCCATACAAAAATAAATAAACCATTCAACATAAAGACGCATAGTTGTAAAACCATAAGCATCTTGATAAAGATTCATTCTCTTCAAAGCTGACATAGCAATCACAGCTACTTGTAAAATCAAAAATATTTTTAGTAATTTCAAAAGTACATGGCTACCATGATCTGAAGCTGATTTATAAAAAATAATCAAAATAATAGAAGCCAAAACAATCACCCAAGCAAGTTGAAAAAAACCTTGTCTAGCATAATCAGCAAAATTGATATTATTATTCACCATAAAACTTGTAGAACCAAAAAGGTATTGAAGTTGAATGATAACAAAACTAGCGAACAAAACATTTATCAAAGTTAGAACTACAGCTGAAATTGTTTTGTCTATTTTTAGAGATTTTTCTTTTCTATATTTTATTTCATGAATAGTATCAATCAATACATAAAAAAAACCAGCCAAAGCAGAAGCAATAAAAATAGTACGAAAAATTCTAATAACAATAGTTGGTTCAATATTGAAATCAAACAAATTGTGCACTTTGTCTGCAAAGACAGGATCAGCACTAAGGAAGAGAGCTAAAAAAACAAAAAGTATAGGTACGGAAACCAAGACACCTACTAATATTTTTTTGTAAAGGTCATTGTTTTTATCTTTATGGGCAAAATCCAAATCATTGAACATTTGTCTAAATTTACCAAAAGCTTTGGAAAAATTTGCTAAAAACTTTAATCGTAAAAAATCAAATTTCATTTTCTCAGGATTTCTCAAGGTCAAAAGAAAAGGATAGACTAACAGTAAAATAGCGACTAACAAAGGTACCAAACCAGTCACAAATTCATTGTTTAATAACAAAATATCCAAAGAAAAAATAAATATTGGCAACAAAAGCCAAAGTGCCTTAGGTTGGTGCAGTTGTTTGCTCAAGAAAGTAATAAGTGTAAAACCTAAAGTATAAAGAGAAACAAACAAACAAAAACCTAAACCAAATACTTGAACATCCCAAAAGAAAAAATCAAAAGCCAAAGCTATTAACAATGCAAAAGCTAGATAAATCAAACGAAATTTTCTAGATAAATTTTCATTTAAGATAGCAAACATATAATTTTTATTTAAAATACTTTAAACCAACAAATAATATAACACCTGCCAACAACAATAGTGGTAAAGAAGTCCAAAGAAAACTTCCTAAAGTAAATGTAGTTTCCATAATATTAAATAATTACCCCGCCACCCAAACACTCGCCATCTTTGTAAAAAACAGCAAATTGTCCGGAAGTAGCGGCCTTTTGTTTATTTAAAAATTTTAATTTGTAGATATTGTCATTTTTCTCGACAGTGACTTCTTGCAAAGCTTGTCTATGACGCAATCTTACTGTACATTTTAACGGAAAAACTGGTATTTGTCCACCTTCGCCAAAGCTACGGCGGATAAATCCACTTACCCAATTTATATCCTCTACCTCAATTTCGTCTTTATTCAAAAGTTCGCTATCTTTATCACCAACGATAAGTTCATTTTTTTCTTTATTCTTAGCAACTACAAACAATACATTGCCCCCACCTTGTTGTTCGAAGCCATGGCGTTGACCAATAGTATAAAAAGCCAATCCTTCATGATCGCCTATTACTTCTCCACTTTCTGTTACAATTTTACCTGGATTTTTTGGCAAATCACGCTGCAAAAATTCTTTCATATCGAGTTCACCCACAAAACAAATTCCCATACTTTCTTCTTTCGTAGCTGTTGGCAAATCAAATTTTTTGGCTAATTCTCTAACTTCTGGTTTAGTATAATCACCCAAAGGAAATAAAGTCTTAGAAAGTTGTTCTTGATTTAATTGATGAAGAAAATAAGTTTGATCTTTATTTTCATCCTTAGGAACACGTAACACATAACACGTATCACGTACCATTTCTTTTTCTGGAACGTCTTCATTTTTTTTGTTAAGTGTTACGTGATTTGTGTCTCGTGCCAATTTTGCATAATGTCCAGTCGCAATGTAATCAAAACCTAATTCTTTTATTTTA
>MFRB01000097.1 GCA_001783255.1 Candidatus Magasanikbacteria bacterium RIFOXYD12_FULL_33_17
CATGGTTTGTATTGGTGGTCACCAGATGGTAAATATTTGGCTTTTACTATGGCTGGTGGTAGCACTATGGCTGATTTGGTAATTTATGATATTTATAATAATAGGTATAAAAATATTTTGACTAGTTCGTTTATGATGTGTGCTGATAGGTGTATTAGTGAAGTTCCTTTTTGGTCTCTGGATAGTAAATATATTGCTATAGTTGAACATGGTAGAGATAATTTTGGTGATTATACTCATACATCTATTTCAGTATATGATTTAGCAGGAGATAGAGTGGTTGAATCAGAACAAATTCATTTGGGTGATACAAGTACAATGTTTAGATTAGCTTGGGACGAAAATAACAAACTTACTTATAGTTATTTGAGTTATACTGAAGATGGTGAAGAATTTGTATTAGATCAGCCTGTCTTATTAGACTATAATAAATTAAAATAATATTATGTTAAAAATTTATACTACAAATTATTGTCCTTATTGTAAAAAAGCCAAAGAACTTTTTACAAGTTTAAGTCTACCTTTCGAAGAGATTGATATTACTGAAAATGCTCTAGCTCGTGATGAAGCTTCTGCCAAAGCTGGTGGCTGGCTGACTGTTCCTATGATTTTCAGAAATGAAGAATTTTTGGGAGGATTTGATGATGTTTACAAGCTACATTTGGAAGGAAAGTTGAAATAAAAGATTATTGTTCAATTGCCCCATTGTCTCATTGTGGTTTTCAATTTGTCAGTGGGGCAATAGAACAATTGGTCAATTAAACTATTATCAGTCTGGGGCTGAAATTAATAATCAAATTTATGGGATATTTCTTTGGAATTTTAGTCATAGTTTTGGGGGCATTCATGGTGATCAAGACTAATTGGTTTGTAGAAAATTTTGGTCATAGTTCTTGGGCAGAAGAGCATCTTGGTGGTGGTGGAACTTATACATTGTATAAAATATTGGGTATTGTCTTTATTTTTGGTTCTCTTATGGCTATGACAGGAATTTTGGGCAAAGTTATTGTAAATACTTTTGGTAGATTATTTGGTGTTTAACCTTTTATTTATGTCTTATCATTCTGGAAACAATTTGATTGATGCAAAATTACTTTTGGAAAAATCTCATATTCAAGAAGCTATGCACATTGTTGATTTAGGTTGTGGACGGACTGGGCATGTGGTTTTTTCTGGTTCTAAAGCTGTTGGTGAAAAAGGTATTGTTTATGCAGTTGATATTTTGAAAGATGTTTTGGAATCTATACGTCGTCGTGCCGCTATTGAGGCTGTACACAATTTAGAGATTATTTGGGGTGATATTGGACGCAAAAATGGTGTATTAATTGCACCTAAAACAGTAGATGCTATATTTTGTGTTAATGTTTTGTATCATTTTAGTAATTATAATGATGTTTTGAGTGAAGCTAGTCGTATTTTGAAAGACAAAGGTAGAATTACAATTGTTGATTGGAAAATAAATTTATCAGGTATTGGTCCACAAGATGAAAGCATGGTTAACTTTGATAAAGTATTATTGTGGGCAAAAGAAAATAATTTTTTTGTTCAAGAAGATATTGATGTTGGTAAATATCATAGAGGAATATTTTTGTATAGGCATTTATAATTGTTTATGGGGGAAACTTCAAAACAAACATTAGGTAAATGGGGAGAAGAAGAAGCTTCTCATTTTTTAATTAACAAAAATTATGAGGTAGTTGCCAGAAATTATAGTTTAGCAAAGAAAGGTGAAATAGATATAGTAGCTTGGCATATAAAAAATAAAAATCAAAAAACGTTGTGTTTTGTAGAAGTGAAAACTAGAAGTAATAATGATGCCAGTGCGGAGAGATCTGTGGGTAAAAAGAAAATGTCAGCTTTGTTTGTGGTAGCACGTGATTATTGTTTGAAAAATAATATAGATATGGATAATACATATATTCAATTTGAACAAGTTAGTATTTATAAAAATGAAAATAATATTGATATCAGACATTATGAGATACCAGTTGTTTAAATATGCATTTTTATTTATATGAAAAGTGGATAAAAAGTTTAAGTAATTTGTCTTTTGGTGTTATAATAGCAGTGTTTTAAAAAATAATTATTTTTAATCACACTCTCGTATGGATGAGCAACAAGTACAGACAAAAACTTTGTCTAAATCAAAAACCAAGATGGCCGTGGCTGTTGGTTTTTTAGGGTTAGCAGCTTTAGCAGCAGGTTTTGCTGGTTTGAAGATCAAGGGACAAAAACCAGATTTGGCTTTTAACGGTGCTGGAACAAATGTGGTACAAACTGTGGATGGTGAATTCAATCGTTTTAGTTATACTATGAAGAATTTTGGTTCTGGGACTAATGCAACACCTTTTCAGTTGAATATCAAGTTGGGTGATGGAACTAGTGCTAATAGTGTCAAACAAATCATGTGGTTGGAAACTATGTATTCCACACCTAATGAGCCTGTAGGTAATTATCAAGTTATGAATTCTGATGATGGTTCTTTTACATTACCGTTAAATAATATTGTTTTGGCTCCAGGTGCAGAAAATAGAGTGTTTTATTGGTTTGTTTTGCCTAGTACTTATACTGCTAGTGATTTGAAAGTTCAATATACTGTTGACTATTCAAACTACGTAGCAGAATCAAATGAAAATAATAATTACATGAGTCAATTATTCAATATTGCTAATTCTGGATTAGCTTTTGAAGAATCAAGTAATGGTTATTGGTGTTTGAATTTGAAAGAACAATGTTATTCTTCTAGTCCTGGAGACACCAGTTGTGATGGTATGATTTTTTCTTCAGAACAATCTTGTCTAGACGCTGGTGCAACTTATGATTGGTCACCAAAAGAAGGTACAAAGGGAACTTATTATGAATTGGTAACTAGTACCTCAAATGGTTTATCTTGTATTAATAATTTAGATTGTGGTGTTGGTGGTGGTTGTGGACCTTGTGCCAATGGTCAACAAGAATGTTCATTTTCTACAGGATCTTGTTTGACTTCAGGTACTTGTCAGGTGAATACTACTGTTCAAGCTTGTGAATCAGAATATTGGTGTTTGAATTATAAAGAACAATGTTTATTATCTAGTCCAGCGGGTATTAGTCCTATTGATGGTTCTGCTAATTGTCAGGGTAAAGAGGGTGGAAATATTTATTCTTCAGAAGAAAGTTGCCAACAAGCAGGAGCCACTTTTGATTGGGTACTGACACAAAGTTCTAATGGTAACCAATATCAATTAGTTACTAGTACCACTGCGATTTTCTGTTCTTCTAATGATGATTGTGGTGTTGGTGGTGGTTGTAGTGAATGTGTGAATGGTAAACAAGATTGTTCTAGTTCAAGTGGTCAATGTCTTTCTACAGGTGTGTGTGAAGTAACTAATTTTTCACAAGCTTGTACAAGTATTATCCTTAATAACAGAAGATAAATAATTTTAGACAAAACAGAGTAGTCCAAAAATTGGCTACTCTGTTTTTTTATTCTATATTAATTGTTTTACGTCAGTATTATTTGTGGCAGGTATCTGTGGATAAAAATTATTTTTGTGTTACTTTTTTTAGTTATAAATGTTATTATATAGTTACATTAAAAATAATTATTATTAATATATTTATATGGATGAACAACAAACACAGGTTCAGACTGTGTCTGCTTCAAAAACTAAGATGGCAATTGCTGTTGGTTTTTTGGGTTTAGCAGCTTTTGCTGCAGGTTTTGCTGGTTTGAGAACAAGTGTGAGCTTGCCAGATTTAGTTTTTGTTAAGGCTGGCACTACCACAGAAGAAGGTATGAATAAATTTTCTATCACATTACAAAATTCTGGTAAGACTAATGTTAGTAGTCCTTTTATTTTGAATATAAAATTAGGTGATCAAAAAAATATTGTAAAAAAATTAAAAGTTTTGAATTCTGTTTCAGGTAATAATAAAGGATCTTATGAAAATTTGGAATCAGAAACTGGATCGTTTGATATCTTAGTCAAAAATTATAATTTAGGACGTGGTCAATCAACTACAATAACTTATTGGTTTGTGATACCAGGAGAATACGAAGCAGATTATTTACCTTTTACTTATGTTTGGGATACTACAAACGTTGTTAGTGAAGTAAATGAAGCAAACAATACTTATAAAGGTAAACTTGATATTGTTAAAATGGGACTTGTAAAAGAGAGTAATGTTGTTTATGAAGTTGTGACTATGGACACACCTACTTCAACTACAAAAATAGAACAAATAGATTTAATAACATCAACAAGTACTTCATCATCTACTGTGACAGAACAATTACCTGACTTAATTGTAAAAGACTTTATCGTAGATCGTACTAATTATGTCGGAATGAAACATTTTGATATTGTGGTAAAAAATATTGGTAATGCTACTGCCATACGACCGACTGGTATGCATCAAAATTTTGGAACATTTGTAGTACAATTATATTTTCTTGCCGAAGATGGTAGCACTATTACTACTAAATGGTTAAGTAGTGATCCTTATCATACTTCTAGTTTGAGTTTGGTATCTGGTACTGAACTTAATATATCAGAGGATGTGCAAATAACTGATGCTATTTTCAATTATAGTAAAAAAATAAAAATGAAAGTTGATTGGTTGGAAGGATCTGTTACTTCAATAGCACCTTTCACTTATCCAGGAAAAGGTTATATCTTAGAGTCTAATGAAGATAACAATGAATTAACAAAAAATTTGGAATCATAGATTTTTATGATATTTATCCCAAATAGAGTAGACATTTTTGTCTACTCTATTTTTGTGTTATAATGTAGGTATTAAAATGAATTGCGAGAAGGTGTTATTTTAGTTAAAAGTTCTTATACCAACAACGAAGATTTTTCAGCACGTGGTTGCGTAGACGACTTTTTGTATTACACCTTTTTTCGTAATAAAATAACAAAAAAATATGGATTATTTCCAAATAAGTGAGTGGGTAGGAATTATTTTGATTGTTGCTAGTATTGCTATTTATTATTCTTCAAAAAAAGGTGGTTCATTTTTACCAAAAATGAAATCTAATAATTCAGCTAGCTATGGTGGATTTACTAGTGACATCACTAATTTGGCCAAAGAAGGTAAAGTAGATCCTGTGATTGGACGTGATGATGAAATTTTACGTGTAACACAGATCCTGACTCGTCGTCGTAAAAACAATGTCATTTTGGTAGGTGAACCGGGTGTTGGCAAGACTGCTATTGTAGAAGGCTTGGCTCTAAAGATTATTACAGGAGATGTGCCTGCTGTTTTACAAAATAAAAGAGTTTTAGTTTTACAAGTAGCTGATCTGATTAGTGGTACTAAATACCGTGGTGAATTTGAACAGCGTGTCAAACAATTGGTTGATTATATCAAAAGTTCTGGACGAAGTATTATTCTTTTTATTGATGAGATTCATACTATCATGCAAACTAAGGGTTCTGAAGGTTCTGTTAATATTTCTGATATTTTGAAACCTGCTTTAGCAAGAGGTGAATTGCAAGTGATAGGAGCTACAACAAAAAAAGAATATGAAGAATATATTTTGCCTGACGAAAGTTGGGAAAGAAGATTCCAAAAAGTGATGGTAGATGAGCCAAGTATAGACGAATCAATTGAAATCTTGAAAGGGCTAAAGAAAAATTATGAACTTTATCACAAAGTAATTTTTACAGATGACGCTATTGAACAAGCAGTAAGACTTTCTGAAGAATATATCAAAGGACGTCATTTGCCAGATAAAGCTATTGATCTAATTGATGAGGCTGCTGCTATGATTCATGTTCACGAAAAAGAAGCACCTGACCATGCTGTGGCTTTGCTTTATGGTGCTGCTGGTAATATTGCAAAGGAACATGGCTTGGAAAGTGTTAGAGTTATGGAACTAAAAAAAGAACTTTTAGAGTTGAGGAAGCAAGAAAATTCTTTAGACAAAGCTAAGGATATTGAAAATTTACGCAAAGAAATTGTCAAAAAGGTCAAAGAAATTCAAAAAGAAGAGTCTTCTGTTTTGGAGAAAAAAGGCTGGCCAAAAGTTACCGGAGAACATATCCGATGTGTGGTGAGTGAATGGGCTGATTTAAAAGAAGGAGAGTTGAATTGATTTTTTACTATAACTTGACAAGCACCACATTTTCTGGTATTATATATTTCGTAAGCTAGCATCATAAAATGCTAGCTATTTTAAAACATTTGTTTTTTTAATGATTAATTTTAAATATATTGAAACATTTGTCTATCAATAATGTTTAATGTATTTGGAGGATAAATTATTAATTAGTAATTATTAATTTATTTTTCACATTAATTAATAAAAACAATAATTATTATTAAAATAACATTTAACTAATTATTTAATCTTAAAAAGTATATGTCATCAGAAATAGCAAAAAGTTTGCAGTTCATCTGCGATGAAAAAGGTCTAGAATACAATGTGGTTTTAGATGCCTTACAAGCCGCTTTGGGAGCAGCTTATCGTAAAGATTTTGGTAATAAACAACAAAATATTCAAGTCGTTTTTGATCCTGAAACTGGGGATATGAAAGTTTGGGATGAAAAAGAAGTCGTTGAAGATATTGATGAAGAAACTTTGCTTCATGATCAAGAAGAATTGGCTAAGCGTCGTGAAGAAGCACATAAGGCAGAAAGAGATCTTAGTGAAGAAGAAATGGAAGGATTAATGCGTTTCAATCCAAAAACACAAATGATGCTTACAGAAGCAAAAACACATAATAAAAAAATTAAAATTGGTGACACTGTAAAAATTGATTTGGAAGTACCTGGGGACTTCGGTCGTATGGCTGCTCAAACTGCCAAACAAGTTATTATCCAAAAATTGCGTGAAGCAGAACGTGGTAATGTTTTTGAAGATTTCAAAAAACAAGAAAATGCTATTGTACAAGGTGTTGTACAACGTCGTGATAGAACTGGTGGTTTTGTAATTGATTTAGGTAAAATTACAGGTCTTTTACCAAGTACTGAAATGATGTCTCGTGAAAGATACAATCTTGGTAATCGTATGCGTTTTTATGTTTTATCTGTAGCTATGGGAACACGTGGACCAGAAATTATTCTTTCTCGCAAAGATAAACGTATGGTGGAAGTAGTTTTCAATCAAGAAATTCCAGAAATTTTAGCTGGAGATGTCATGATAAAAGGTATTGCAAGAGACGCTGGTAATAGATCAAAAGTTGCTGTTTTTACTGAAGATGAATCTATTGATCCAATCGGTTCTTGTATTGGTCAACGTGGTAGTCGTATTACTACTATTATTGAAGAACTTGGTGGTGAAAAAATCGATGTTATCCAATATAGTAATAATGCTGTTGATTATATAAAACATTCTTTGTCTCCTGCTAAAGTTAGTAGTGTGGAATTAAACGAAGAAGAAAAGGAAGCTATTGCTATGGTAGATAGTGATCAATTTTCTTTGGCGATTGGTCGTGGTGGCCAAAATGTTCGTCTAGCAGCTGACTTAACAGGTTGGAAAATAAAAGTTCAAGATTTAGGTGGCGAAAAAGAAATAAGTAGTGAAGATGATATTAGTGAAGTTGAAAAAGCTTTACAAAC
>MFRB01000098.1 GCA_001783255.1 Candidatus Magasanikbacteria bacterium RIFOXYD12_FULL_33_17
AGATGTTTCACGTATCCAATAATCCTCATTTTGCAAACCTATAATAATTATGTCAGGCAACAAACCTCTCAATTCTTCTTGTTTATCCTTAGGTACATATTGAATCATTTCTGCAGATACTTTAAACATCCTATCATCCTCACTTTGTAAACCCATAATAATTATATCAGGCAACAAACCTCTCAATTCTTCTTGTTTATCCTTAGGTACATATTGAATCATTTCTGCAGATGTTTTAAGTGTCCTATTATCACCACTTTGTAAACCCATAACAATCAAATCATACAAATTTATTTTTTCATACTCTCTTACAAAATTGTCCGCACTTTGTCTATATACACATACATCTTTCTGTGTAAATTCATTACCTGGTAAACTATACATAGACCTAATAACAGGATCAACATCATGTTCTTCTAATTCTAAAGTTTTTATTTTTTTATCTAAAATTATTGTTTCAGACATAAATGCAACTTGATTTTTTTACATTTTTAGACTATACTCGCTATAAATAAATTACTAAATTACAAGTTTATTTTACTAAAGATCCTCACGCCGTGCTTCGCCGGCTCAGGATGAAAAAACTATGCAAAAATTACTAAACAAAAATATTATCTACGTCACCCGTGACATTGAACGTGCCACTGGTTTTGACTTGTCTAATCCTAACTATTATATTATCTCAAATAGTAGCACATTTGCCAAGCAGATAGCCAAAGACAAAAACAACATTTTGCTAATTGAAGCTGAAAAACAAATAGATACTTGGGAACTTTTGGAAAAAACTGAAAGCAAAAATTTTATAAATAAAATTATTGATCCACAAATACTGGTTTTCAAACCAACTACACAAATAGAAAAAATTTGTGCTGAAAATAATTGGAAATTATTAAACCCTAGTGCTACTTTGGCAAACAAAGTAGAACAAAAA
>MFRB01000099.1 GCA_001783255.1 Candidatus Magasanikbacteria bacterium RIFOXYD12_FULL_33_17
AATACTCATGAAGATCCTACACATATTTATAATTTTTTAGAAAAAAAGACCAAAAAAGAAATAAAAAAAGATTTTAGTAAATATGATTCTTATTATTTGTTAGTGCCAGAAAAATTTTCAGAAATGAAAGGTATGTTTTTGACCAAGTTTGATGAAATGTTTCAACCAATGATATCTGGTAGAGTATTTACTTTTGAGGAGAGTAAGCATGCGAAGACTGTTGTTCGTAGTAACAAAGAATTGTTTATTAGTTTTGGTGAAGAAAATAAATTTTATGGTCTTACAAAAAATAGAATGCATATAACTTTGCCACGTGAGATAAATTACGCTGGATTTTTGGCAATTGTTTATTATGTGTTGGGACGTATACAAGCAAAATATCCACCATATTTTCAAAAAGGAATTGTAAGTTATTGCCAGAATGCTTCAAAAGTTTTTGGCTACGAAATTAAGCCGATTGTTGAATAGATAAAGATGTGTTTATTAATTTGTAAATTATTTATACAAACCAGCTTTTCTATTTTGTCCATTGTTACATTGTCAAATTGTTCCATTGTGGTTTTTGTTTTGTCAGTGGTTCAATGGAACAGTGGGTCAATTTTTAAATAACATTTTGAATAAGAACTTTTTAACACATAAATTTTATCTATGCAAAAACAAAAACAATTTTTAATTCCTGAAATACCAACTATTTTTACGATTTTTGGAGCGACAGGGGACTTGATGGAACACAAAATTATTCCATCATTATTTTTTCTTTACAAACAAAAAAGATTACCAAAACATTTGAAAATTTTGGGCTTTGCGCGTCGTGAGCTTAGTCATAAAGATTTTCGCAAAAAAGTATTGGCAGTTTTGCAAGAAATGAATTTTGTAAAAAATGAAAAACAGGCAGAAAAATTTTTGGAATTTTTTGAATATGTAAGAGGTGATTTTAGTGATGCTAAAAGTTTTGAAATTTTGGGAGACAAAGTAAAAGAGATAGAGGATGTTTGGAAGATTTGTGCTAACAAACTTTATTATTTAGCTGTGCCACCAAACTTCATGTCTGAAATTGTGAGTAATTTGAAACGTACCAAACTTAGTGATCCTTGTGGCGGAAATATAGGTTGGTCACGTGTAATTGTGGAGAAACCAATTGGTTATGATAGAAATAGCGCTTTGGAATTGGAAAAAGCATTGGCAATATTGAAAGAAGAACAGATTTATCGTATTGATCATTATTTTGGCAAAGAGATGGTACAGGGAATTTTCAATTTTCGTTTTTCCAACAATTTTTTGGAATCAAGTTGGGACAACAAAAACATTGAAAAAATTGAAATCAAATTGCTTGAAAGTATTGGTGTAGAAACACGTGGAAATTTTTATGACAAAGTCGGGGCTCTTCGTGATGTGGGACAAAATCATTTACTTTCTGTTTTGGCTTTGCTTACTATGGATGATCCTCGTGATGCTGATGCAAAAAGTGTGCGTGAAATGCGTGAAAAACTTTTGTCACAAGTTACTATTATGAATAGTGAGGAAGTAAAACAAAATACTTTTCGTGCTCAGTACGAGGGTTATGATAATATTGCCGGGGTGGAAAAAAATTCTGAAACAGAAACTTATTTCAAATTAAAATTGAATATTGAATCTTTGCGTTGGAGTGATGTGCCTATCTATATAGAAAGTGGTAAGAGGGTTGGTCCTGCCAAAAAAGAAGTAGTAGTGACTTTCAAAGACAGGGAACCTTGTATTTGGTGTCAGCCAACTGGCCCTACCAAAAACAAAGTAGTATTTTCTTTTGCACCTAACCAAGAAATCAGTATAGATTTTTGGCAACGCAAACCAGGTTTTGAAGATGTGCTCGAAAAACGGGATTTCAAATTTTTGCTTTATAAAAAACAATCAAAATTTCCGTATGTGGAAGAATATGCCAAACTTTTTTATGATGCTATTTTGGGACAACAACGTTGGTTCATGACTAAACAAGAAGTTTTGAGTGAATGGAAAATTGTGGATCCAATTACTCAAGCTTGGGAAAAAAGAATGACGCCACTTCATACTTATAAAGTAGACGACAAAGAAATTGTGGATATTGCTGATGACTTTTTCTTAACTAACGAAAAGAATTTCAAAAAAGAAATTGCTATTATGGGGCTTGGTCGTATGGGTGGAGGTTTGGCGCAAAATTTGTTGGAAAAAGGTTGGAAAGTGGTTGGTCACAATAGAACTTGGGAAGTAACAGAAAAATTGGAAAGTGTGGGTTTGATCGGCGCTAAAGGAATAAAAGAAATGGTAGACAAACTTGTACATCCTCGTATCGTCTGGCTGATGTTGCCAAATGGTAAACCTGTGGAAGATGCTATTTTTGATAAAAAAGAAGGTTTGGTAAACTTTTTGGAAAAAGGTGATATTATCGTTGATGGTGGAAATTCTTATTTTCAAGATTCTGTTAAGAGAGGAAAACTTTTGACTAAATATGGCATTCATTTTCTTGATGCCGGTGTTTCTGGTGGTCCTAGTGGAGCTCGCAAAGGTGCTTGCGTGATGATTGGTGGGGACAAAAAAGTTTTCAAATATACCGAGACACTTTTTAAAGATATGTCTTTGACTAATGGTTATGAATTTTTCCCTGGCAATGGTGCTGGGCACTTTGTCAAAATGGTACACAATGGTATTGAATACGGTATGATGCAAGCGCTTGGTGAAGGATTTAACGTGATGAAAAAATCTGATTATAAACTTGATTTGAAAAAAGTAACTAGTGTGTATAATAATGGTAGTGTCATTGAATCTAGACTTGTTGGTTGGCTTTATGATGCTTTTGAAATATATGGAACTGATCTCAAAAAGATAAGTGGTAAGGTAGATAGTAATGGTGAAGGTGCTTGGACAATAGATACTGCCAAAGCAATGAAATTGAAAGCAAAAGTAATAGAAGAATCTCTAAATTTTCGTAAACAATCACAAAAAAATCCAGATTATACTGGACAAGTTGTTTCAGCTTTGCGGGGACAGTTTGGGCAACACAAAGTAGAAAAGTAATATTAATCAAAAAATAATAATCCGGATATACTGATACCATGCCTACCGGCAGGCAGGATACGGATGTTCCGGATGTTACATATATAGTCAAAAATAAAAACACGTTTTATTTAAGAAACGTGTTTTTTGTTATTGGTTTTTTTGTTTAGAATCAGTTTGGTCCCAAAGATAATTGAAATATTGCAAAAAGGCTTTGGCGATTTCTTTACTTTTGATATTTATAATAAGTGGATTTTCTTTGGCAGTAATTAATGAACAAACATCGTTGACTATATAAATCCACATAGGCATGTCAAAATCTTGTGGTAAATATTTTACTTCACATAGTTCTAGATTGTTTCTGTTTAGTAGTATGTCTTCATCAACAGATTTGTCATACATACCTAAAAAATTTATTCCCCTTTTTATTCTTTTTTTATGGTAGTTTTGCCAATACTTATTTAATTCTTCTTGCACTCCAAAACTAGGTGCTCCCAGCATGTAGAAAGTTGTCCCTGTTGGTGAATTTAGAGATTCTTCGTGTATTCTTTTAATTCCTTCTAAACCCTCATATATTATTACCTCTCTTTGTGTAGTCTCAATCTTTTTGTGTAGTTCTTTGATCATTTGTTTCGCTAATTGTTTTTTATTATCAATTTCTGAGACGAGTGCTTCGGGGTTGTTTACAACAAAATGTGCAACTCCTTTTATTATAGTTTTTGTCACCAACTGTCTTTCTACTAAACTATCTAATGAAGTATATACAATATTACGATGCAAACCAGTAGCTATTATCAACTCTCCAGCTTTTATTTTACCAAAATTAAAAAGAGCCAAATAAATGGTGCTTTCATTGGGACTAAAACCCAAATTTAATAAATTATCATGTAACATATTGTCATTATTTTTATGATAAATTAATTGTACTAAAAATAGCAAATTTTGTCAATATTAATCTACCATTATATGATATTATATGACTATAATTTGGCTTATTTAAGCCATACATACTTGACTTATACTCATTTTTATGATATACTCTAATATTAATTTTTAGATCAAGAAGAAGTGAATTGCATATAAATGAAATTTATTTCTTCTTGATTAACGTTAATAGCAAAGGTTGCTATTACGTTTTTTAGAGAACAATTTCAGGAAGGGAGAACGAGAAATGTATGACAAAGGAAGACAGCCGACGGCGAAGGCTGTCGAGGAAGAGAGACGTCGTCAAGCGGAGCTTGATGAGTTTCATCGGAAGTCGAGCCCGTGGTGGTTCCTGCCGAGCATCCTTACAGTCAGCTTTTTGCTGGTGTATGTTCTTCGTCAAGTGGGGTGTTGAACTCGGGTAACAATAGGTCAGGTACAGCCTTAAGGGTACCCCCTCACAACCCTCAAGTAGCAGTAATATGCTCTGGGGTTGTGTGGATACACACTGCTTTGCTCGTCAGCGGTATATAAATCGACGAGCAACTCAACTCTTTGCAAAGTGAGAACAAAAAATCCCAAAGCTTTTAGCTAAGGGATTTTTTGTTTGTTATAAAATTTTTTTTAGGAGTGACGAATTCATTCCTGCCGGCAGGCAGTGAATGTTTAACAATGAAATTCGTTCTTTCAGACTCATTTCGTCATTCCTTAAATACTTTGAAAGCTCCTGTTTTTTTCTTTTTAACATTGACTAAAAGGTGTTTTTGTAATAGAATGACTTTGTTTTTCACTAATTATAAACTATGTTATCTTTAGCTATCGTAGGACTACCAAATGTCGGGAAATCAACACTTTTCAATGCACTTACCAAAAGTAAGCAAGCCGATGCTGCTAATTATCCTTTTTGTACGATTGAACCTAATGTAGGCGTTGTTGAAGTACCTGACGAAAGATTGTTGCCATTGTCAACAACTTCAAAATCTCACAAAATAGTGCCAACAGCGATTGAATTTGTGGACGTTGCTGGACTTGTCAAAGGTGCTTCAGAGGGAGAAGGTCTGGGAAACAAATTTTTGTCACATATTCGTGAGACTGATGCTATTGTTCAGGTGGTGCGTGGTTTTACTGATGGAAATGTAACTCATGTTCATGGCAAAGTCGATCCAAAAGATGATAGTGAAGTAATCAATTTGGAATTGATAATGGCTGATTGGCAAACTGTCAGTAAACGTCTGGATAAAACTCGTAAAAATTCTAAAGGTGTAATGGTAAAAGAACTTGCCAAAGAATTAGCCTTGCTTGAAAAAATAGATGCACATCTTCAAGCTGGAAAACCTGCTAGAACTTTGGAGGATGATGGGTCTTTTGTTATTGGAGAAGACGAAATGAAAATATTACAAGATCTACATCTTATCACTATGAAACCAATGCTTTATGTCGTCAATATTGATGAAGCAAGTGTGGGAACTAAAAAAGAATTCAATCTCGACGGTCCATATATAGAAATAAGTGCTAAGCTGGAAGCTGAGTTGGCTGAGCTTGGGGAAGAAGATGCCAAAGCCTATATGGCAGACTTGGGAATTACTGAAACCGGACTTGATAAACTTGTAGTAGCTGGTTATAAACTTCTAGACTTAGTTACATATTTTACTTCTGGAGAAATAGAAACTAGAGCTTGGACTGTAAAAAAAGGAGCAAAAGGTCCAGAAGCTGCCGGTGTTATTCATACTGATTTTGTCAAAGGCTATATCAAAGCTGATGTCGTCAATTGGAAAGATTTTGTAGAGTATGGTGGTTGGAGTGGTATTAGAACAAGTGGAAAATTGAAATTAGAAGGAAAAGAATATGTGGTCAAAGATGGTGATACTGTTTATTTTCATGTAGCGACGTAGGGGAATGAGGAAAGGGGAACCCTCCCAAGGCGGGCAAGTGGGGAATGAAATGGATTGAGATGTTTTTTAATAATGTAGAGATAAATTGAGATACATTGAGATAAAAAATTTTACTTATGAGAGCGGGAACAATTATTTTGCAAGACAATAAAATACTTTTGATACATCGGTTCAAAAATGGTAGAGAGTTTTTTGCATTGCCCGGAGGTGGTGTGGAAGATGGTGAAAGCGCAGAAGAAACAGCCATTAGAGAAGCCAAAGAAGAAACTAATTTGGATATTGTTTTAGGAAAAAAGTTTTTGGAATATTATAATGATTTTGATAAGAGAAAAAATATTGTTTTTTTTGCTGATAGTTTTGTTGGTGATATCAAACTTGGTGGTCCAGAAGTTGGACGTAACTCAGAAGAAAATAAATATATTTTGGAGTGGCATGATTTTGGTGAATTGAAAGATTTGAATATTGTTCCAGAATTATTGAAAGAAAAAATAATAGAAAAATATGGAGTTTAAAAAACTTTTAGAAGAACTTAGAAAATTAAATTTGCCAGTAGATTCTTATGTAATTTTTGGTAG